>NZ_JBVJHH010000020.1:0-168727 GCF_055586905.1 Streptosporangium sp. NPDC048886
TTCTGCAGGTCATCAGCGGTTTGGCGGCCCGGCTCCAACTGCACTTCGCCCTCGACCTTGTGCGCGGTCGCCGCGGTGGTGCGGGCCTCGATCGCGGGCATGCCCGCACGCTCGGCGCCTTGGCCGAACAGGAACTTCAACGGGTCGTTGACTGCGCCTTGCACGTCGATCTGCTTGGTCCGGATGACGGTGCGGATGTTGAACGACAGGGCCATGGAGACCCCGCCGATCAGGATCAGCCGGCCCGTCATCGTCGAGGTGGGGCCGTTGATCGTGGCCGCGCATACCCACAGGCCGCCGGCCAGAGTCGTCAGCGTCGAGTGCAGGCGCCCGGTGAGGCTGCGCGCATGCGACTGATGCCAGGTCAGGGCGGTCAGGGCCAGGGCGCACGTGGTGATGAACACGGTCGTCCAGGCGATGACCTGCGGGTCATCGGAGTCCAGGCTCACGTGGAACACCCAACCGAGGCCGAACAGGAACGCGCCGACCATCCACGGCGGGAAGTACAGCAGCGCCTTGGAGACCTCGCGGGTGGCGACCTGCTCCCATGAGCCAGCCGACGTGTCCGGCGCGATGGGCGCCAGTTGCTTAGTGGCCATCAGACGTCATTCCAGTTGAACTCGGGCTTACGCGCGGTGGGCTTGGCCGCCGGCAAGATGTCGATGAACTCCTTACGGAACTGGGCGTGGAACTTCACCAGCTCGACGCCGCTGGCTTTCTGCAGTTCGGCGGCCCGCTTGAGGCGGCGCACCACGCGGCGGGCCCGCATCCGCACATCCGGGGCGCCGAACACCGACAGAATCGGGTGGCCCTTGAAGCTGCGGATGAGGACGGCATACAGCTCGTCGGAGCCGAGGTTGAACTCCTCGCCCAGGTCGCGGCACAGGTCGCGTCCGACCTTGGCGTACTGGGTGATCGCGACGGGGCCACCCCAAGGGATGTTCGACAGCTCGGGGATCCGGCTACGGCCTGGCCTGTCAGTACTCACGGTCTTCCTCCCAGGTCTCCCGGACCGCGTCGCGTAACTGGCCGGAGATGTAGCCGATGCGGCGGGTGCCGATGGCGGCGGTGATGAGCGCGTCGATGGCGCCAGCGATCAGAACGATGGTGTGGCCGATGATGGCGAGGGCGAGCAGGACCCAGACGATGGCGTTGGCCAGCAGGGTGCGGACGCGCTCTCGCAGCGGGTAGCGGGCGTCGGTGACGACGTAGACGGTCCTCATCACACGTCACCGCTCGCGATGATCAGAGCTGCAATGAACAGCCACAGGACGTGGAAGGACTGGTCGAGGGCGTAGGCGCCAGTGCCGGTCGGGGCGGCCATGCCGTCACCGAGGCGGGCGAAGTCGCCCTTGCCGAGCCGGTCGGCCAGTGCGAGGAGCGGGGTGCGCCGGTCGATGACGTAGTGGCTGGCGGCGTCGACCGCGAGAGCGATGGTGCTGACGACGGGATCGATGTGGAGGCCGGTGGCCTGCTGCATCAGCCAAAGGGCCAGCACCTTGGTCCAGGTGAGGGTGGCGACATGCTTGCTGCACAGCAGCCATCCGTTGGGGCCGGGCGTGCCCTTGCCGCACGCCTGGCGGTGGGTTTGCACCCAGTGGTCACCGAAGGAGTGGGCGGCGTACAGGGCGGCGAAGACGGCGGCAAACGTAGCGACGGCAGCAGGCGCGGCGGCGTTCATCGGGTCCTCCGGGGGGTGAACTCGGTTGTCAGGTCGGCGGCGTACAGGTGCCGGCGGCAGGTGGTGCAGTGGTAGAGCACGGGGCCGCCAATCAGAGCGGCGCGGCAGCGCGGGCAGCGGGCGGTCATCGGTACTCCTCGTCGATCGCGGGGTTCCAGCCGCCACCCTCGGCGAGCCGGTCACGGACGGCCTGAGCCTTCTCGGTGCCGCACCGCAGGGCCTCGCGGATCCGCTTCACACCGACGTCCTCGGGGAGCTCCCCAGCGGCGACCATGGCCCGGATCCGGGCGGCCTTCATCTCGATGTCGAGGTCTTCGGGCGTCATCCCGTAAGGGGTACCGAGGGGGTACTCACCGGAGGGGTCGCCGGGCACGTTTCCCCTGTACTTTCGGCCAGTACCCCCCTTACTGGCGGGGGTACTGCGCCACGGCACCGGCAAGTCGGAGAGGATCTTCCACAGGGTCGGCAGGACCCACACGGCGATCACCGCGGCGACCGGTCCGAGCGAGTGGACGATCAGGTCCAGGAGGCTGAACCCGGACCACTTCAGGGCGGGCCAGCAGTTGAGCACCAGGGTCAGGGAGAGCAGCGTCAGCTCGACCCGGAACAGCCGCCGGCCTTCCGGGCTCCGCCGGTCGACGACCCGGCCGCGGATCGCGGAGTACGCCTGCACCCCGACCGCGGCGAGCAGCGGGAGGCTCAGGACGGCCTCGACGCCGAACGCCGCCCAGTAGCCGAGGTCCCCGCTTCGGAGCTTGAGCGCCTTCGCGACGGACGCCTGCACACCGATGGACGACACGGCCAGCGCGATGCCGGCGGCGCCCAGCGTCATGGTGGTTGTGATCCGGCGGACCCGGGCGTCGCGGTAGGCGACCGCTGCGGGGTCTTGCGCGAGCTGGTGCAGGCGGGCGGCCTCCCAGGTGCGGCGCCGGTGGCGGCGGACCCGGTCGGTGTCGAGCAGCAGGGGCGTCTCGTCGTCCTGGAGGTTGGCGAGAGCGTGGGCCTCGGCGACCTCGGCGCGGAGCTGGCGGACGCGCTTGGTCTCGCCGTCGGCGGGGTCGTACAGCGGGGCCGACTCGGTCGGGGCCGCGGGCGCGTGGTCAGCGACGAGACGCTCCAGCTCCGCGAGGCCGCGGGTGATGTCCTGGGGGGTGGGTTCGCCTGGCGGGTCGGGCGGCGGCATGGAAATCTGGGTCATGTCCTTCTCCTGTCAGGCAGGTGCGGGATCGAGGTCCCGGACCGCGGTCGAGTCGCGGTCCGGGACCGGCGTGCGTGTCGACGGACGGGCTATTTGACGAGCGTGTACGCGAGCGCGATCAGGCCGACGTTGGCGAGAACGAACACCAACGCGAACGCGATCATGTTGAAAGCGGTAGGGCGCATGATCCGCATCTCCGATCTCGTGTGGTGGGAGCTGGTGCTCCGGACACGCGCCCGGACGGGCCGGGCGCGATCCGCAACGTCAGCGCCGGTCAGGCGGTGACGAGCGACTTGCTGTCGTTGACCAGGCCCTTGAAGACCGAGCCGGGGCGGAACTTCGGCACCCGGGACGCGGGGATCAGGATCTCCGCGCCGGTCTGCGGGTTCCGGCCGGCGCGCTCGGCGCGGTCGACGGCCTCGAAGGTGCCGAAGCTGGGGATGGCCACGGAGTCGCCGGCGGCGACGGCCATGGGGATGACGTCGAACGCGGCGGCCAGGACGTCGGCGACGGTCTTCTTCGGGAGGTCGGCGTGCTCGGCAACGGCGGCGATGAGCTCGGTCTTGTTCACGTGCTTCTCCTTCGTGTCATGGAGCTGCTGCTCCGGACGCCGTCCGACCGCGGGGCCGGGCGGCATCCGCAACATCAGTTCTGCGGCTTCGGCATGGCGCGGCAGTGCTCGGCGTGGTCCTGCGCCCACTCGCGGGCTTTGGTGAGCACGCAGTCGCGGGCGTGCTGAGGATTGTCGGCGGGGAAAGAACCCCAGGTGGACCGGTAGTTGTGCTGCACCTCGGTGCAGCCGCCGCAGGTGGTGGTGGCCTGCTGCTCGGAGTCGTCTTCCTGGGTGGGGATGCGGATGTCCACGTGGGCGCCGCCGACGGTGAGGTAGCGGGCAATGACGCCTTCCGGCCATTCGGTCGTGGCGGTCTTCATGTCGTTCCTCTTCTGTTGGGTGCGGTGTCAGGCGGCGGGGATCAGGGCGGGGGCGCCAGTCGCGGACGCGAGGTTGCAGGCGAGACACAGCGCGGCGGCCCGGTTGTGGGTGCAGGTGGAGTAGCCGGCCTCGATGTGCAGGGCGCTGGGCATCGTCTCGACCCGGTCGCTGCCCGGGGCGTGGGTGACCGTGTGCACGCCAGGGGTGTTGACGGTGTCGTGGGCGGCGTACTCGGCGTAGGCCATGTTGTTCTCCCTCATTGCCATCGGGTGTAGCTACACCGTACTCTCGGGTGTAGCTACACCGCAACCAGGGAGCTAAATTGATTACTGCACCTACACCCGCGTACCGTGATCGCATGCCGAACGCACCCAAGACCCCCACCCGAAACGTGCGGGTCGAAGAGCAGAAGTGGGGCGCCTTCGGCGAAGCCACCCGCGGCCAAGGAACAAACCGCGCTGAGGCCATCAACCGCTTCATCGACTGGTACCTCGGCAAGCCTGACGCTGAGCTTCCTGAGCGTCCGCCGGCCGCTGACTAGCTCAGGCATGCGAAAGCGCCGCCCTCCCCGTGGGAGGGCGGCGCTTTCTGTTTCTGTCCAGCAGGTGGGGATCGGGTGTGGTCTCACCTGCCGGACGTTATGGGTGGCCTCGCGTCCGCCCCTCCAAGCTCAACGCGAGCCACCTGCTCGGGATGTGGACGACTTGGCCCGCCACGACCCCGAGGTGGTACACCTGGCTGCCGCGCCGCAGCGACTACGGCAGCCAGGTGGTCTAGTACTGGATGCACTCACATCCAGGAGTGCTGGGCTCGTAGGTCACGCGGCCGGCCTCGACGCTGCTGTGCTGGGTGAGCGCCCACTGCACCCGCCACCAGTGATGAGGCGAGCTCGCGGCCACCCGGCCGAGGACCTCCTGAGCGGCCGACGCCGGCTCGTCTCGCGGTCGGATACCACGAGACGTCGCCCCGTGCTCCTGCCACCTCTCCCCATCGCATGAGATCTCCGTGGTGCAGATGACGGTCAGGGTCTTGCGCTGAGGACGCTGCCGCTTCGTAGTAGTGCTCATGGCCAGTGCATGCCCTTCGGAGATCCGATGCACTGGCTCATCCAGTTGGAGTTGACGTACAGGCGCCCGAACGCACCTGAGTCGATGTACAGGATGTACTGGCGGCAGTGGGCGCAGAGCGTTCTTCTGCACCAGGCGATCCACTCTTCGGAAGTCATCCCCACGCCTCCCGCCATGCCGCAAGAGTCGATTCCACTACGGCGGCGCGGATCTCGGGAGAGTCGGGGTGGCCGGTGCGCCAGTCGCGGGCCGCGGACTCGGCAATCTCAACGGGCGCTTTTCCGACGGTTGCGTCGGATTTAGGCTGTGCCATGGGTCGGACCTCCATCGTCCGTCCAAGGGCCCGTCTCGGCGTTCTCGGCGTCGTGGCGGGCTCGTTACTTTGAGCAACTCCCGCCAGAGTAGACGACTTAACCACACTTAACCATGCCTAGCCTTGGGTAACCATGAGTATCCGCAGGTCAGCATGGGTTTATACGGTGCACTTGTGATGATCGAGTGGAGGCAGAACGCACCCAAGTGGGCCCAGGTCGCCGAGGTCCTCAAGCGGAGGATCGCAGACGGCGCCTACCCGGTCGACACTCAACTGCCGTCCCAGCATGACCTGGTCCGCGAGTTCGAGATCGCGCCGAACACCGCCCAGAAAGTGCTCACCCGGCTGCGCGAGGAGGGCGTGGCCTACTCGGTGCGCGGCATGGGAACGTTCGTCGCCAACCCTGACAAGCCGGCCGACGCCTGATTTTGAGGGACCGCCCTACCTGTAGGGGTTTGTGGGAACCACTACTCGCAGGAGATAGGGCGGTCCGTAATGCGAAATAGTGCCCAGGGCGTGTTCGCGTAGGCAAGGGCTGAGCTGCGAAAACCCGAACCTTACCTTTAGGTAAGAGGCGGATGTGAACCTATGAGGCGGGTGTGGCGTCCCACTCATGCACTGGGTGCCCTGTGGCGAGGGTCGGCCCCGTCTCCCAGCAGGGAGACGGGGCCTCTTCGTGCCATTGGTGCTTTACGAGCCAACAGCCGGGCGACGCAGACGGTGCGTTGGGAGTCCGCGATCACGCAGCGGCGCAACCTTGGTGGCGGCCGGCGGCGGGAGAGGCTTTCGGGGGCCACGTCGAAGTGGCCGGGCGTCCAGAGCGTGCTCTGAGCTGGCGGGTGATGGCTGTTCGGCAGGGCGGCGCTCGTGCATCGCGAGGATCTCGGCCACATGATCCTGTGTGAATCGATACTGATTGGCGATCAGCAGGTGAGGGATCTTCCTGGTTCGGCACTTGTTCTCAACCCAAGAGACCTTCATGTCGATAAGCGCAGCTAGCTGATGCTTATTGATGACCTTGGGGGTGTCCTGCGGATCCTGTTTGTCGGAGCTCATGTTGTCTCGGCTTCAGTGGCGCGGCCGGCGGCCTTCTCTGCGGCCCGCCGACGCATCCACTCGGCGGATCCTTCAAAGATCCGCGACAGCACGGCGATCTGATGCATGGAGAAGGGCGGGGCCTGATCTACGATCTTTCTGATCGTGGCCCGGCGCTCGGCTACCTTCTCTTCGGCGATGCGGGCTTTTTCCTCGGGGGAGGGGCGGCGTTGGGTCATCAGGGGGCCACCTGCTTTCCGTAGGAGCGGGCCGCCTCGGGGCGGGCTCGCAACGTAGTTGCCGGCCTGTCCATCCTCTCGGCGTAGCGCTTGCCGGGCTTGGCGCGCAGCGGTGTCACTGCGCCTGGAACGCGCAGGGAGCGGGCGGAAGGGGTGACCGGCTGAGGTGTGCTCGAAGGCGTGCCTCCGCGGGCGTGGTACGCGATGGCCGCAGCGATCTGCGCGTCGGTCCAGCGGATTTTGCGGGCAGCGTAAGTGTGCTCGACCTGCCGGGATGCGGCGAGCCGGTCGAAGAAGCTGGGGCTGAGTCCCCCGCCTGCTCGCTCGGCGGCTTCCTTGCTGGTGTAGAGGCGGTAGGCATTCATGACGTCGAGGGTGCGTCGATGTAGCGGCCGCAGCTTGTGGATCGCCCTAGGTAGTTGGGGCTCCACTTCTCAATGGAGGGCGGCGGCGCGGCCCGACAACCCGACGAAGGATTGTTCCGCGCCGCCGCTGGTCCGTTATACCCCATATTCGTATGGGCATGCCGGGGCAGACCCGGGTATGCCTGGGCAGTCCCCGGTAGGCCGGGGTAGGCCGGGGCGCACTACCGTCTGCCCCATGATCAAGTTCGATCCGGAGCCCGAGCGGCCTGTGTGGATACAGGTGATGGAGATCATCCGGGGGCGCATTCAGGACGGCACCTATCCGCCCCGTGCCAAGATTCCCAGCCTCAAGCAAATCGCACAAGAGTTCGAGGTTGGCATGAATACGGCCCGGCACGTGGTGGAGAGCCTCACTGATCAAGGACTGGTCCGGCCGGTCCGGTCGATGGGGACGTTCGTGGTGCCGCAGGATGGGCGCGAAGTCGAGGGTGCGGGCGACTGACCGCCCGTCATCTAGATCAGTGGGAGACCTTTACGGGCAAGCCGGTAGTCTGCCTTTTTGGAGACTTGAACTCCTCCATGTTGCCGCCCGTGACGAGGGCGCCGAAGTCACGGAAGACCACCCCGCACAGCACGTGCAGCGCCGAGTGGGTACGCATCAGGGCCGAGCGCCTCTCGTCGGCGACGGCCGCCCGCACGGCCGTCCCCGGCGGCGGGAGCGGGTCGTCCTCGGCGGGGATCAGGTATAGCTCGTCACCTTTGCGCACTCCGGTGATGCGGGTCTCCACTCCCAGCCAGATGAGAACTCCGTGATCCGCCGGCTGGCCGCCCCCACCTGGATAGAATGCCGACTTGCTCAAGACGATCCCGTCGGGCGACGAGGCCAGGACCACCGCGTCGAAGGAGCGCAGGTTCTGGTCGGCGAGTTCAAGTCGCTGCGTACGCCCGTAGAGGTCACCGCTCATATCGTTAGCCTAGAGTCCCCGATTGGCAGCCTAGAGCCCCCGAGGTGGCATGCACGGGCCTGTGCGTCGACGACCCCGAGCATCCACAGCCGCCATTCTTGTAGCGATTTACTGCCTTATTTCAGGATGCACCACCGGGGCGGGCGGTGAGGCCGTACCGGCGGCCGGCATGATCGCGGCCGGGCCGGGCGCGACGCCGGCCCCGTCCCCGCCGGCGGGCCCACCCCGTCCGGGGGGCTCACCCCCGCCGTCGAGCCCGCCGCCGTGCCGGGCCGCGGCCCCGGTGGTCATGATCATCGGAGACAGCTTCACCGTCGGGTCGGGCCCGGTCCAGCGGTGGGACACCTACGCCGCGCGGGCCGCGCGCGAGCTGGGCTGGCAGCTGGTCACCGCCGGGGCGGCCGGGACGGGCTTCGTCAACCCCGGGTCGGTGGAGCGGACCTTCCAGCGGTCCTTCGCCGAGGAGCTCTCCTGGCGGCCCGCGCCCGACCTGCTGATCGTCTCCGGCGGGCACAACGACCGCCGGACCAGGCCCGGCGCGGTCAACGGGGCCGCCAGGCGCCTGCTGGGGCTGGTCCGCGCCCACTGGCCGCGGACCAGGACCGTGGTGATCGGCCCCATCTGGATGGCGCGGGCCCCCCGATGGGCCTACGGGGTCAGAGACGCCATCGCCTCCGCCGCCGCCGAGGAGGGGACGGCCTTCCTCGACCCGCTCGGCCGGCGCTGGGGTCGCGGGACGCTCCTGCGCGACGGCGTCCACCCCACCCATGAGGGGCATCTCCGCCTCGCGCGCTGGCTGGTCGCGGCGCTGCGCGGGCACGGCCCGGCGCCCCGGTGACGTCCCGCGCGGCGGCCCGCGGGGGTGTCAGGAGTGGCGGGCCTCAAGGCCGGCGACGATGAGGTCGAGGGCGACCTCGAAGGTGTCGCCGGCGTCCGTGGTGCCGCCGAACTCGGTGAGCAGCCCGCTGGTCTCGGCGGACAGGAAGCCGAAGACGAACGTGAACAGCGCCTTGCGGGTGTGGACCAGCTCCTCGGCGGGGACCCCGGCCGCGGCGAGGACCCGGTTGAACACCACCCACATGTCGCCTTCCTGATCGATCACGTCGGGGTGGTGGTTGACGTAGGACCAGAGCGACGGGTGCGACTGCGAGAGGGAGCGGTAGGCGTGGGCCAGCGCGCGTAGCTGCTCCTGCCACGGGGCGCCGTCGTCGGGGGGCAGCCGCAGCCGGGAGGCGACGGCCGCGCAGGCCCCGCGCACCAGTGCCGTCTTGTTCTCCACGTGGTGGTAGAGCGACATCGGGTTGACCCCGAGCTCGGCCGCCAGCTTGCGCATGGACAGCCCGTCCACTCCGGCGGCGTCGACCAGACGCAGCGTGGTCGCGTAGATCTCCTCAGGTGTCAGGGGCCGTCCCCTGCGCGCACTCACTGCCATACACCGTATGGTAGCGTCAAACATACAGTGTATGGCTGGCGGTATCGGGAGATCGTCGGCCAAGGGAGGAGTTCTCCATGTCGGCCGTCCGGTCCATCCCCGCCCCGCAGGGGCTGCCCTTCGTCGGCAACACGCTCCAGATACCGGCGCACGCGCCCAACGCGTTCCTCGAAAAACTCGCCGCGGAGCATGACGAAGGCATCTACCAGCTCGATCTGCTGGGCCGTAAGGTCCTGTTCGTCTCCGATCCGGACCTGGTCGCGGAGCTCTGCGACGAGACGCGCTTCTACAAGGGCATCGACCCGCCGCTGTCCATCGTCCGTGACTTCGGCGGCGACGGGCTGTTCACCGCCCGCCGCGACGAGCCGGTCTGGGGGCACGCGCACCGCATCCTGATGCCGGCCTTCAGCCAGCGGTCCATGAAGGCGTACTTCCCGCAGATGCTGGAGGTGGCGCAGGCCCTCGCGGCCAAGTGGGCGGTCTCGGACGAGGTCAACGTGCCCGACGACATGACCAGGCTCACGCTCGACACGATCTCCCTCACCGGGTTCGACTACCGGTTCGACTCCTTCGACTCACCCGAGCTGCACCCGTTCCTGCAGGCGATGGGCCGCGCGCTGACCGAGGCGATGTTCCGCAACCGGCAGCTCCCCCTGGTCACCAAGCTCAAGAAGCGGCAGGAGGAGACCTACCGGGCCGACATCCTGACCATGCAGGACCTGGTGGACGACGTCATCAGGCAGCGCCGGGCCGCGGGCCGGAGCGACACCAAGGACCTGCTCGGCCTGATGCTGGAGGCGTCCGACCCGCAGAGCGGCGAGCGGCTGTCGGATGAGAACATCCGCAACCAGGTCCTGACCTTCCTCATCGCCGGGCACGAGACCACCAGCGGGCTGCTCTCCTTCGCCCTGTACAACCTGCTGCGCAACCCGCACGTGCTCGCCCGGGCCTACGCCGAGGTGGACCGGATGCTGCCGGGGGACACCGTCCCCACCTACGAAACGATCATGAAGCTGGACGTGATCCCGCGGATCCTGGAGGAGACGCTGCGGATCTGGTCGCCCATCCCGGCGTTCTCGGTCAAGGCGTTCGCCGACACCACCGTCGGCGGCTATCTGGTGCGCGAGGGCCAGACGGCCGTCGTCCTCCTGCCGCCGCTGCACCGGCACCCGAAGGCGTGGGACCGGCCGGAGGAGTTCGACATCGACCGCTGGCTCCCCGAGAACAGGACCGATCACCACCCCGCCGCCTACAAGCCGTTCGGCAACGGCGAGCGGGCCTGCATCGGGCGCCAGTTCGCGCTGACCGAGGCGCGGCTGGCCCTGGCCGTCGTCCTGCAGCGGTTCGCGATCTCCGATCCGGAGGCATACCGGATGCAGATCAAGCAGACGCTCACCCTCAAGCCCGACGGCTTCACGCTCCGGGTCAGGGAGCGCAGGCCGTACGAGAGGGGCGCGGCCGAGACGGTGGAGACGGTCGAGGAACAGCCGGTGGAGGTGGCCGTCGCCGGTGTCGGCCTCACCGTCGCCTACGGCTCCAACCTGGGCACCTCCGCCGACGTCGCCGAGCGGCTGGCCGAGCGCGCCGGGCGCTCCGGGTTCGCGACCACGCTGACGACCCTGGACGAGCTCGACCCGCCCGAGGACGGGCTGCTCGTGGTGGTCACCTCCACCTACAACGGCAAGGCCCCCGACAACGCCCAGCGCTTCGACGCCCTCGACGACCTGCCCGCCATGGACGGGGTACGGCTCGCGCTGCTCGGCTGCGGCAACACACAGTGGCCCACCTACCAGGACTTCCCCCGCCGGGCCTTCGACAAGCTCGTCCGGGCCGGTGCCGTGCCGCTCATCGACCGCGGCGAGGCCGACGCGGACGGCGACTTCGACGGCGACGTCTCGGCCTGGACCGCGGCCCTCTGGGCGGCGCTGGCGGCGGAGTACGGCACGGCCGCCGCCGAGAGCGGGCCCCGCTACGAGATGGAGGTCCTCACCGAGGCCGACGTCCGCCCCGCGGTCGTGTCCCCGCAGGCGTTCCCGCTGACCGTGCTCTCCAACGACGAGCTGATCGGTGACCCGGCCGGGCTGTGGGACTTCTCGCTGGAGGCGCCGCGTCCCGGGGTCCGCTCGATCGTGGCCGAGCTGCCCGCCGGGACGACGTACACGGCGGGCGACCATCTGGCGGTCTTCGCCAAGAACGACCCCGAGCTGGTCGAGTGGGCGCTGCGCTGCCTGCGCCTCCCCCGCGAGCAGGTCGTACGGCTGCGCGCCCGCGGGACGACCCACCTGCCCGTGGACACCCCGGTGACGGCCGGGCTGCTGCTGACCGAGTTCGCCGAGCTCCAGGAGGTGGCCACGCGCTCCGACCTGGCGGTGCTGGCCGGGCAGACGGAGTGCCCGTGGACCCGGGGCCGGCTCGCGGAGCTGGAGACCGCCTACGCCGACGAGATCCTCGCCAAGCGCGTCTCGGTGCTCACGCTCCTGGAGCGGTTCCCGGCGATCACGCTGCCCCTGTCGATCTTCCTGGAGATGACGGGGCCGATCCGGCCGCGCTACTACTCGATCTCCTCCTCGCCGCTGGCCGGACCCGGCCGGGTCCGGATCACCGTCGGCCTGGTGGAGGGAGCCGCCTGGTCGGGCAGCGGCGAGTACCGGGGCATGTGCTCGGCCTACCTGGCGGGCCTGGAGCCCGGTGACGTCTTCTACGGGTATGTGCGGGTCCCGAGTCCGCCGTTCCGCCTCCCCGACGACCCGGCGACGCCGGTGATCCTCATCGGTCCGGGCACCGGGTTCGCCCCGCTCCGCGGTTTCCTGGAGGAGCGGGCCCTGGCCGGGGCGACCGGCCCCGCCGAGGTCTTCTACGGCTGCCGCCACCCCTCGCACGACTGGCTCTACCGCTCGGAGCTCCAGGCTTGGGAGGAGGCCGGGGTCGCCCGCGTGCACCCGGCGTTCTCCGCGGTGGCCGGCCATCCCTTCCGGTTCGTCCAGGAGGCGGTCGCCGCCGAGGCCGACACGCTCTGGGCGCTGCTGGAGCGGGGCGCCCACGTCTACGTCTGCGGTGACGGGCTCCGGATGGCGCCCGCCGTACGGCGGACCCTCGCGACGATCTACCGGGAGCGGACCGGCGGCGACGGCGAGGAGTGGCTGCGCGCCCTGGAGGCCGAGGGCCGTTACCAGCAGGACGTCTTCGCCTGACCCCGCCGGGGGACGGGGCCGGCCCGGCCCGTCCACGCCGGCCTGCCACCGGGCCGGCGACCGCCTGCGGCCGCCGGCCCGGTGCTCACCCGGTCAGGAGATGACAGGGGTGGGCGGGGTGCCGGTGCCCGTCCAGGAGCCGATGAAGCCGAAGGTGGTCGAGCCGCCGGCGGGGAGGGTGCCGTTCCAGACGGCGTCGGTGAAGGTGAAGGCGGGTGGGTCGGCCGTCATGGTGGAGCTCCATGACTGGGTGACGTTCACGCCGGAGGGGTAGGTGAGGGTGGTCCTCCAGGAGGTCACGGCGGTGGTGCAGGTGACGGTGACCTCGCCCTGGAAGCCGCCCTGCCAGGAGTTGGCCGTGCGGTAGGTGGCGGTGCAGCCGCTCGGCGGGGCCGTGGTCGTCGTGAACGAGGCGCTGTCGGAGGCGGTGGAGAGGTTGCCGGCGGCGTCGCGGGCGACGACGTGGACGGTGTAGGCGGTGGCGGGGTCCAGGCCGGTCAGGGCGAGGGAGGCGGTGGCCGAGGAGCCCAGTTCGGTGCTGCCGGCGTAGACGTCGTAGCCGGTGACGGCGCGGTTGTCGGTGGAGGCGGTCCAGGTCAGGGCCGCTCCGGAGGAGGTGACCGCCGAAACCGTGGGCCTGCCGGGCTTGGTGGGCTTCTCGGTGTCGGGGGTGCCGCCGCCGTAGATCCTGGCCTCGACCGAGGTCTGGGCGATGCCGTTCGGGCCGTTGAACAGCCGCCGGCCCCAGGTGGTCAGGCCGGCGGCGTCGAAGTTGGTCACCTGGTCGAGATACTCGACGCCGCCGCCGTTGCCGCTCCAGGACCAGCCGAGGTAGCCGATCCCCCTGGCCTGCGCCTGGGCCATGATCGTGTCCTCGTCGGGGTCGCCGTCGGAGTGGTTGAACCCGAACTCGCCGACCACCAGGGGGAGCCCGGCGGTCTGGAAGCGCTGCATGTAGTCGGTGACCTCGGCGGCCGTGTCGAACACGCCGTACATGTGGACGGAGAAGACGGTGTCGCGCTGCGGGTCGGCGGCGGCGACCGTGGCCGCGTTGTCGCGCATGGTGAAGCCCCAGTCCTGGCCCCAGTTGGGCGCGTCCACCATGATCAGGTGCTGGAACCCGGCGCCGCGCAGCCGGGTGATCGCGGCGGAGGTGGCCTGGGTCCAGCCCGGGGTGGTGGCGGTGTTGCCGAAGGGCTCGTTGCCGATGTTGAGGACGACGTAGTCCTCCTGACCGGTGATCGCGCCCTTCACGCTGATCCAGTAGTCGACCGCCTGGTCGAGGGTGTAGGCGCCGCCCTGCTCGCCGTACCCGGTGGTGTCGTGGTTCTCCAGCACGCAGATGAGCTTGTTCTGCTTGCACAGCGAGACGACGCCGGCCACGTCGGCGGCGCCGTTGGCGCTCCAGCGTCCGCCGCTCAGCACCACGCGGACGGTGTTCGCGCCGAGGGACTTGATGCCGGCGAAGGAGGAGGTCTGGGCCGGGTACCAGGTGTGCGCGTGGCTGGTGCCGCGCATGACGAACGGGGTGCCGTCCGCCTCGACGATCCTCGTGCCGCTCACGTGGAGACCGGTGGCGGCGTGGGCGGCCGGCGACGGGACGGACGGCATCGAGACGAAGAACGACAGCAGGAGCGCGACGAGCGTCGCGAGTCGTGTTCTCATGATCTACCTCGGTTGGGGGACGGCCGGCCGGGCGAGGGTCCGTCACGCCCGGCCGGGGATCTCGGGGGGTGCCCGAGTGCGGCACCCCGGGTGCGAGGGGTCAGCTCGCGGTGCAGGTCACCGGGGCAGGGATGCCGTTGGCGCCGTTCTGGCCCGCGGTGAAGCCGAAGGACGTCGTGGCGTTCGGGGCGAGGGCGCCGTTCCAGGTGACGTTCCTGACCGACACCTCCGCCCCCGTCTGGGCGTGCGTGCCGTTCCAGAGCTGACTGATCGTCTGGCCGTCGGGGAACCTCCAGGTCACGCTCCAGCCGTTGACGGCCGTGGCGCCCTCGTTCCTGACGGTCACCTCGGCCTGGAAGGCGCCCCGCCAGGAGTTGGTCACCCTGTAGGTGGCGGTGCAGCCGCCCGCCGGGGCCGTGGCCGTGGTGAAGGCGGTGCTCTCGGAGTCCGGCGAGGAGTCGCCCGCCGCGTCCCTGGCCACGACGTGGACGGTGTAGGCCGTCGCGGGGGTGAGCCCGGTGAGGTCGAAGACGTTCGACGGGGCGGTCCCGACCTTCGCCGCGCCCCGGTAGACGTCGTAGCCGCGCACGCCGGCGTTGTCGGTGGAGGCGGTCCGGGTCAGCCTGGCGGTGCTCCCGGTGACGGCGGAGACGGCGGGCTTGCCGGGCCTGGACGGCGCGACCTCGTCCTCCGTCGGCGGCGGCTCGTCGCCGGGCGGGTCGCCCCAGATCTTGGCCGTGCCGGCGTAGAGCGTCATGTTCGAGACGCGGACCGGGGTGGCGCCGGGGGTGGTGGCGACGCCCTTGTACGACCAGTCGTCGGACGGGTCCCACGTGCCGGTGCTCGCGATGCGGAACTGGACCTCGCGCCGGTGCTGCGACTGGCCCGCGGGGGCGATCGAGGTGCCGGAGCAGTCGACGGTGACGTAGTAGGTCTTCCCCGACAGCAGGCTCGGCCCGGTCCCCACCAGGCGTGGTCCCTGCCGCCGTTGCCGACCTGCCCGTAGAGCACGTTCGGCGACGGATGGGCCTTGACGAAGTAGTCGTTGACGGACCTCAGGTTGTTCAGCAGATGGGTGAGCTGCCCGGAGGAGGCGTAGGCGTCGCGGTACTCCACCGCGCCCCAGGCCAGCATCGTCGCGCTGGCCGCCATCGGCAGGCCGAACTTGACGTGGTCGCCGGCGTCGTACCAGCCGCCGGTCAGGTCGAGCCCGGCGTCCTTGCCGTCGTCGAGCCCCGAGTCGCCGCGCCAGCCGACGCGGTTCCAGCTCGGCAGCTTCCCCGACTGCTGGGCCTCGTAGAACCAGATGGACTTCTGCAGTGCCTCGCCGTAGCCGAACGTCGCCGCGGCGGCCTGGACGGCGGGCACCGGCACGGCCCACCAGGGCCAGCAGGGCCAGGGCCGCCAGGGATCTCTTCATAGGGAGCGCCTCTCGGAGGGGGGCTCGGGACGGGGTGCCTCTGGGAGGTGGTGCTCGGGGCGTGCGGGAGGTGGTGCTCGGGGCGTGGCGGCAGGTCAGGGGTGCCGCCACGCCCCGAGGTCTCAGGGCGGAGCCGGCCGGCCGGTCAGCCGGCCGGCCGCTCAGCCGGTCAGGGGAAGAGCCGGCCGTACTCCGCCAGGGCGACGGCCACGTCGACCTGGGCCCAGAACCGGTGGTAGTTGAAGGACGGCGCGGGGCCGGTGCCCTTCAGGAACGCGTCCACCTTCGGCCAGTCCGGGTCGTTGTTGTAGAAGGACCGGATGGACAGGAAGGTCGAGCCGCTGTCGATCACGTCGCCGTTGGGCATCTTGCCGGTCCAGCCGGCCGGGACGTAGATCGGGTCGTCGAGGCGGTTGTAGTCGGCCTTGGTCTCGGCCACCGAGACGCCCCTGGCGTCCTGGTTGTTCTTCCACATGCCGTCGAGCAGGCCCTTGGCGACGCTCTTGGCCTTGGCGTCACCGGACTTGGCCGCGTAGTACGTCAGCACCTTGGCGTAGGAGCCGGCCACGCCCACGTCGGAGGTGTAGTCCCGGATGCTGACGTGCAGCCCGGCGTTCGCCCCCGGGCCGGCGGCGTTCCAGGTGTCGGGCTGGCCGGTCCACACCAGGGTCGAGGGGATCTGGAAGGTGCCGTCGGCGTTGACCGTGGTGTGGTCGGTGGCCCACTTGACCCACTTGTCCAGCAGGGCCTTGGCGTCGGCGTTGCCGGTCGCGTAGTAGAGCTCCGCGACCCGCTCCATCGACCAGGCCTGGAAGCCGAACCACTGGTTGGACGGCGGGTCGTGGTAGACCGGCTGCCAGTCGTAGGTCATGCCGTAGAAGGTCGGCAGCGTGGACGGCGGGGCCGCGTAGTGGCCCTGCCAGCTGTTGGTGGCGCCACCGGCGATCGCGCCCTCGGCCGACTGCAGCCAGCGGTAGAACTCCAGCTGCCGCTTCAGGCTGGTGGTCCAGTCCTGTACGGCGGTCGCCCCCTTGGGCTTGAGCGCGTCCACGCTCGACAGCGCCCAGGCTGCCATCGGGTTCTGGTAGCCGGAGTGGTTGTGGCTGGAGCCGATCCGCCAGGCCCAGCCGGCGGAGGCGTCGAGCGCGCCGCCCCAGGCGTAGTACCAGCTCAGCAGGTAGGCCGAGCTGTCCTTGCCGGTGCCGGCCGGGCACGAGGTGCTCGTGCAGCCCTGCTTCTTGAAATACTTGTCGTACATCGCGTAGCGCAGGTAGTCGCCCATCTTCGCGGCCTTGCCGACCGAGGCGGCGACCTGCGATTCCTTGCCCTGTTCCTTGGCCCAGGTGTGCGCCCAGTAGGCCACCTGGACGGCGCGGGCGTCGGCGTCGGGGGCGTTGGTGTACTTCCACTGCTTGGCGTAGCTGCTGTCGCCGGTGAACAGGTCCAGGTAGCCGTTCCTGCCGCCGTGTTTGAAGGTGTCGCAGGAGGGCTGGGGGACGGTCTCGAAGACCGACTCCTCCGGGCCGCGCTGGTAGGTGTTGATGTAGGCGGGCTTGGTGGTCCCGTCGCCGCAGCGGCCGAAGCCGTAGGTGTTGTCCACATCCAGCAGCCAGTGCATGCCGTACACGTCGCTGGTGCCGTAGGCGCTCTTCAGCTCGCCCGCGATCGGGTCGCTGCCGACGCTCACGCCGCCGTCCAGCTTGGACGGGTACTGCCTGATGTCGTCCCACTCACCGGCGTAGGTGGCGGGCTTGGAAGCGTTGTAGAAGGAGTTGGTCGGCTGGTCCGCGGTGGCCGGGATGATGTATTTCTCCATCGAGGCCCAGGCGTCGTTGAACCTGCTCCAGTCGCCGGTCACCTTGCCGTAGGCCGCCTCCAGCCACAGGTAGTAGCTGTAGGCCTCGGAGGTGGTCTCGTGCCCGTGGTCCGGCGCCTCGACCATGAAGGTCTCCACCGAGTGGTAGGGCACCCCCTGCGGGGAGAAGTAGCCGTTGGCCGGGTCCTTGAGCTTGTTGTACAGCGTGGTGAACCGCTTGACGTACTCGTTGTCGCCGCCCGTGCCGTCGTTGTCCACCTCGGTCGCGGTCGCCTTGGCCGAGGTGTGGCCGGTGGCGGCGGCGGTGAACTCCGCGCTGCCCGAGGTCTGGTCGGCGTCCTCGGCGGCGGCGATCCTGACCGTCTGGGCGGTGTTCCAGTTGGCGGGGGTGAAGGTCAGCGACCCGCCGGAGCCGACGGTCAGGTCGGTGTCGCCGCCGGTCCTGGCGGTCGTCACGGTGACGTTCGCGGATGGAGCCCTGGAGAGTTTGACCGACAGGGCCGCGTTCCCGCCCTCGGGGACGGCGAGCGTGGCGGGGGTGAGGAGCACCGCGGGGGTGGTGTCCGCCTGGACGCTGATCCCGACCGGGGCGGAGGTCGTGGCCGCGCCCTTGTCGTCGGTCGCCCGCGCGGTGAGCGAGTGGTCGCCGGCGGGCACTGCCGCCCAGCTGTAGGCGTACGGGGCGCTGGTGTCGGTGCCCAGCAGCGTGGCGCCGTTGAAGAACTCGACCTTGGTGACCGTGCCGTCGCCGTCGGCGGCGTCGGCGGTGATGTCCACCGTGGCGGGCGCGGTGAAGGTGGCCCCCGCGACCGGCTTGGTGATCTTCGCGGTCGGCGGCTGGTTGGCCGGGCCGGTACCGCCGCAGGTGGTGCCGTTGATCGTGAAGGCGGTCGGTTTGGGGTTGCTCCCCGACCAGCTCCCGTTGAACCCGATGTCGGTCGAGGCGCCGGTGGCCAGGTTGCCGTTCCAGTCCAGGTTCTTGGCGGTGACGGCCTGGCCGCTCTGCGACCAGGTGGCGCTCCAGCCCTGGGTGACCTTCTGCGAGGCGTCGGGGAAGGCGAAACCGAGCGTCCAGCCGTTCAGCGGGTCACCCAGGTTCTTGATCGACACGCTGGCGGTGAAGCCGCCCTGCCAGTCGTTGGTCGTGTAGGTGACCTCGCAGGAGACGGCCGCGAGGGCGGGTGTGGCCGCCAGCGCGGTGGTCGTCCCGGCCGTCAGGCTGAGCAGCGCCAGCGCGGCGACCCGTTTCCGGAAACGTGGGAGCGCTCCCGTTCTGGTGCGGAATCGAGGCATCGAAAAAGTCCTCCAGGAGTGGGGCCGGCATGAAGCCGCTGGTAGGTGCTTCGCGCCGGATCAAGCAAAGGAGAGAAAGAGTGGGAGCGCTCCCAAACAGGATTCTGAGGACGGGCCACGGGATGTCAATGGCGCGCGCTCGGGTTACGCCCGCGTTCCACACGGCATGCCGCCAGGCTGCTGCGATCCGCCGGGGCTGACCCCGGGGCCGTGAAACTTTCAGGCCCCCGCGCCTCTGTGGCCCGCGCCGCCCGTCCCGTGCGCCGCCGTCCTGTGCGCCGGCGGCCGGGCGGTCGAGGCGCGGACCACCAGCCGCGGCGTGAACACATGATCCACGTGCGGTGCGTGGTAGCCCTGCAGGCGCTGCCACATCGCCGTGGCCACGGCGGAGGCCATCTGCTCGATCGGCTGCTGCACGGTCGTCAGCGGCGGGTCGCCGTGCGCGGCCAGATAGGAGTCGTCATATCCGACGACCGACACGTCATCGGGCACGCGGAGCCCCGCTTCGCGCGCTCCCGCGACCGCGCCCAGCGCCATCAGGTCGCTTCCCGCGATCACCGCCGTGGCTCCCGCGGCCAGCAGCCGGCGGGCCGCCGCGTGCCCGCCGGTGAGCGAGTAGTCCGATTCGATGTGGAGGGCGTCGACCACCGAACCGAACGACCTGCGCATCTCGCGGCGGTAGCCCATCAGCCGGTTCTGCGAGGGCCGGAGGTAGCCCTGCCCGCCGGCCAGCCCGATCCGCACGTGTCCCAGCTCTCTCAGGTGTGCCACCGCCATCGCCGCCCCCGCGGCCTCGTCCGTCGTGACGGTCGAGACCGGCAGGTCGGGCACGTGCCCGCCGACCAGCACCATGGGGATGCGCCGCTGGTAGAGCTGCCAGTAGAAGCCGTGGTCGGCCGCGGGGTTGGCGTGCCGTCCCGAGATGAGCACCAGCCCCTGGATGCCCCGCCGTACCAGGGTGGAGATGTAGTCCAGCTCGGTCGGTCCCTTGGCGGTCGAGCTGCCGATCAGCGCGGTGACGCCGTGGCCGCCCAGCTTGGCCTCGATCGCGCCGGCCAGCACGGGGAAGATCGGGTTGTCCAGCTCGGGGACGATGATCCCGACGAACGGTTCGGTGACGGGCGCCGGGGCGACCA
Source organism: Streptosporangium sp. NPDC048886 (assembly GCF_055586905.1). Classification (NCBI taxonomy): domain Bacteria; kingdom Bacillati; phylum Actinomycetota; class Actinomycetes; order Streptosporangiales; family Streptosporangiaceae; genus Streptosporangium; species Streptosporangium sp. NPDC048886. The sequence goes on from NZ_JBVJHH010000020.1 coordinate 19,751, forward strand.
GGGCGTGCTCTCGCATACCCTCCAGAACCTTGGCCCGCAGTTCCTCGGACACGCCGGGCCTGTCGTTGAGCACCCGGCTGACCGTCGCGGCGCTCACTCCCACCAGGGAGGCGATCGTGCGGACTGAAGGTCGAGGCATGGGGAGACCCTTCGGGAAACCATTGAAACATGTTGCGAGATGTTGCGACGCCGTTTCGGCGGATCCTAGGCTCGCGGACACATCGAACCACGTGAACAGCATGTTTCGGAGCAATAACAGCATGGGCTATCGAGAAACACTCTGCAACACTTGGGCGCACCACGACGGCTCGCCGCTGTACGTCGCCGACCCCGCACCGCGTCTCGGTGACCGGGTCGAGCTGTCGGCGCGCACCGCCCACGCCCTGGGCGTCCGCCGGGTGTACGTCCGCACCGCCCCCGACGGCGAGCCGCGTTTCACCGAGGCGTCGATCGACAGGGTGAGTGACTCCGAGACGTGGTGGCGCTGTGCCGTCGAGATGGTCAACCCCGAGTGCGGCTACCGCTTCCTGCTGCACACCGCCAAGGGCCCGCTCTGGCTGACCGCGGCCGGGCTCTCGGCGCTGGAGGTGCCGGACACCACCGACTTCATGCTGACCACCCACCCCGCGCCGCCCGCGTGGGCCGCCGGTTCGGTTATCTACCAGATCTTCCCCGACCGGTTCGCCCGCTCCGGGCGGGTCTCCGGTCCCGTGCCCGGCTGGGTACGGCAGGCCGAGTGGGACGACCCGATCCCGTGGGGCAGCCCGCACGCGCTGCAGCAGCTGTACGGCGGCGACCTGTGGGGTGTGGCCGAGCGCCTGGACCACATCGCCGAGCTGGGCGCGGACCTCCTCTACCTGACGCCGTTCTTCCCCGCCCGGTCCAACCACCGCTACGACGCGACCACATTCGAGCGGGTGGACCCGCTGCTCGGCGGGGACGAGGCGCTGCGCGCGCTGACCGGCGCCGCGCACGCGCGGGGCATGCGCGTGATCGGCGACATCACGCTCAACCACTCCGGTGACGGGCACGAGTGGTTCGCCGCGGAGAGCGCGGTGCGTGACGACTTCTACTACGTCGACGGCGACGACTACGCGACGTTCGCCGGGGTGCGGACGCTGCCCAAGTTCGACCACCGCTCGGCGGAGCTGCGCCGCCGGCTCTACGAGGGCCCACGTTCGGTGATCGCCCGTTACCTGGAGGAGTTCGGTCTCGACGGCTGGCGGGTCGACGTCGCCCAGTCGGCGGGACGGCACGGCGGGATCGAGCTGAACGACCAGGTGGCCACGCTCACCCGGGAGACGATGTCGGGTCACGACGCGCTGCTGCTCGCCGAGCACCAGTTCGACGCCTCGCGGGCGCTGCGCGGCACCGGCTGGCACGGCACCATGTCCTACGCCGGTTTCGCCCGTCCGGTCTGGTCGTGGCTGGCGCGGGAACGGTCCACCGAGTTCTGGGGCGTGCCCGGGCCGATCCCGCACTACGGCGGAGCGGACCTGGCCGAGGTGATGCGCCGCTACTCGGCGCTGATCCCGTGGCGGGCCTACACGCACAACCTCACACTGCTCGACTCGCACGACACGGCCAGGTTCCGCTCGGTCGCCGGGCGCGAGCACCAGCACCTCGGCGCCGCCCTGCTGTTCACGCTGCCGGGCCTGCCGATGATCTTCGCCGGGGACGAGGTCGGCGTCGAGGGCGTGCACCTGGAGGACGGACGCCGTCCCTTCCCCTGGGACGGGACCCGCTGGGACCGGGGCACCTACCAGGTCTACCGCGATCTGGTACGGCTGCGCCGCTCGCACGAGGCGCTGCGTACCGGGGGCCTGCGCTGGCTGCACGTGGCCGACGACACCGTCGTCTACGAGCGCGCGACCCCGGACCAGACCCTGCTCGTCCAGGTCAGCCGGGCCTCCCACCCGCCCATCGCCGCCCCGGCCGCCGGGGCCAGCCTCACCGGCGGGCCCTCGCTCCGGCCCGGCCTGCCCATGCCCGCCGACGGGCCCGCCTTCCACGTCTGGGAGCTCGAAGCATGATCGACGTCCTGCGCGGAGTCCGTTCCGCCGCACTCGGCAACGCCCGCGACGTCTTCGTCTACACGCCGCCGGGCTATGACCCCGCCGCCGGGCCGTACCCCGTGGTCTACCTGCACGACGGCCAGCACGTGTTCGCCGGGGCCGGCCTCGATCCGAGCTGGCGGCTCGACGAGACGCTGGACGAGCTGATCGGCGGCCGGGCGCTGCCGCCGCTGGTCGCGGTCGGGGTCTCCAACGCCGGTGACGAGCGGGGCGCGGAGTACTCCCACATCGCGCCCTACCCGCGCGACCCCCGTGGCCTGTTCAGGGGCGAGCTGTACGAGCGATTCCTCATCGAGGAGCTGATGCCGCTCATCCGGTCCCGGTACGCGGTGACCGGCTCGGCCGAGGGCACCGCCGTCATGGGCTCGTCGATGGGCGGGCTGGTCAGCTACCACCTGGCCTTCCGGCGTCCCGACGTGTTCGGGCTGGCGGCGATCCTCTCGCCGTTCCTGGTGTTCGTCGATCCCGAGACGCTGGCGGAGACGTCCGTCTACCGGCGCTTCACCGAACGCGGGCCCGGCCGGGTGTGGATCGACATCGGCGGGATGGAGGGGCTGATCATGGTCCACCACGCCCGCGAGCTCGCCGGCCGGCTCGTCGAGTTGGGTTACGCGCCCGACGCGGAGCTGCGCTACCGGCACGAGCCCGGCGCGCCGCACCACGAGAGCGCGTGGCGGACGCGGGCGGCCAGCGCGCTGCTGCACCTGTTCGGGACCGAGGGGCCGCCGGTCGAGATCACCGCCGCCTCCGAGGCGCTGACGGCCGGCGTGGGCGAGGTGATCGACGTCGCCCCCGTCGTCGTGCGCGCGGACGGTTGCGCCTACTCGGCACTCAGCGCCGAGGTGACCTGGCATCCCGCGGACCGGCTCGAACCCGTGGGCGCCGCGCTGCTCGCGGCCACCGACCCCGGCACCGCCGACGTCACGGCCACCGTGGGCGCGCTCACGGCCCGCCAGATGATCACTGTCGTGGACGGCGGGCCGACCGCGACGCTCGACGTCACCGTCGTCACCCCGCCCGGCACTCCCGAGGGGGACACCGTCTACTTCTCCGGCCTCGTCACCACGCGGGTCGCCCCCGGCGTCCACCACGGCCGGTGGCGGCTGCCCCGCGGGCTCGGGCTCAACGGCACCGTCGGCAGGGGCTGGCGCTGCGACGGGCTGGACACGGACGGCCTCCCGATCCGCGGGCCGCTCAGGCACGACGCCGACCGCCGCCTGTCCGTCAAGGTCGAGGGATGGAGCGATCCGGAGTGGGACGACCCGCACCGGGGCTCGACCCTCACCGGCGGGCCCGAGCAGGACGATCCGCGCCGGGACCCGGCCCCCGGGAACGGACCCGACGCGTCCGGCCTTGACTCCGTGAACGGACCCGACGCGTCCGGCCCGGACTCCGAAACCGACACCCCCCGCTCCGGATCATGAGGAGGACTCCGATGCGCATCACAGCTCCGACCCTGATGGGGCTCGCGCTCCTGACCGCCGGGTGCGCCGCCGATGTCCAGCCCGGCCGGTCGGATCAGGCGTCCGTGCCCGCGCGGGCCACCGCGACGCTCACCGTCTGGGCCGACGACAGCCGGGCCAAGCCGCTCCAGGACCTCGCCGCGGCGTTCGAGCGGGACCGCGGGGTCAAGGTCAAGATCGTGCAGAAGGGCATGGGCGGCCTCCGCGACGACTTCGTCTCCCAGGCGCCGACGGGCCAGGGGCCCGACATGATCGTCGGGCCGCACGACTGGCTCGGCAAGCTCGTCCAGAACGGCGTCGTCGCGCCGATCGACCTCGGCGCCACGGCCTCGCGGTTCCCGAAGATCGCGCTCGACGCCATGCGCTACGGAGGCCAGACGTACGGCCTGCCGTACAGCATCGAGAGCGTCGCGCTCCTGCGCAACATGAAGCTCGCCCCCGAGCGGCCCAAGACGTTCGACGAACTGGTGGCGACGGGCGGCAAGCTGGTGCGGGAGGGCAAGGCGAAGTTCCCCGTCGGCCTGCCCGTCGACCCCAAGGCGGGCTCGCCGTACCATCTCTACCCGTTGCAGACCTCCTTCGGCTCCTCCGTGTTCGACGGTGACAAGCTGGCGATCGACAACCCCGGAGGCCTGAAGTTCGCCGCCTACCTCCGGCGGCTCGCCGAGGCCGAGGTGATCTCCACCTCGCTGAGCGGCGAGATCGCGACCAACGCCTTCCGCGAGGGCCGGACGCCCTACCTGATCACCGGGCCGTGGGACGCGCCCGCGCTCGCCAAGGCCGGGGTGCCGTTCGCGGTCGAGCCGGTCCCGCCGGCGGGACCGGAGCCGGCCAGGCCCTTCGTCGGTGTCCAGGGGTTCTACGTCAGCGCGAAGTCGGCCAATCCGATCCTGGCCAACGACTTCCTGCTCAACTACCTGGCCACCCCCGAGGCGCAGCGCGCGCTGTACGCGGCGGGTGGCCGGCCCCCGGCGATGACGTCGGTGCGCGAGGAGCTCCGCGGCGACCTGGTGATGACCGGCTTCGCCGACGCGACGCTGGCCGGTGAACCCGCGCCGAACGTGCCGGCCATGGACGCGGTCTGGGGCGACTGGGGGCTGTCGCAGCTCGCCGTCATCACCGGCGACGGCGACCCGGCCAAGCTGACCGAGGGCGCCGCCGACCGCATCCGCGCGAAGATCGCGAACTGACGGTGGCGGCACGTACTCTCAGCGGCGCGGTGGCGGCCAAGCTGGCCGTCCTCGGCGTGGTCGACGCGCTCGCGGTCTACGGGCTGGTGGCGCTGGGCGGCCGGCGGTCGTGGTGGCTGTTCGCCGCGATGCTCGCGGGCACGGCCGCGGTCAACGTGATCTACCTGGGCGGCCGGCGGGTCCCGGCGAAATATCTCGCGCCGGGGGTGATCCTGCTGCTCGTCTACCAGGTGTACGTCGTCCTCTACACCGGCTACGCCGCGTTCACGAACTACGGCGACGGGCACAACGGCACCAAGCAGGACGCCGTCGCGGCGATCCTGGCCGCGAGCGAGACCCGGGTCCCCGGTGCCGCCGCCCGGCCGATCAGGGTGGTCGAGCGCGGCGGGGAGCTCGGCTTCCTGGTGGACGGGCCGGGCGGCGCCCGGGTCGGCTCCGCCGTACGGCCGCTGGAACCCGTCGCGGCCCCGGGCGGCGGCGTCGCGGCGGCCGACGGGTGGCGGACGCTGCCCTACGGCGAGATCGTCGCCAGGCAGGCCGAGATCACCGCGCTGCGCGTGCCCGTCCCCGGTGAGGGAAACCTGCGCACCTCCGACGCGGTGACCGCCGCGCTGTACCGCTCGACGCTCCGCTACGACGGGCGCGCCGACACCGTCACCGACCCGCGCACCGGCGTGACCTACCGCGACGACGGCCACGGCCGGTTCGCGGCGCCGGGCGGCGCGGTGCTCAGCCCGGGCTGGAAGGTGTTCGTGGGGTTCGAGAACTTCCTCACCGTCCTGACGGATCCGGGCATCAGGGGGCCGTTCCTCGGCGTCCTCGTCTGGACCTTCGCCTTCGCCGCGCTCTCCGTCGGCCTGACCTTCGCCATCGGGCTCGGCCTGGCCCTGGTGCTGGGCCGCCCGGGGCTGCGGGGGCTGCGGGCCTATCGATCGTTGCTGGTCCTGCCCTACGCCTTCCCCGCTTTCATGGCCGCCATCCTCTGGCAGGGCCTGCTCAATCCCGACCACGGCTTCGTCAACGCGGTGCTGCTCGGCGGCGGCCACCTGCCCTGGCTCACCGACCCCTGGCTGGCCAAGCTCAGCGTGCTGGCCGTCAACGTCTGGATCGGCTCCCCGTACATGTTCCTCATCTGCACCGGCGCGCTGCAGGCCATCCCGCCCGCGCTCACCGAGGCCGCGCAGATCGACGGCGCGAGCCCGTGGCGGGTGCTGCGCGAGATCAAGCTGCCGATGCTGCTGGCCTCGACCGCACCGGTGCTGGTCGCGACCTTCGCGTTCAACTTCAACAACTTCAACGTGATCTACATGCTCACCGGCGGCGGGCCCAGGGACGCCCGCTCGCCCGTCGACGTCGGCTCGACCGACCTGCTCATCTCGCTGGTCTACAAGCTGGCCTTCGGCGGCAGCGCCCGGAACTACGGGCTGGCGTGCGCGGTCTCCATCCTCATCTTCGCCGTCATCGCGGCGATCTCGCTCGCCGGCTTCCGCAGGGCGCGCAGGCTGGAGGCGAGCTGAGATGGGCCGCTGGTTCCTCAGGTACGGCTGGCGTCACCTCGTCGGAGCCGCCGCCGTCGTCGTGGCGCTGTTCCCGCTGGTGTTCGTGGCCGCCGCCTCGGTCAACCCGAGCGGCACGCTGACCGGGTCCAACGACCTGTTCGCCGACCCGACGGCGGAGCACTACCGGACCCTCTTCACCGATCCGCTGCATCCGTTCGGGAGCTGGTTCGCCAATTCGATGGTCGTCGGCGTGACCACGGCGGCGGGGTCGGTCTTCCTCGGTGCCTGCGCGGCCTACGCCTTCTCCCGTTTCCGGTTCAGGGGCCGCCGGGCCGGACTGCTCGGACTCGTGTTCGTCCAGCTCTTCCCGCAGCTCCTCGCCTATGTGGCGATCTTCCTGCTGCTGTCGGAGCTCAAGGAGGTCTTCCCCGCGATCGGCCTCGGCAGCAGGCTCGGCCTGGTCATGGTCTACCTGGGGGGCGCGCTCGGCGTGAACACCTACCTGATGAAGGGCTTCTTCGACACGGTTCCGAAGGAACTGGACGAGTCAGCGCAGATCGACGGGGCCTCGCACGTCCAGGTCTTCTTCCGCGTGCTGCTGCCGCTGGTCGCGCCGATCCTCGTCGTCGTCGCGCTGTTCTCGTTCGTGGCGACGCTCAACGACTTCGTCATCGCCGGACTGGTGCTGACCGACCCCGACCAGCAGACGCTCGCGGTCGGCCTGTACCAGCTCGTCTCCTACAAGCTCGGCCAGAACTGGGGGGTGTTCGCCGCCGGCGCGCTGATCGGCGCGCTGCCGGTGCTCGTGCTCTTCCAGTTCCTGCAGCGTTTCATCGTCGGCGGCCTGACCAGCGGGGCGGTCAAGAGCTGACCGCCGAGAGCCGCCGGGCCGCCCCGCTCACCCGGCCAGCGCGACCGCCACGAGCTGGAGCTGCGACTCCAGCGCCTGGCGGAACTCGTCGGACAGGGAGCCCTCCCGGTGCCGGTCGGCGATCTTCCCCCGGACCGGGGTGAGATCGCGGGAGCAGCAGACGCTGTTGGCCAGCACCTGTCGCAGGTCCAGCGCCACGTCGGGGCGGATCCCGCCCTTGTCCTCGCCCTCGGCCAGCAGCGCGTTGAAGCGCCGCACGCTCTGGCCGAGGCTCGGCACCGAGGATCGGATCACCTTCACCCACGGGGGTGTCCGCGGGGCGTTCTCCGTCTCGGACATCCGGGGGACGGGCAGGTCCCGGCCCCGGCCGGAGGTCGCGGCCGGGGCGGGGCGCGCGGTGGGGGCAAGGGTGGTGCTGGGCGCGGGGACGGCCGGGGTGGGGCCCAGGGTCGTGGTGGTCGCGGTGGCCGGCGCGGTGCCCAGGGCCCCGGGGCCCAGGACGGTGGTGAGCTGGTTCCACGCCAGAGCTCCCGCGACCAGCACCGCGCCCGCCGCCATCACCGTCCAGCGCATGACCGGGATGCCCGTGCCCCGGCGGCCCCCGGCGAGCGCCTTGGTGAGGGCGGTGGCCGTCTCCTGAGCCTTCGGCCGGTTCTCCGGCTCCGGGGAGAGGCAGCTCGCGCAGAGCGCGGCGACCTCGGCGGGCAGCCCCGGGGCGCAGGCGGCGGGCGGCGGCCCCACCCGCCGGACGCTCTCGATCTCCTCCCAGGTCCGCTCCGGGTACGGCGTGCTGCCGGTGAGCATCTCGAACAGCAGCACGCCGAGCGCGTAGACGTCGCTCGCCGGGTCGGCGGTCCTGCCGGTCAGCCGCTCGGGGGCGACATAGGGGGGCGTGCCGTAGTCGGAGGTGCCGTCCTCGCCGTCCTCTCCGATGAACGCCGCGATGCCGAAGTCGAGCAGCTTGGCGCCGGACGCGGTCAGCAGCACGTTCTCGGCGGTGACGTCCCGGTGGACGATGCCCCGCTCGTGGGCGGCGGCCAGCACGTTGGCCAGCCGGGCGGCGATCAGTGCCGCCTCCGCCCACGGCAACGGACCCTCGGCGATCCGGTCGGACAGCGGGCGCCCCTCAAGCAGCCGCATCACCACGTAGGCGGCGAGGCGGCCGTGCGGGGTCACCGTCTCCCCGTAGTCGTAGACCTCGATCGCGTCGGGATGGATGAGCCGCGCGGTGGCGCGGGCCTCGCGGCGGATGAGTTCGCGGCCCCCGCGGTCGGCGCCGATCTCGCCGTCCAGCACCTTGACCGCGACCAGCCGCTGCAGGGACTGGTCGAAGGCCCGCCAGATGACGCTCATGCCGCCCGACGCGATGGGCTCCAGCAGCAGGTACCGGCGGGTGAGCACCTCTCCCGCGCGGAGTCCGCCGGGCTCAGGCGGACTCACGGACCACCAGCTCAGTGGGGAGCATCGGATTGTTCCCGGGGGCGTCGGGCGAGGCCATCGACAGCAGCAGCAGCCGGGTGGCGAGCGCGGCGAACTCCTCCACGGGCTGGCGGACGGTGGTGAGCGGGGGAGAGGTCCGCCGGGCGACGGGGGCGTCGTCGAAGCCGATCACGGCCACGTCGTCGGGCACCCGGCGCCCGGTGCGGCGCAGGGTCTGGACGGCCGCCGCGGCCATCACGTCGGAGGCGGCGAACACGGCGTCGACGTGCGGCATCCGGCGCAGCAGCCACTGCGTGCCGTGCACCCCCGAGGAGTGGGTGAAGTCGCCGTAGGCCACCGGCACGCCGGTCATCCCGGCCAGGGCGAGGGTCTGCACGAAGCCGTCGAGCCGGTCCCGTGCCGCGGGCAGGCCGGGCGGCCCCGCGATGACGCCGACGGCCCGCCGGCCGCCGAGGAGGAAGTGCTCGGCCGCCTGCCTGCCGCCGTCGCGGTTGTCCATGTCGACGTGCGGTATGTCGATGCCGTCCGGCGGGCGGCCCGCGCTCCGCACGGGGATGCCGGAGGCGGCCAGGGTCACCGCGAGCGGATGCCGGTCCCGCGCGCCGATCAGCAGGACGCCGTCGACCCCGCCGGCGACGAGCGGGGGCGTGGCGATGGTGGAGGTGGCGGCGGTGGCCGTCATCACCGCGAGCGGGATGCCGTGGCTGGTGAGCACCTCCTCCGCCGCCGTGATCATCCTCGCGTAGAAAGGCTCGGTGAACAGCCGGTGTGCGGGCTCGCAGACCACGACGGCCACGACCTGGTCGGGCCGGCGACCGGCCCCGCCCCGGGGCGCGCGGTGCCGTACGTAACCGAGACGCGAGATCGCGTCATGCACCTGCCTGCGGGTCGATGTGCTGACCCTGACTGAACCGGTGAGTACCCGGGAGGCGGTGGCAGGGGAGACCCCTGCTTCTGCCGCGACCTGGGCAAGTGTGGGTAGATCAGACATAACTTCCTCCACACCAAGATGCCGCACAGGTGGGAGCGCTCCCAGTGAACGTAGCATTGTTTCGGAAGTGTCAAAAGATATTTCCAAAAAATCACCACATGTGAGTCAAGTTAACTCTGACAGCTGTCAGGGAGGCAAGATTCTTTCCGGGCAAGCCCCGCGCTGTGGTCGCCTCCGCGGCGACCAGGCTCCGGCGGGTGCTACGGCACTGGTGAGCCGCCTGTCGGCGCCACGGCGCGAGCACCCGCGCCCGCCCACGGGGTGACGACCTCGCGCACCCTGTCACGCAGCCAGCGCTGTCCGCCGTCGGCGTCGTTGCGCGGGTGCCAGGCCATCGCCACCCCGACCTCGGGCAGCTCCAGCGGAATCTCGAAGGTGCCAAGGCCGAGCGCCGCGGGCACGTCGTCGTCGTCGGGTGCGGGTGCGATGCACACCAGGTCGCTCCGCCCGGCCAGGAGCAGGGCCATGGAGTGCGACGGCACGGTCACCACCGTGCGGCGGCGCAGTCCCCGCACGGCCGGCAGGTCGTCGATCGGCCCGTGCAGGTGCCCGTGCCTGGACACCCCGATGTGCCTGGCGTCGGCGAGTCTGCGCAGTGTCGCCCCCTTGGCCACCAGCGGATGGTCCCGCCTGGCGACGCCGACGGCGCGGCCGGTCGCCAGGCGCTCGACCCGGGTCTCGGGGTCGGCGTGATCGATGACGCCGATCTCCAGGTTCACCCGCCCGTCGCGCAGTGCCGACGTGCCTTCCAGCGTGTCGGGCAGGAAGCGCAGCACCGCGCCAGGAGCCCGCTCGCCGACGGCGTGGACGAGCGGCGCGGCCAGGGCGGACAGCAGCATGTCGCTCGCCTGGAGGCTGAAAGTCCTGGTGAGGGTGGCCGGCTCGGGATCGCCCGTGGGGGCGAGCAGGGTGGCGGCCTGCCGTACGAGACCGTGGACGGCGTCGCGCAGTTCGATCGCGCGCGGCGTGGGGACCAGGTTGCGGCCCGCCCGCACGAGGATCGGGTCGTTCAGTTGCCGCCTGATCCGCCCCAGCGTGCGGCTCATCGCGGGAGCCGAGGTGTCGAGCCTGGCCGCCGCCCCGGTGACGCTGCCCTCCTCCAGCAGCGCGTCGAGCGCGAGCAGGAGGTTCAGATCCAGTCTCACGTGTGCTCTCTCGCTCACTCCGGCATGTTGCCCGTCGCTCTGCCGCTCTCGAAGGGGGTCGCGACGCCCTCGCGGACCATCTGCATGGGCATGTCGGGGTAGAGCTTCCCGTTGAACGCCTGGACGACGATCGCGCCGAACAGGCCGCGCACCACGGCCGTGGAGGACGCCTGGTGAGTGTGGTACCAGTAGGTTCCCGCCCGGTCGGCGTGGAAGCGGTAGGTGTGCGTGCCGCCCGGCCGGACCGCGTCCTGCGTGAGGCCCGCGACACCGTCCTCGGCGTTGGGCACGTCGACGCCGTGCCAGTGCAGGGTGACACCCTCCCTCGGCAGCCTGTTCACCAGCGTGACCTGGACCAGGTCACCCTGCCGTAAGCGGAGCTCCGGGCCCGGGACCTGACCGTTGAACGTCCAGGCGGCGACGAGCGCGCCGGAGGTGAGCCTGATCGAGGTCTCGGCCGCGGTGAGGGTGAAGCTGCGGTCGGGAGTACCGGTGCGGGGTCCGGTCAGGGTGGTGAGAGCGACGGAGGGAGGCCGCCGGTCGCTGTGCCCGTGTGCCGAGCCGGTGCCCGTCATCTTGTGGCGTTCCGGCCAGCGGCTGGTGAGCGAGCCGTATCCCAGGCCCCCCGCTACCAGCGCCACGGCGGCGAAGGTCACGCCCGACACCCTGACGGCCCTGGTCAGGCGCGGCCGGTGGATGACCACCAGTGAAACGTCAGTAAGGAGTCTTTGCCTCTGACGCAATCGGCGAGGCGGGACGGCGTGACCGGCGCCTGCCGTGTGGCACAGGCCACACCGCCCGCCGCCGTACCGTTTCCAGGGCTCCCGCCTCCTCGGCGTCCAGCCGCTCCAGGAAGTGGATCAGCGTCGCCGCCCGGTTGCCACTGCCGGCCGGCGAGTCCCGCATCAGCTCTGCGGTGTGGGCCTCCTTCGACGACGCCGTCTCGTAGATGTACGCCTTGCCGGCGGACCGGCGCTTCAGGAGGCCCTTGGTGTGGAGCTTGTCTGTCGCGGTCGTCACCGTCGTGCAGGCGGTCTCCCGGTCGATGCGGAGGTCCTCGACCACGTCGCGCACCGAGGCCGGACGGTTGTACGACCACATGCGTTCCGTGATCGCGGACTCGAGTTCACCCAGGCGGCGCATCCGTCAACGCTGACGAGGATCGTAGATGCGGAGCTAGAGAGCTTCACCGGCGACAACCCGGCGCTTGAGGCGGATCAGCTCTTTGGGGGCGTTGACGGCCACCGCGCCCATCAGGCGACCATTCCGAGCGAAACCGACCGCGAAGCTGTCCTCCTCCACCGAGCCCGCGAGCACCCTGGCCTCGTCGGCCAGGTGCGGGAGACCCGCCGTCTGGATCCGGGCTCCGTGCACGTGTGTGGCGTACGAGGGCAGGTCCGCGTACGGCTTCGCGTTCTCCGGTCCGGCCAGCAGGTTGAGAGCGGCCACCGCGCCCTGGTCGTTGGCCGTCGCCCAATGCTCGACCCGGACCAGCGAGTCGCCATACAGGCCGTGCGGCCAACGGGCCACGTCCCCGGCTGCCACGACGTCGGTGCTTCCCTTGGCGTACAAGGTCGGCTCGCAGACCACGCCGTCCTCGACGGTCAAGCCGCTGCCCGTGAGCCATTCGGTGTTGGGCACGACGCCCATGCCGGCGATCACGAGATCGGCGGGGACGGTCACGCCGTCGCTCAGCCGTACTCCTTCCACCCGCGTCTCACCTTCGAAGCCGATCGCCCGGACCCCGGACACCAGTTCCACACCGTTGCGACGGTGATGAACGGCAAGCCAGAGCGCGGTGTCGGATCCCACGGTGGCGAGCATGGGATGGGGAGCACTGTCGATCAGAGTCACCTGGTGGCCGAGTGACCGGGCAGTGGAGGCCACCTCACCGCCGATGAAGCCGCCGCCGATCACAACGACCCGCCGCGGTCCTCCCTCCAGCTCGGCACGGAGGGCCAGGGAGTCCTCGATGGTACGCAGGGTGTGCACGCCCGCAGGATGCTCAGCCAGTCGCCTCGCCCGTGCGCCGGTTGCGATGACAAGCCCGTCGTAGCCGATCTCCGAGCCGTCGTCGAGCGTGACGATCTTGTCGGCTGCGTTGAGGGCGGCAGCCCGGCGCCCTCGCAGCCAGTGGTCGCCGAGTTCCTCGGCTCCTGGCAGCGTGACGTCGTCGTCACCCCGCAGGACGCTCTTGGACAGCGGAGGGCGGTTGTAAGGCAGATGGGTCTCCGCGCCGATCAGCGTGACCTCGCCGTCGAATTCTTCTCGTCGAAGGGCCTGTACCGCCCGCAGCCCAGCCAGCGACGCACCAACCACAGTGATTCGGTTCATGGAGTGAAAGTACCCTACGGGGGTATGTGGATGGGCGTGATGTGGATCACATGTACACGGGAGGGAGATCGGCATATGGTGCACAGGGCGATACCTATGGGGGGTATCCTCGCAAGGAGGACGAAATGAGCACCGCCACCTACAAGGTCACGGGCATGACGTGCAACGGCTGCGCCACCAAGGTGAAGAACCAGATCAGTACGGTCGCGGGTGTCAGCGGCGTGGACGTCGAGCTCGCCACCGGTCACGTCACCGTGACCACGGAGAACCCCATCGACAACGCCGTCATCATGGACACCATCGAGGAGACGGGGTACGAGGTAGTTCTGGTCTGATCGGCCGGCGTCGGGCGCGGCGTGTCTCGGGCCCGACGCCCGGCTACCGATGACGGAGGCGGCGGCCGGCCTGCCGCTCAGCGCCACGAGTCCGCCGAAGCGCAGTGTGCGGGCAGTGGCGACCCGTGTGAGGGCTCCTCGATCGAGCCCTGGTCCGCTGCCGATCGCAGGTGGTGCGACCTGTGCCACGGCGATGTCGATGATCAACGTGAACTGCGCCAGGCACGGCAGGACCGGTACGGCCCCAGCCTCGGCTCTTCGTGCACCCAATGAACCGAACACTCATGTTCAAGTCAGATATACCCATAGGGGGTTCCGGAATACCCCTCAGGGGTATATTGTTGGCGGCAGACGAGGAGGACACGATGAGACGCCTTCAAGCACTTGATCCGTCGGAAGCCCCCGACAAGTCCCGCGAGATCCTGGGTGACATCGTCGCCAGGCGCGGCGGGGTGGGCGACATGGTGGCCACGATGGCCCACTCGCCCGCACTGCTCCAGGGCTACCTGGACTTCTCCCGCGCGATCAAGCGGGTGAAGATCCCCCGCCCGCTGAGCGAGAAGATCTCGCTCGCGGTGCAGGAGTGGATCGGTTGCGCGATGTGCTTGTCGGCGCACACCAAGGCGGCGCGGGCAGCGGGGCTCAGCGAAGGGGACATCGAGCTGGCTCGTCAGGGCACCTCGACCGACGCGCGTGAGGCCGCCTTGATCGCCGTGGCCGTGCGGGTGCTGGCCGAGCCTTCGTCCCTCTCTGACGAGGACGTGGCCGAGCTGCGAGCCCATGGCTGGAGCGACCGGGTGATCGCGGAGATCGTCGGCCTGGTGTCGCTGAACCTGTTGACCGGCGCCTTCAACCTGCTGATCGGACTCGAGCCCGATGAATGACGGAGCGGCTCACCTGCGGCGGCTGCGCCGGGTGGAGGGGCAGGTGCGGGGCCTGCAACGGATGGTCGACGAAGACAAGTACTGCATCGACGTCCTGACCCAGGTCTCGGCGGCCACCAGCGCCCTGCAGTCCTTTTCCCTGGCCCTCCTGGAGGAGCACATGGCCCACTGCGTCGCGGAGGCGACGCGGAAGGGCGGCGCCGAGGCGGACATCAAGATCAAGGAAGCGGCCGACGCGATCGCGCGCCTGGTCCGTTCATAAGAGTCACAAGACGAGAGGTGATTGTCATGGCCACCGCCACCTACACCGTTAAGGGCATGACCTGCGGACACTGCGTCAGCTCCGTCAAGGAGGAGGTCGGCGAGGTCGCCGGCGTGGCCGAGGTCGAAGTCGACCTGGCCACCGGGCTGCTGACCGTGACGAGTGAGAGCCCGGTCGACGCGGCGCGGATCAGCGCCGCGGTCGAAGCGGCCGGATACGAAGTGGTGAACCCATGAACACCGCGGTGAAGCTCGGCGTCTACGTGGCAGGCCTCGCCGTGATCTTCGGCGGAGCGCTCGGGCTCGGCAACGTCATCGGACCGCTGGGCGGGGAGCCGGCGGCGCCGAGCCATGACAGCGGCAACCACGCCGCGGCAACTCCGGCTCCACAAGTCACCGCAGGCCACGGAGAGCACGCCGCTCCTGCGCAACAGGCCGAGAACAATACCCCTGGGGGGCTCCAAGTGTCCGAGAACGGCTATACCCTCACCCCGCTCACCGCGGCGATCAAGCCGGGCGAGCCGACAGACTTCCAGTTCACCGTGACCGGCCCTGACGGCAGGGCGGTCACCGAATACCAGGTCCAGCACGACAAGAAGCTCCACTTCATCGTCGTCTCGCGTGACCTGGGCACCTTTCAGCATCTCCACCCGGTCGAGGCCGGCGGCGGCGTCTGGTCGGTCAAGCTGACGCTGCCCGAGGCGGGGGCCTACCGGGCCTTCGCCGACTTCGCGCCGACCGGCGGTCAGGCCCTGACGCTCGGCGGCGACCTGCTCGTCGCAGGCGACTACACGCCCAAGGCGCTGCCCGCGGCCAGCCGTACGTCCGAGGTCGACGGCTACACTGTCACCCTCGACGGCGAGCTGCTCCCCGGCCGGCAGAGCAGGCTCACCCTCAAGGTCAGCAAGGACGGCAAGCCGGTCACCGACCTGCAGCCCTACCTCGGCGCCTACGGGCACCTGGTGGCCCTGCGCGGCAGCGACCTGGCCTACCTCCACGTACACCCCGACGGCGAGCCCGGTGACGGCAAGACCCAGCCCGGCCCGGAGATCGTCTTCTACGCCGAAGTGCCCAGCCGCGGCGACTACCGGCTCTTCCTCGATTTCCAGCATGAGGGCAAGGTCCGGACCGCCGACTTCACCCTCGGCGCCGGACAGGACTCCACCGTGAAGCCGAGCGCGGAGCCCACGCCCAGCTCCACCGGGCACGGCGACGACCACAAGCACTGATCGCAGGACGCACAGAAAGGAGCGGTGATGTCTCCGCTTACCGATGACCAGCGCCAAGGCGCCATCGAGCTATCCATTGGTGGCATGACCTGCGCGTCCTGCGCCAACCGGATCGAGCGCAAGCTGAACAAGCTGGACGGCGTCACCGCGACGGTCAACTACGCCACCGAGAAGGCGAAGGTGACCTTTCCCGAGGGCGTCGACCCGCAGCAGTTGATCGCCACAGTGGAGTCGGCCGGCTACACCGCGGCTCTCCCCGCCCCGCCGAAGGCGGAGTCGGGCCAGGAGGTCCAGGAGCCGGAGGACGAGCTCCGTCCGCTGCGCAACCGCCTGATCACGAGCCTGGTGCTGAGCGTTCCGGTGATCGCGATGGCGATGATCCCCCCGCTGCAGTTCACCTACTGGCAGTGGTTGTCGTTGACGCTGGCCGCTCCGGTGGTGGTCTATGCGGGCTGGCCCTTCCACAGGGCCGCCTGGACCAACCTGCGGCATGGCGCGGCGACCATGGACACTCTGGTGTCCCTGGGCACGCTGGCCGCGCTCGGCTGGTCGTTGTGGGCTCTGTTCTTCGGTACGGCAGGCGTACCGGGTATGACGCACCCGTTCGAGTTCACGATTGCCCGCAGTGACGGCTCCGGCAACATCTATCTCGAGGCCGCCGCAGGTGTGACCGCGTTCATCTTGGCCGGACGCTACTTCGAGGCGCGATCCAAGCGCCGCGCAGGAGCAGCGTTGCGCGCCCTGCTCGAACTGGGCGCCAAGGAGGTCGAACTCGTCGACGGCCGGCGGATCCCCACCGACCAGCTCAGCGTCGGCGATCTCTTCCTGGTCCGCCCGGGCGAGAAGATCGCCACCGACGGCGTGATCGAAGAGGGCACCTCCGCCATCGACGCCTCCATGCTGACCGGCGAGTCGGTCCCGGTGGAGGTACGGCAGGGCGACCCCGTCACCGGCGCCACCGTCAACGCGGGCGGAAGGCTGATCGTCAAGGCCACTCGCGTCGGCTCCGACACCCAGCTGGCCCAGATGGCCAAGCTGGTGGAGGAGGCCCAGACCGGCAAGGCCCAGGTCCAGCGGCTGGCCGACCGCATCTCGGGCATCTTCGTCCCGATCGTGATCGCTCTGGCGCTCGGCACCCTCGGCTTCTGGCTCGGCACCGGGTCCGGCGCGGCGGCCGCCTTCACGGCCGCGGTGGCCGTACTGATCATCGCCTGCCCCTGCGCGCTCGGCCTGGCGACGCCGACGGCGCTGCTGGTCGGCACCGGCCGGGGTGCTCAGATGGGCATCCTGATCAAGGGCCCGGAAGTGCTGGAGTCCACCCGCAAGATCGACACGATCGTCCTCGACAAGACCGGCACCGTGACCGAGGGCAAGATGACCCTCACCGACGTGCACCTGGCCGAGGGCGAGGACCGCGACGAGGTCCTCAAGCTCGCCGGAGCCCTGGAGCACGCCTCCGAGCACCCGATCGCCCAGGCGATCGCCCGCGCCGCGCAGTCCACCGCCACGGTGGAGGACTTCGCCAACGTCGAGGGTCTCGGCGTCCAGGGCATCGTGGACGGCCACGCCGTCCTGGTCGGCCGGCCCAAGCTGCTGGCCGAGTGGTCGCAGCACCTGTCCGTCGAGCTGGAGCGCGCCTTCCAGGAGGCGCAGGCGGCCGGCCGTACGGCGGTCGCCGTCGGCTGGGACGGCAAGGCCCGGGCCATCCTCGTGGTAGCCGACGTGGTGAAGCCGACCAGCAAGGAGGCCATCCGGCAACTGCGGGCGCTCGGCCTCACCCCGGTGCTGCTCACCGGCGACAACGAGGCGGTCGCCAAGACCGTCGCGGCCGAGGTCGGCATCGACGAGGTGATCGCCGAGGTCCTGCCCAAGGACAAGGTGGACGTCGTCAAGAAGCTCCAGGCCGAGGGTAAGACAGTGGCGATGGTGGGTGACGGCGTCAACGATGCCGCCGCGCTCGCCCAGGCCGACCTCGGCCTGGCGATGGGCACCGGAACGGACGCGGCGATCGAGGCCTCGGACCTCACCCTGGTCCGCGGCGACCTTCGAGTGGCCGCTGACGCGATCCGGCTCTCCCGCCGGACGCTGGGCACCATCAAGGGCAACCTGTTCTGGGCCTTCGCCTACAACGTGGCCGCCCTGCCGCTCGCGGCGCTGGGCCTGCTCAACCCGATGATCGCGGGAGCGGCGATGGCCTTCTCCAGCGTCTTCGTGGTCACCAACAGCCTGCGCCTGCGCAGCTTCAAGTAAGCCTGCGCAGCTTCAAGTAACAAGACGCCGGTGGCCCGGGAATCCCGGGCCACCGGACACCGGATTGCTCGAAAGGAGGGACGGACATGGTCGCGGTGTGGCTGCGCTGGACGATCCCCTGCTTCTCCACGGCTGCCGAGTCCATCCCGCCCCTCTGATGACTCCAGGGGCGGGGCACATCAGACCCACCCGTGGAGGCCCATCATGTCGGCCCTGTTCACGCAGGCCTTCGTCACCCTGCTCGTCATCTTCGACCCACTTGCCGCCATCCCGGTGTTCCTCACTCTCACCCGGCACCAGAGCCCATCCGGACAGCGCAGAACAGCTCGGGTCTCGGTGCTCGTGGCCGCCGGAATCGTGACCGTCTTCGCCGTCGCCGGGAAGAGCCTCCTCGACGCACTCGGAATCTCGCTCCAGGCGCTCCAGGTGGCCGGCGGCGCCCTGCTCGCCCTGATCGCACTCGACCTGCTCAAGGCGGACCGCGCACGCAACCGCGCCGCGGCCGAGAGCGGTGGCGTGGCGTTCGTCCCGCTCGGCACGCCCCTGCTGGCCGGACCCGGCGCCATCGCGGCGACCATGCTCTACGTGGAGAAGGCCGCAAGCGCCCCCGCCGTGGTGGCGGTGGCCCTCGCCCTCGCGGCGGCACTGCTGCTGACCTGGCTGACTCTGCACTTCTCGCCCTTCATCGGGCGGCTGCTCAAGGACAACGGGCTCAACCTGGTCACCCGGATCATGGGGCTTCTGGCCGCGGCCATAGCCGTGGAGCTCGTCGCCGGGGCGGTCCTGCACTGGATCTGAGGCGATACAGCGGCCCAACGCCGGAGGCCACGGGGCCTCCGGCCTGAACCGGCCCGCCATCGCCGCCTTGTCTTACCCCTGGGGGGTATGTTACGTTCCTTGCGCCTCAGATACCCCTCCCAGGTATCAAACGAAAGGAGAACGTCGTGTCTACCGTCAATCCGCGTCGGTGGTGGGCGCTCGTCGTGCTTGCCGCCGCACAGTTCATGGTGATCATGGATACGTCCATCATCGGAGTGGCCCTGCCGGATATGCAGCGCGAGCTGGGCTTCACCGACAGCAGCCTGCAGTGGGTGTTCAACGCCTACGTCGTCGCCTTCGGCGGCCTGCTGCTCCTGGGTGGCAAGCTCTCCGACCTGGTCGGCGCCCGCAAGATCTTCACCGCCGGCTGGGCCGTCCTGACCGCCGGCTCGGTCATCGCCGCAGCGGCAGGCACCGCGTGGGTGGAGATCCTGGGGCGCGCCGTCCAGGGCGTCGGCGGAGCCCTCATCGCCCCCGCCGCGATGACGCTGTTGATGATGTTGTTCGGGCACAGCCCGCGTGAGCTGGGCAAGGCCATGTCCCTGTACGGCGCCGCCGCACCCGCGGGCGGTACGGCAGGCGTGTTCCTCGGCGGAGTGATCACCGAGTACCTGAGCTGGCCCTGGGTGTTCATCATCTACATCCCGATCGGCCTGGCCACGCTGGCCGCTATTCCTGCGCTGCTGCCCAGGACCGAGGGCAAGCGCGGGTCGGTCGACTGGCTCGGCGCAATCGCGGTGACCGCGGGCATCGCCCTCGCCGTCTACGCGATCGTCACCGCCGACTGGCTCGCCGGAGCCGGCGCTGCCGTTCTCCTGGTCGCCTTCCTGATCATCCAGCGTTCGGTCCGCGAACCCCTCATGCCGCTCGCCATCTGGAAGACCCCTGGCCTGACCGCTGCCAACCTGGCCATGGCGCTCCTGGGCGCCGCGTGGATCCCGATGTGGTATTTCCTCAACCTCTACCTGCAGAAGACCCTCGGCTACGGCTCCTTCGCGAGCGGCGCGGCGCTACTGCCCATGACCGTCGCCGTTATGATCTTCATGGTCGGCATCACCGCCAGGTTGCTCGGTCGCTTCGGCGCGAAGCCGCTCATCGTGCTGGGCCTGGGCGTCCTCGCTGTCGGGATCGCCGGTCTGAGCCTGGTCAGTGCGGACGGCTCGTTCGTCACCGATGTGCTGCCCGCGAGCTTGATCGCGGCGGTGGGCATGTCGCTGGCCTACATCCCCGCGATGATGTCAGCCATGTCCGGCGTGCGGCCGGAAGAGGCGGGCCTGGCCTCCGGCATCGTGAACACCACGTACAACGTGGGCTCCGCGCTCGGCCTGGCCGTGATGACGGCCATCGCCACCGGCCAGGGCTCCACCAACGCGGCCTTCGTCGGCGCGGCAGTGGTCGCGGCGATCGGCGCGGTCGCCACGGTGGCGTTCATGAGGCGGCCCAAGGCCGTCGCGCAGGAGGCGCAGCAGCCGGCAGCCCTTGCGTGAGAAGAACCCGCTCTCAGATACCCCGGGGAGGTATTATGGCGAGATACGGACTGGTGCCGGCCAATCTCCTGCTGGGAGGCGTCGCGGCGTTCATCGCGGTCGGCCGGTGGAGGCTGAGGCCCATCGCACCCACGATCACCACCACCGCACGCGCGCTCCAGTCGTGCGCGGTCCTCGGCGCACTGGCCCTGTTGGTGTTCGCTCCGATGTGGTACATGATGACCAACGTCCAATTCTGATCACTCTGATCACTCCGTTCCGCGCGCCGACCGCCCCGACCACCCCGCCCGGCACGAGCGGCTCATGGAGAGCGCCGAGCGGCTCCGCCCACATCAACGGCGCAGGGCACGAATCAAGATCAACATGGTTTACGACGCCCTCGGGCGCGGTGTCGCCTGACGCCGTCCTCCGTCGCGCGGAGGTGAATGCGGCAGGGCCCGGTGCCGCTGCCCCTTTCCCGGATTTTCTTCGGCGTGGACGTCAAGACTGACACGGTTGTTACGACTCTGCTGTGAGCCGCTCCCGTCAGGGGAGCGGCCGATGGCCAGGAGTTGACATGGGAACGTTGGAGAAGAAGACCGCACTGGTGACCGGCGGGTCGCGGGGGATCGGGCGAGCGATCGTGGTGAGGCTGGCCCGTGAGGGCGCGGCAGTGATGTTCAGCTTCAACCGCGACCAGGCGGCGGCTGAGGACGTGGTGGCCGAAGTGGCGGCCTTTGGCGGGCAGGCGATCGCGGTACGGGCGGACCAGGGGCGCTTGGAGGACCTGAAGCACCTCTTCGGTGAGGTCGACCGGAGCCTGACCGGTCTGGATGTGGTGGTCAACAACGCGGCGATCAATCCGATGGGGAACATCTGCGACGCCACCGAGAGCGACTTCGACGAGGTGATGGCCGTCAACGCCAAGGGGCCGTTCTTCGTCATCCAAGCCGCTGCCGAAAGGCTCGGCGAGGGTGGGCGGATCGTCAACATCTCCTCCGCCGGTGCGGTGCCGGGTCTGGCCTTGTACTTCGCCAGCAAGGCGGCACTGGAGTCGATCACCGCGGTCGCCGCCCGTGAGTTCGGTCCCCGGGGCATCACGGTCAACAGCGTGTCCCCTGGTGCCACCGACACAGACATGATGCGCGCCGCAGCCGGGGAGAACCTGGAGCAGGCCATCGAGCACGTTGTGGCCCTGACGCCACTGCAACGGCTGGGACGCCCGGAGGACATCGCCAACGTCGTCGCCTTCCTGGCCGGACCCGACTCGCAATGGATCACGGGTCAGAACCTGCGTGTCTCCGGTGGCCTGATGATCTGACCGCCGGTCGGGCCCCGCGCAGCGCCGCACGGAGCGGTTCCGGGAGTGGCGCCGCGCCGGCCGCCGAGACGGCCACGTAGGTCGTGTGCCCGGTAGCGAGCGTGTCGTCGTCCCGCCTCACCGAGATCGAAAGGTGGGGCCGGGCAGTCCGGGACCATCGGTCCGGCCCGGCCTCTCAACCCCGGCTCTCCATCGCGATCAGTGGAGACCCTCAACCGGACCGGACAACGGCCCAGTCAGGGGCGAGCACCGACATCATGATCGAATGGTGCCATCCGCCGTCCCAGCGCAGGGCGTCGCGGCGCACGCCCTCCTCGACGAAGCCCGCCTTGCGGTACACGTGGACGGCCCGATCGTTGAAGTCGAAGACCTCCAGGCTGACCCGGTGGAGCTCGGTGGTGGCGAAGACGTGGTCGAGCACCAGCCGGATCGCCTCGGTGCCGTAGCCCCTGCCGAACGCGCGGGGGCCGACCAGGGCGATGCGCAGGTTGCAGGAGAGATTGTGCGTGTCGAGCTCGTTGAGCACGATCTCGCCGACGTAGGCGCCGTCCTCGGCGGCGCAGATCGCCAGGTCCAGCCGGTCGTCATGGGCGGCGCGCGAGTCGTACCAGATCTTGGTGGCCGCGTAGTCGATCTTCCCGTGCGACCCGGTCAGGCGGGTGGTCTCCGGATCGTTGACGAGCTCCCAGAGACCGTCGACGTGCTCGGGGCCGACGGGGCGGAGCGTCACTCGTTCCCCGGACAGGGTGGGCTTGCTGGCGAACATCACCCGCAGTGTCTATCCGCCCCGGCTCCGGCCGGGCAAGCGGGTTTCCTCACCAGGGGCCGTAGGGGCCCTGGTTGCCGCCCTTGCCGATCTCGCTGACGGCCGGCTTCACGTCCGCCAGGTAGATCCCGGCGGCGATGACGGAGGCGATGGAGAAGAGGTTGAGCTGGCCGAGACCGATCCCGAAGTAACCCACGGCCGAGGCGAATGAGAACAGCCCGGCCAGCCCCAGGATGACCAGCCAGAGCTTCTTGCTCTGCTTGCCGGTGACCGCGAACGCCCGCGCCGGGGTCCGCAGGGCGTGCACGAGCGCCCAGGCCGACATGATGAAGGCGGCGATGGCCAGGATCCAGAAGATCAGGTCCAGAACACCGTGGATCTGAAACATCGTCTCTCCAAAACGCTCGCCTCACTGGTGCTTGTCAGCCTAACGCCGAAATCCCCCTCCGCGTCGCCTCCGAGCCGTATGCCCTCGCGGCTCCGGGCTCCGGGCTCCGATCTTCGTATCCCGGCCTCCGCCACGGATCGCTGCGATCATGTCGGAATGACAGAGAATGTTGCGGATGTCGGCAGGAGGCTCAGCCGGCAGGAGATCTCCGACGCCGTCAACGGGCTGGGGTGGCGCTACGTCCTGGGCGCCGTGCGCGCGTCGGTGCCGGTGGCGTCGCTGGCGCAGGCGGCCGACGTCGCCGCGCGCGCGGTGGCCGCCGCCGGTGACGACGGCGACGGGAGCCTGTGGATGGACGTCCGCCGGGACCGGGTGGTCCTCACGCTGCAGTCGCTGGCCGCCGCCCACGTGACACCGCTGGAGATCGAGCTCGCCCGCCGCATCTCCGGGGCCGTCGGCGAGCTCGGGCTGCGCACCGACGCCGAGGTCGGCGGCCAGGGGGCGCGGTCGGTCCAACTCCTCGAGATCGCGATCGACGCCCTCGACATCGCCGCGGTCCGCCCGTTCTGGAAGGCGGTGATGGGCTACGGCGACGAGGCCGGCGCGTCGGGCGAGGAGGATCCGCTCGTCGACCCCGTCGGCCAGGGACCGGCGATCTGGTTCCAGCAGATGGACGCGCCGCGGCCGCAGCGCAACCGGATCCATTTCGACGTCTCGGTGCCGCACGACGAGGCGCCCCACCGCATCGAGGCCGCGCTGGCCGCGGGCGGGGTGCTGCTGTCCGACGCCGCGGCGCCCTCCTTCTGGGTGCTGGCGGACGCCGAGGGCAACGAGGCGTGCGTGACCACCTGGCAGGGCCGGGACTGACGCCACGCCACGCCACGCCGCGCCGCAGGGCGGCGGGCCGGTGCCGGCGGCCGCGCGGGGCGGCCCGCCGGGAACGGGGGTGTGCCGGAGCGTGGATGCGCGGGGACCGGCCGGTGTCGGTGGTGGCGTGGGAGGCGGCCCGCCGGGAGCGCCGGAGCGCGGGCGGCTGCCGGAACGCGAGTGTGCGCCGGTCCCTCGTGGTGAGGGGCCGGCGCACGGAGTCTCGGGCCTTCGAGACGGAGCCTCGGGCTCCGGGGCGAGGAAGCTCAGGCCTTCGGGGTGGAGGTGGTCTTCGAGGTGGAGGTGGTCTTCGTGGTGCGACTGTTCTTCCTGGTGGCCTGGGTGGCGATCGCGGGCTCGGCTGCCTCGGAGACCTCCTCCAGCTCCAGGGCCGCCTCGCCGCTCGCCTTGGAGACGACCTTGCGGCCGCGGCTGGCGAACTCCTCGTAGATCTCGACGGCCTTGCCGGTGAACTGGTCGGCGTAGGTGCGGGCCTTCTCCGGGAAGTCCTTGGCGTAGACCTCGGCCTTGTCACCGAAGTCCTTGGCGTAGACCTCGGCCTTGCCGGCGAACAGCCTGGCCTTCTCGGGGAGGTCCCTGGCGGCCTCGCGGATCTCCTCGCGGCGGCTCTGCAGCTTCTGGATCTGCTCCGGGAGCTCGCGGAGCTTCTCGACGGCGAAGTCGCCGGCGCCGGCGACGGCGTAGAACGGCTTGGACTCGGCGAGCTTCTTGACTTCGGTGGCGAGAGTCATGGGTTAACCTTCCTTGGTTTCCGGTGTGACGTGGCTGCTGTCCGAAGGCGCCGCATAGGGCTTGAGCGCGGCGAGATATTCCTCGGGCAGTGGCGTCTCGCCGTTCGGCGAGGAGTCGGCGTCGCCCCCATGGGGCTCCGGTGCGGAACGCGTTTTCTGGGAGGTCTGCGCGTCTCCGTCCGGGGTCCCGGCCCGGTTCTCCTTGCGGAACGACTCGTAGATGTCGATGAGCACCTGGCGCTGACGCTCGGTGATGAGATGGTCGGCCCTGATCGCGGTCAGCACGTCGCTGTCCGGCTCACGGTCTTCGATGAGACCGGCCTGGACGTAGAGCGCCTGCGAGGAGATGTGCAGGCCCTTGGCGATCTGGTTCAGGATCTCCGCGCTGGGCTTGCGCAACCCCCGCTCGATCTGGCTGAGGTAGGGGTTGGAGACCCCAGCCGCGGCGGCGAGCTGGCGCAGGGAGATCTTCGCCTGCGTGCGCTGCTCGCGGATGTATTCGCCGATCGAGCCGACCTTGGGTAGTGCCATGCCTCCAGTCTGCCCGACAGTGCTTGCAATTGCAAACGCAGCGGCTAACGGTTGCAAGCACTGGGTGGGGTCAGTGCGGGACCAGCCAGAGCAGCGGGGCCGAGACCGTGAGGGTGACGGAGAAGGCGACGATGCTGTAGCGGACCCCGCGTGACAGGCAGGGACCCGGGGTGACGAGGCGCTCGACCCGGGCCATCACCGCCGCCGACGAGCTCGCCGCGCCCAGCGCCCCGTTCGGGGTCGGCACGGCGCCCGCCGTACCGAAGCGGAGCAGGGCGGTGGCCAGGCGGCGGGGGGAGCAGTAGCGGCGGGCGACGTCGTCGGCGGCCATCTCCACCAGCAGGCTGACCTCGTACTGCACGGTCGCGACGAGTCTCGACCAGGGCAGCGCCCGGCGCAGCGCGGCGAACGGCAGCAGCACCAGGTCGTGCCGCTCGCGGACGTGGGCGGCCTCGTGGGCGAGCACCGCGCTCAGCTCGGCGGGGGAGAGCAGCTTCAGGGTGCCCGCGCTGACGACGACCTGGGAGCGGAGGCCGGGCACGCAGTAGGCGGTGGCGCCCGGGTGGTCGAGCACCCGCACACCGGGGACCTCGGGGTCCTCGCGGGCGATGAGGGCGAGCAGGGTGCGGTGGCGGTGGCGGGCGCGGAAGGTCTGCACGCCCGCGGTCAGGAGCACCACGACGAGCACGGCGAATGCGGTCAGCCCGGTGATGAGGGCCACGATCCTCGGCAGATCGTAGGGTTCGGGCGGGCCGTACCCGCCGTCGAAGGCGGCCGAGGCGAAGGCGGCCAGACCGTGCAGCACCCCTTGGCCGTAGGGCTCCAGGGCGTAGGCGAGCAGCGCGCCGGTCCCGGCCAGGCCCCAGGTGACGCCGAGCGCCTGCCACAGGACGATGGCCACGTGCGGGGCACGGTAAGTCCACCGCGCCCGCGTGAACCGCCAGGCTCCGACCGCGCAGACCAGGGCGAGTGTCGCCAGGGCTGCCGCGGTTATCACTCGTCCTCCAGCTCCGTCAGGGCTCTGCGCAGGATCTCCGCCTCGTTGCCGGAGACGGCCTGGGCGAATCGGGTAAGGGCGGCCGACCGGTCTCCGGTCAGGTCGAGTGCTTCCAGCATAAGCTCAGCGATGTATGCGTCGCGGCTCTCGGCCGGTTCGTACCGCCAGGCGCGCCCGTCACGGGTCCGTAGCAGGAACCCCTTGCGGGTCAACCGGTCGAGCACGGTCATCACGGTCGTGGGCGCGAGATCCCGGTCGGCGATCAGACGCCCGACCTCGCGCGCGGTCACCGCGGATGGCTGTGCCCAGATGATGTCCATGATGCTGCGTTCAAGCTCGCCGAGACCCTTCACGAGAACAAGCCTAACTCCCGCACCACGAGGGGTAGTACTACGGGTTGTCGAGTCTGGCCGGTCGCAGGCGCGGAGCGGGCGGGGGCGGGATCCGACGAGGTGGCCGGCCGTCGCGTAGGGTCGAATCATCATGGAGATCAGACTGGTCCGGGGGGACATCACCGAGCAGGCCGTCGACGCCGTGGTGAACGCGGCGAACTCCTCCCTGCTGGGCGGCGGAGGCGTGGACGGGGCCATCCACCGCCGCGGCGGCCCGGAGATCCTCCAGGAGTGCCGGGCGCTGCGGGCGTCGCACTACGGCGCGGGACTGCGCACCGGACAGGCGGTCGCCACCACTGCGGGCAGGCTCCCCGCCCGCTGGGTGATCCACACCGTCGGCCCGGTCCACTCGGCCGCCGAGGACCGCTCGGAGCTGCTCGCCTCGTGCTACCGCGAGTCGCTGCGGGTCGCCGACGAGCTGGGCGCCGCGACCGTGGCCTTCCCCGCGATCTCCACCGGCGTCTACGGCTGGCCGATGGACGACGGCGCCCGCATCGCGCTGTCCACCGTACGGCGGGCGTCCACGAGCGTCGTCGAGGTCAGGTTCGTGCTGTTCGACGCGGTGGCCCACGCCGTCTTCGAGCGGGCGCTCGGCTAGCCGCACCCGACCTCCGCGGTCAGTACGGCCGGCGCCGCCGGAGGGCGCCCGCCCCGGCCTCCGGGAGAAGGCCCCTCAGAGGGACTTCACCATGTAGATCTCGTCGCGGTCGTCGCCGGGGGCGAGCCGGATGGCCCTGGGGATGCGGCCGGCCTCGACGTATCCCAGCCCCGCGTAGAAGCGCTCGGTCCCGGTGCCGCCGCGGACGGTCAGGTGTAGCGCCTCGACGCCCAGGGCGCGGGCGGCGGCGTCCGCGGCCTCCATGAGCCGGGACCCGTAGCCCCTGCCCTGGTGCTTGGGGTGGACCATCACGCGCAGCACCCAGCGCCAGTGGGCCCGCAGCCAGGACCCGGCGTCGCCCAGGACCAGCCAGCAGGCCACCCGGCCCTCGGCGTCGAACCCGGCCACCAGGTGATCGTCGTCACCGCAGCGGGCGAACGCGGCCTCGGCCGTCGCCCGGATGTCGTCGGCGGTGACCGGGGGGACGAAGCCGACGGATCCGCCCGCGTTGCTCACGTCGGTCCAGCAGTCGACGAGCTCGTCGATCAGCTCGGGGGTGAGCTCGGGGTCAGTTACAAAACGCAATTCAGGCATGGAACCGACCCTAATCGGACCGGCTGACAGGGCCGGGGGCGACGGCCTCCCAGGGGAGAGTGAGCTCGCCCAGTCGCCAGCGCGACCGGCCGCCGAGCGGGGGGAGCGCCGCCACCGGCCAGGTCCCGGAGAGCATCCGCACGGCGGCGATCCAGCGCTGGCGGGAGCCGTAGGACCCCAGGGGGGCGTTGACCGCCCAGGCGTGGTCGAAGTCGCGCAGGAAGGCATGGACGGGCTCGCCGGGGACGTTGCGGTGGATCAGCGTCTTGGGCAGGCGGTCGGCGAGGTCGGAGGGGCGCTCGAAGGCGTCGAACCGGGCGGAGAGGGTCAGGGTC
Source organism: Streptosporangium sp. NPDC048886 (assembly GCF_055586905.1). Classification (NCBI taxonomy): domain Bacteria; kingdom Bacillati; phylum Actinomycetota; class Actinomycetes; order Streptosporangiales; family Streptosporangiaceae; genus Streptosporangium; species Streptosporangium sp. NPDC048886. The sequence continues at coordinate 47,544 of NZ_JBVJHH010000020.1, forward strand.
CGCGGGCCGGAGGCGTCGAGCCCGGCCCAGACCGCGCGGTGGCCCACCTCCGAGCAGGTGCCCTCGACGATCACCCCGCCCGGGGCGATCCTCCCCCGCAGCATCGCCCAGTAGTCCCACGCCTCGGCCTCGCCGTACTGTCTGAGCACGTTGAAGGCCCGGACCAGCAGGGGCGGCCGGCTCACCGGCAGCTCGAAGCCGCCGAGCGCGAAGGACAGCCCGGGGCGCTCGTACGGCTTGGCCGCGGCCACCCTGGCCGGGTCGATCTCGATGCCGACGACCTCGACCGAGGGGCAGACCCTCCGCAGCCGCAGGAACAGCTCCAGGGTCGTGGTGTGCGAGGCCCCGTACCCCAGGTCGACCACCAGCGGGCGGTCCGCCGAGCGCAGGAGGCGGCCGTGGACGGCGGCGATCCACCGGTCGGCCCGCCGTAGCCGGTTGTGGCCCGTCGTCCCCCGGGTGATCTCGCCGACCGGTCTGCGCACGGTCAGACGCGGTGGATCTTGTGCTGGGCGGCCTGGGCGCGGGGGCGGATGACCAGGCGGTCGATGTTCACGTGGGCGGGGCGGGTGACGCACCACGAGATGGCGTCGGCCACGTCGTCGGCCGACAGCGGGCCGGGGACACCCTGGTAGACGCGGTCGGCGGCGGCGGAGTCGCCCCGGAAGCGGTTGAGGGAGAACTCCTCGGTGTGGACCATGCCGGGGGCGACCTCGACCACCCGGACCGGCTGGCCGCACAGCTCCAGCCGTAGCACCTCGGCCATCGAGGTCTGGGCGTGCTTGGCCGCGTTGTAGCCGCCGCCGCCCTCGTAGGAGACCAGCCCGGCGACCGAGGTCAGCATCACCAGCACGCCGTCACCGGACTCGACGAGGCGGGGCAGCAGCGCCTGGGTGACGCGGAGCGAACCGAGCACGTTGGTGTCGTACATCATCTGCCAGTCGGCCACGTCCCCGCTCGCCACCGGCTCCAGGCCGACCGCGCCGCCGGCGTTGTTGACCAGCACGTCGCAGCGGTCCAGGGAGGCGGCGAGCTCGTCGACCGACTCCTGCGAGGTCACGTCCAGCGTCACCGCGCGGATCCCGGGCACCTCGGCGGACAGCTTGTCCAGCCGCTCCCGGCGCCGCGCGCCGGCCACCACGTCGAACCCCTCCGCGGCGAGGCGGCGTGCCGTCGCCTCGCCGATCCCGCTGCTGGCGCCCGTCACCACTGCTGTCCTGTTCATGGCCCCCAATCCTGCCAGGGCCGCCTGCCGTCCATCCCAGCGCGTCCACATGACGGGAATGTTGCGAACTATTGGGTGGTTATATCCCCCTCGGAGGTGGTGTCGGTGAGGCGACGGCGGGTCAACCGGGTCGCGACGATCAGCATGCACACGTCCCCCCTGGACCAGCCGGGGACCGGAGACGCGGGCGGCATGAACGTCTACATCGTGGAGGCGGCCAAACGTCTGGCCCAGCTCGGGGTGGAGGTCGAGATCTTCACCCGGCAGACGTCCCGTGACCTTCCGCCGGTCGCCGAGATCACCCCGGGGGTGTCGGTCCGCCACGTGACCGCCGGGCCGTACGAGGAGCTCGACAAGGGCGACCTGCCCGGCCAGCTCTGCGGCTTCCTGTCGGGCGTGCTGCGCACCGAGGCCATGTACGACCCCGGCCGCTACGACGTGATCCACTCCCACTACTGGTTGTCCGGCCAGGTGGGCTGGCTGGCCAAGGAACGCTGGGGCGTGCCGCTGGTGCACACCATGCACACCATGGCCAAGGTGAAGAACCTCCTGCTCGCCGAGGACGACAGGCCCGAGCCGACCGCCCGCGTGCTGGGCGAGGAGCAGGTCGTCCAGGTGGCCGACCGGCTGGTGGCCAACACCCCGACCGAGGCCCAGGAGCTCATCGACCTGTACGGCGCCGCCCCCGGCCGCGTCGAGGTCGTCAACCCCGGAGTGAACCTCAGCGTCTTCCAGCCCGCGTCCAAAGGCGCTGCCCGCCACCGGCTCGACCTGCCGCAGGACGCACACGTGCTGCTGTTCGTGGGACGCGTGCAGCCGCTCAAGGCCCCCGACGTGCTGCTGCGCGCCGCGGCCCGGATGCTCATCGACGACCCCTCGCTCCGGCCGAGGCTCGTCGTCGTCTGTGTCGGCGGCCCCAGCGGCAACGGCCTGGCCCGGCCCTCCTACCTCACCGACGTGGCCGCCTCGCTGGGCATCTCCGACGTGGTCAGGATCGTCCCGCCGGCGCCCCAGCAGGAGCTGGCCGACTGGTACCGCGCGGCCGACGTGACGGTGGTCCCCTCGCACAACGAGTCGTTCGGTCTGGTCGCCCTGGAGTCCCAGGCGTGCGGCACGCCGGTCGCCGCCGCCTCCGTGGGAGGGCTGCGCACCGCCGTGCGCGACGGCGTCTCCGGGGTGCTCGTCGAGGGGCACGACCCGCACGACTGGGCGCGGGTGCTCAGCCGGTTCGTCCACCGTCCGGCCTGGCGCGACACGCTCTCGACGGGGGCGGTGGCCCAGGCCGCGGCCTTCGGCTGGTCGGCCACCGCGGCCCGGCTCGCCGAGGTGTACGCGGGGGCGATGGCGAACCTGCACCACACCCCGATCGCGGTCAACTCGTAGCGGGCACCGGCCGGGGCCGGCGCGCGGAGGGCGGTGCGCGCCGGCCGGGGGAGCCTCGTAGGCTGAGCGCATGCGCGATGTGATCGAGGCGGCGCTGAAGGGCGCGGAGGTCTCCTACGAGGAGCCCCGGCCGGGATCCTTCCTGGTGAAGCTCCCCGGCCAGCACAAACTCGCGACCATGACGTGGCTGATCCTGGGGAGCCGGGCCCTGCACGTGGAGGCGTTCTTCTGCCGCCAGCCCGACGAGAACCACGCCGAGTTCTACCGCTGGCTGCTGACCAAGAACGGCTCCACGTACGGCGTGCACTTCGCCCTCGACCCGGTCGGCGACGTCTACCTGGTCGGCCGCGTCCCGCTGGCGGCGATCTCGGAGGAGGAGATCGACCGGCTGCTCGGCTGCGTGCTCACCTACTCCGACGAGGGCTTCGACCGGGCGCTGGAGCTGGGCTTCGCCTCCTCGATCCGGCGGGAGTGGGAGTGGCGCGCCAAGCGCGGCGAGTCGCTCGCCAACCTCCAGGCGTTCGCCCGGTTCGCCGACCCCGAGCGCTGAACGGGCCGCCCACTAAGCTGTCCGTATGGCGACTTTGGTGCTGCTGCGGCATGGTGAGAGCGAGTGGAACGCTAAGGGTCTGTTCACCGGATGGGTGGACGCGGGGCTCTCGGCCAAGGGCGAGGAGGAGGCGCGGCGCGGCGGGCAGCTGCTGCTCGACGCCGGAGTGCGGCCCGACGTGGTGCACACCTCGGTGCTGACCCGGGCCATCCAGACCGCCAACCTCGCGCTCGGCGCCGCCGACCTGCTCTGGCTGCCGGTCACCCGGTCGTGGCGGCTCAACGAGCGCCACTACGGCGCGCTGCAGGGCAAGGACAAGGCGCAGACCCGCGCCGAGTTCGGCGACGAGCAGTTCATGCTCTGGCGCCGCTCCTACGACACCCCGCCGCCTCCGATCGCCGACGACGACGAGTTCTCGCAGCTCGGCGACGCGCGCTACGCGTCGCTCCCGAACGAGCTGCTGCCGAGGACCGAGTGCCTCAAGGACGTCGTCGAGCGCATGCTCCCCTACTGGTACGACCAGATCGTGCCGGACCTGTCGGCGGGCCGGACCGTCCTGGTCGTCGCGCACGGCAACTCCCTGCGGGCGCTGGTCAAGCACCTCGACGGGATCGGCGACGACGAGATCGCCGCTCTCAACATCCCCACCGGCATCCCGCTCCGCTACGAGCTGGACGACGACTTCCGGCCGGTCGCCAAGGGCGGCCTGTACCTCGACCCCGAGGCCGCCGCGGCCGCCATCGAGGCCGTGGCCAACCAGGGCAAGTAGGCCGCACGGCGGGCGGGCCCGCGCGGAGCGGGCGACAGAGGCGCGAGACGCGACAGAGACGGAGAAGGGCCCGCCGGTCGGCGGGCCCTTCTCCTCTTGTCTTTTCTGGGCTTCTCGGGGTTCTCGGGGCGGTTTCTCGGGATGGTCGGGCTGTAGGAGCGGTCGGGGCTTTCCGGGTCTCCCGGGGGCTCCCACCGGGGCTCAGCGGGCCCCCGCGGCTCCGGGAGGCGGCCCCGGGGGGCTCACAGAGCGTCGAGGTCCTGTGTCCGGGAGCCGGTCACCAGGTAGACCACGTCCTGGGCGACGCGGACCGCGTGGTCGGCGTAGCGCTCGTAGTAACGGCCGATCAGCGTCACGTCGATGGCCGGCTCGACGCCGTACTTCCAGTCCTCGTCCATCAGGATCTTGAACAGCCTGCGGTGCAGCCTGTCCATCGCGTCGTCGTCGCCTTCGAGCTCCAGGGCCGACTCCACGTCGCGCGAGGCGATGCAGCTGCCCGTCTTGGTGATCAGGCGTTCGGCGATCTGGCCCATCTCCAGGATGGTGGAGCGGATCTCCGGGGGGATCGCCGAGTCCGGGTGGCGCAGCCGGGCGACCTTGGCGACGTGCTCGGCCAGGTCGCCCATCCGCTCCAGGTCGGTGCCCATCCGCAGGGCCACGATGATCATCCGGAGGTCCACGGCCACCGGCTGCTGCCGGGCCATCAGATCGAAGATCGACGCCTCGATCTCCGCGAAGATCCGGTCGACCTCCTCGTCATGGGAGATGACGCTCTCCGCGAGCTGGAGGTCGGAGTCGAGCAGGGCGGTGGTGGCCCGGGAGATCGCCGACCTCACCAGACGGGTCATCTCGACCAGCCGGTCTGTGAGGGCATCGAGTTCTTCGTGGTAGACGTCGCGCATGAGCCTCAACGTACGCGCGCGACAGTGAACGAACCTCGACCGTAAAGTGAACTTTGTGGGAAAGGCGACGGTCGCGCCCTCGTGAGCTGCCTGAACGGTTGAACCCGCGCCTACCATCAAGGGCGTGAAGCCGACAGGAGGACCACGTGAGTGAGCTGATGGCGAGTCTGGCCGCGCTGGCCGGCTTCGTCGTGGGAGCGCTGGCCGTGATGGTCGTCCGCCATAACGTGGGCCAGCGACGGGTGATGACGCCGGTGGACGGCGTCGAGCCCGGTGCGCTGCCCCAGGGTGTCGCCTCGGTGCTGGCCGTGCTGCCGTCCTCGGCGGTCGTGCTCGACAAAGAAGACCGGGTGCTGCGGGCCAGTTCGGCCGCGCGGGCGTTCGGCCTGGTCAGAGGTGACCACATGATGGCGGCCGAACTGCTCGCGCTGGCCAGGCAGGTGCGCAGGGACGGCGAGATCCGCGAGAGCGAGATCGAGGTGGCCGGGCACAAGTTCGGCCAGGAGTCGACCAACTTCGCGGTCAGGGTCGCCCCGCTGGGGTCGCACGGCCAGGTGCTCGTGCTCGCCGAGGACCAGACCGAGCACCGCCGCGTCGAGGCGGTCCGCCGCGACTTCGTCGCCAACGTGAGCCACGAGCTCAAGACGCCGGTGGGCGCGCTGTCGCTGCTGGCCGAGACCATCCAGGACGCCGCCGACGACCCCGAGGCGGTCACCCGCTTCGCCGGGCGCATGCAGCACGAGGCCGCCCGCCTCACCTACCTGGTCCAGGACCTCATCACGCTCTCCAGGATCCAGGGAGCCGAGCCCATCCCCACCCCGGGGCCGGTCCCGATCGACGAGGCCGTGCACGAGGCCATCGACCGCTGCAACACCACGGCGGCGGCCAAGGACATCACGCTCGTCGCCGGCGGCGCCGAGGGGCTGCAGGTCTGGGGTGACGACGAGCTCCTGGTCACCGCGCTGCGCAACCTCATCGACAACGCGGTCGCCTACAGCCCCGAGCACACCCGGGTCGTGGTCAGCGCGCGCGCGGCGGGCGCCCACACCGAATCCGTCGAGATCAGCGTGAGCGACCAGGGGATCGGCATCCCCGAGAGCGCGCAGGAGCGGATCTTCGAGCGCTTCTTCCGCGTCGACGCCGCCCGCTCGCGCGCCACCGGCGGCACGGGCCTCGGCCTGGCCATCGTCAAGCACGTCGCCGCCGCCCACAACGGCGCGGTCACGGTGTGGAGCAAGGAAGGCTCGGGCTCCACCTTCACTCTCCGCCTGCCCGCATTCGGCGGCATGGCGGTAGCCGTACCCGGTACCACCACCATCCCCCTGGAGGCCGCGCAGTGACTCGCGTGCTTGTTGTCGAGGACGAGGAGTCGTTCTCCGACGCCCTGTCGTACATGCTGCGCAAGGAGGGCTTCGAGGTCGCGGTCGCGGCCACCGGCCCCGAGGCGTTGGACACCTTCGACCGTAACGGCGCCGACCTGGTGCTGCTCGACCTGATGCTGCCGGGCCTGCCCGGCACCGAGGTCTGCCGCTCCCTCCGCCAGCGCTCCAACGTCCCCGTCATCATGCTCACCGCGAAGGACAGCGAGATCGACAAGGTCGTCGGGCTGGAGCTCGGCGCCGACGACTACGTGACCAAGCCGTTCTCCTCAAGGGAGCTGGTGGCCCGCATCCGCGCGGTGCTGCGCCGTCAGGGGGACGTGGAGGAGGTGGAGTCGGCCGTGCTGGCCGCCGGGCCGGTCCGGATGGACGTGGACCGGCACATCGTCGCGGTCCGCGGCCAGCAGGTGCAGCTCCCCCTGAAGGAGTTCGAGCTGCTGGAGGTCCTGCTGCGCAACGCCGGCCGGGTGCTCACCCGCGGCCAGCTCATCGACCGGGTCTGGGGCGCCGACTACGTGGGCGACACCAAGACCCTGGACGTGCACGTCAAGCGGCTGCGCGCCAAGGTCGAGTCCGACCCTTCCAACCCGCGCTGCATCCTCACCGTCCGCGGGCTGGGCTACAAGTTCGACCCCGCCGAGGACTGAGAGCCTCCGCCGGGGGGCTTCCGGACACGGAGGGCCTCCCGGACATGGAAAAGGGGGGTGTACGGCCCGCGGGCCGCACACCCCCCTCCTGTCTGTCCGAGGGCCTCACGCCTTGTCTGAGGCCCTCACACGCGCGTGCGGGCGGGCCCCCCTTCGGGACCGGCCCCCGGCGTGCCGGGCTGCTCAGTGGTCGCCCTCGGCGTGCTCCTCGGTGGCGGAGGGCGTCGGCGTCGGCGTCGGGGCCGCGGTGGCGCCCGGAGCCTGCGGGAGCTGGGCGAACTCACGGCTGCGGGTGATGACCGGGATGTTGAGGGGGATGAGGCCCGCGTTGGCGAACTGCAGCTGCACCGGGATGCTCTCACCGCCCCGGAGCGGCTTCTTGAGCCCCTCGATCGTGATCGTGGGCGCGGGCTTGCCCACGCTCACGCGCTGCTCGACGGGGAGGTCGACCGCCGCGGTGACCTTGGCGGTGCCGAGGGCGGGGTCGACGCCGATGCCGAGGAGCCGGTCGGGGCCCTGGTTGGTGTTCACCACCGACAGGTAGAGCGGCGTCGTGCCGCCGGCCGGCAGTGCCGCGCCGGAGTCGGGGCCCAGGAAGAAGGCCTGGGAGATGTCGATCCCCTGGACCTTGACGGTGAGCGCCTCGGTCGGGGAGTAGGGCTTGTTGGTAATCGCGTCGAATCCGGCCCCACAGCCGGCCAGGACCGGGGCGGCTGCGAGGAACGCGGCGGCGGCGATCGCCCAGTGACGGCTGTTGCGGGTCACGGTGCGAGTTCTCCTTGTCACACAAGAGGTAGGGCAGAGCCAACCCTATCCGTGGTCTTTGCCGGGTTTTCCGGCGGCCCACCTGATCGTCGGGAGGCGGGGAGCGCAGGTCATAGGCGCTTTTCTCACCCTTGATTCATACAGGCGAGCGCTTGTCAAGCCTTAAAATGCCGCTTTGACCTGCAGTTATGGTGATTTCACTGTTCCGGGAGGCTGTGGATACGTGGTACTCTTGAGTACAGCGGAAGGGGTACTTGTCACATGACTTTCCAGGTCGGCGACACTGTCGTCTACCCCCACCACGGGGCTGCTCGGATCGAGGCAATCACGACCCGGACCATCAAGGGTGAGGAAAGGACCTACCTGGTTCTCAAGGTCGACAAGGGCGACCTTACCGTCCAGGTGCCGGCTGACAACGCCGAACTCGTGGGTGTTCGCGATGTCGTCGGCCAAGAAGGCCTTGAGCGCGTTTTCGACGTGCTTCGCATGCCTCACACCGAAGAGCCCACGAACTGGTCCCGCCGCTACAAGGCCAACCTGGAGAAGCTGGCGTCCGGTGACGTCAACAAGGTGGCCGAGGTCGTTCGCGACCTGTGGCGACGAGACAAGGAACGCGGGCTCTCCGCAGGAGAGAAGCGGATGCTGGCCAAGGCCCGGCAGATCCTGGTCAGCGAGCTCGCGCTCGCCGAGAAGACCAACGAGGACAAGGCCGAAGCCCTGCTCGACGAGGTTCTCAACTCCTGAACACGACATTTCCACGGGTGGGCGTCGGAGTCGACGTCCACCCGTTCGCATCCGGCCGAGAGCTGCATCTCGCGGGCCTGCACTGGCCCGGCGAGACGGGCCTCGCCGGTCACTCCGACGGCGACGCCGCCGCCCACGCCGCCTGTGACGCGCTGCTGTCGGCGGCGGGTCTCGGCGATCTCGGCGGCCTGTTCGGCACCTCCGATCCCCGATGGGCAGGGGCCTCCGGCACCGCCCTGCTGGAGGAGACCGCCCGGAAGGTCCGCGCCGCCGGTTTCGAGATCGGCAACGTGGCCGTCCAGGTGATCGGGAACCGGCCGAAGCTGGCGCCCCGCCGTACGGAGGCCGAGAAGGCCCTCAGCGCGGCCGTGGGCGCCCCGGTGAGCGTCAGCGCCACCACGACCGACGGCCTGGGGCTCACCGGGCGTGGCGAGGGCGTGGCGGCCATGGCGACCGCGATTGTGGTGAACCTGCGGCCGGGTTCAGGCGTCATCTAATACGGAACGCGAAAGCGTTCCGGCGGGCGGCGTGGAATGCTCGTCGACACATTCAGGTGGTGGCCCGTTTACTGGCGCGGTACGGGCCACCCCTTTTTTATCGAATGATCTGTGAATGCCCTGGGTAGCTCCCTATTGACCATGTCTCGTCACCGGGGGAGCAAGGCATGATTGGATCGATTATTTCCGCGATCGTCATCGGGGCCATCGTCGGAGCACTGGCACGTCTTATCATTCCGGGCCGGCAGAACCTCTCGATAGGGGTGACGCTCGTCGTCGGAATCGTCGCCGCGCTCGTCGGCACGCTCATCGCCGCCCTGCTCGGCATCGCCAACACGCGGGGGATCGACTGGTGGGAGCACATCATCCAGCTCGCGCTGGCGGTGCTCGGCGTGCTGCTCGTCGTCCAGATGCGCGCCGGCAAGGCACGCTGAGCCGAAATTTTGCCGTCTCCAGGAATATCCCTGACCTAGGGGGTAGCCACCTTCTTGTGAGAGTGAAGGGCTCACCTCACTTCACTGGGAGGTTGATATGACTATCGAGTCCATCCTCGGGGCCATCGTCATCGGCGCCGTCATCGGCGCAATCGGTCGTCTCCTGCTTCCCGGTAGGCAGGCGATCGGATGGATCCTGACCATCGTCGTCGGCATCGTCGCCGCTCTCATCGGTACCGCGATCGCCCAGGTCCTCGGCGTCGCGACCACCAACGGCATCGACTGGATCGAGCTCGTCATGCAGGTCGTCCTGGCGATCGTCGGTGTCGGCCTGGTCGCCGGGCTGAAGCGGTCCAGGGTATAGACAGCGGGGTGAACCATCCCGACGACCTCACCGAGGTCCCAACTGAACGCCCTCCGGTCCGGAGGCGGACGCGGTGACGCCCACGACGTCCCCGTCCTCCAGCAAGGCCCGCTCGGTCCCGTCAGACATGCCGAGCGGGTCCCGGCCGTTCCAGGTCGGCCCGGGAGACATGCCGGTCCGGCTGCCGGCCGATCCCGGCACGGGCCCGGAGGTGAGCAGAGCGCCGGTCCGCAGCGGGGCGCCGCTCACCGATGTGTGAGCGAATAGCTGCGGGCCGGTCCAGCACCGGGCGGAGAACGCCGGCCGGGACACGGCCGGCTCCACCCGCGACGATGACGCCCGGCCTCGGACCCGGTCTCCGGGCAGGGCGGCGGGAGATCCCGGGGAGTGGCCCTGTCCGGGCCGTCTCCGGCCGTGGGGGGGGGGGGGGGGGGGGGGCCCCCCCCCCCCCCCCCCCCCCCCCCCCCCCCCCCCCCCCCACGGCCGGCACCCCCGCACCGCCCAACGTTGACGCCCCGCCGTACCGGCCGGCGGACACCACGCTGAGGCCCTGCCGTACGGCCGGCGGGTATCCCGCTGAGGCCCTGCCGTACGGCCGGCGGGCATCCCGAGACGCCCTGCCGTACCGGCCGGCGGGTATCCCGCTGAGGCCCTGCCGTACGGCCGGCGGGCACTCCGAGACGCCCTGCCGTACCGGTCCACGGGCACTCCGAGACACCCCCGCGCCCGCCTGGTCCCCGTCGGGGTCAGGGGGTGGTGCGGGCCGCCGGGATCAGGCCCCCACTCTTCCGGTGGCATGGGCGTGGAGCACGGTCGGGGCAGGTTTTCACTCCTCCGGTGGCGTGGGCGTGCTGCGCATCCGCCCGGAGGGCGGCGCGGCCGCGTCCCCGCCCTTCCCGCCTTTCTCGTCCTTCTCGTCCTTCTCGTTCTTCCCGTCTGCTCCGTGCCCGGCCGCCGTCTCCGTGTCGTCCTCGTCGTGCGGACCGGGCACGTCGGCCGTCGCCGCGGCGCCCTCCTCATGGTCGGCGGCCTCGGTGCCGTGCGCGGGATCCGGGTCTGGGTCCGGGTCCGGGTCCGGGTCCGGGTCAGAGGACTGGGCGGAGGATCGGGAAGGGGACCGCTCTCCGGGTATCGCGCGGATCGGCTGGGTATCGGCGTCGAGGTCGCCGACCTCGGCCTCCGGCTCCCGCGCGGGCTCCACACCCGCGTCCCAGGTCTCCACCCGCTCGCTGACCCGGCTCTCGGGCTCGGGCTGCTCCGGTACGGCGGGGCGGGGCGGGTGGACGAGCAGATCTCCCTGGCGTGGCCGGACCAGATCGCCCCAGCGCATGGGCTTGGCGGGTCCGGGAGCCGGGGCGGGGACGCCGGGGGCCTCCGCAAGCTCGTCGACCTCGGGGGTCTCCGGCGCGGGGGTGGGGCCGACCACCGGCTCGGTGGGCGGGAGGTCGTGGTGCGGGACGGACTCCAGCGGAGGGGCGGCCTGCGGGTCGAGCGCGACCTCGGCCGAGGGATGCTGACCGGGCTGGACCGGGCGGGCGGGTTGGGCGGACTGGTCCGGCTGGGCCGGCGGTGCGGGCCGCGTCCGGGCGGACCGGTCCGGCTGGGCCGGGTATTCCGCGGTCGGCAGGTCCGCCTCCGGGAACGGCACGATGTCACGGCCGTGGCCCGCCGACGCCGCGTCGGCGGCGGTCCGCCGGGCGGCGGCGTGCTTGATCAGCAGGAGCCAGAGCCACAGGGCCAGGAGCAGCATCACCCATGGGGCGACGGCCACCACCACGGCCGCCTGCCGGGCGTCCACCGTGGCCCGTACGGCCGTGGTCACCTCGGCGGCGGCCGCGGCGGCGAACAGCAGCGTCAGGACCACCCCCGCCTGCAGGCGGACCAGCCACCGCCCGCCCCGCAGCAGCAGCACCCCGATCATCGCGATGGCGAGCAGCGCGTCGAAGGCCGCCGGATAGAGGTAGTCGAAGCGCGGGTCGGCCTCGCCGGCGAGGGCGAGGGCGCGCAGGTCCTGGAAGGAGAGCACGCACGCGGCGGCGGTGAGCCCGGCCACGCCGACTCCGGCGACGGCGATCCCGGCGCGGCGCAGGGCCACGGCGGCCCGGCTCGGCTCGGCGGGCTGGGACGGGGTGGGGGACGGGCGGGAGACCGAGCCTGCCGCCGCGGGGGATTTGACGTCCATGGCGCTTCGAGCCTACAGAATCGGCACCTGGCATGATCGATGGAGCCAAGTTGGGATTGGGGAGAGACATGCCAGAACTGTCCGCTGATGTGCGCACGCTTTTCGACGGGGCGAACTTCGCCACCGTGACGAGCCTGAACGCCGACGGCAGCCCGCAGGCGAGCGTGGTCTGGGTGAAGACCGATGGTGACGACATCGTGTTCTCCACGGTCAGGGGGCGGCGCAAGGACCGCAATTTCGCGCGTGACCCGCGGACCACGATCGTGGTCGTCGACCACGCCAACCCCTACCGTTACGCGGAGGTGCGCGGCAAGGTCACGGTGACCGAGGACCCCACCGGCGGGCTCATCGACGAGCTGTCGCACAAATACACCGGCAAGTCCTGGGCGGAGGCGCACCCGGGAGCCGAGCGGCTGATCGTGCGCGTCATACCCGAGCGGGTCTACCTGCGCGGATGATCCGTCGCGGGCGCCGGACGCGGCCGATCCGTCAAGGGACCAGGGGTGAGCCGTCGAGACGCCGGGGCCTGATCCGTCATGAGGCCGGGGTGGCATTCGCCGTTAATGACTACAAAAGACACCCCTGGGCAACTTCAACGTCTCGTAACCCGGCTTATGAGGTGAGGTAAGGCGTTAGCCTTTCCTTCGTGAGCCTGCACCTATACGACACCAGCGTACGTACGGTCCGCGAATTCGTCCCGGTCGAGCCCGGCCGGGCGTCGATCTACCTGTGTGGCGCGACCGTGCAGGCTCCCCCGCATATCGGGCACATCCGCTCCGGCGTCAACTTCGACGTGCTGCGCCGCTGGATGACCCGTTCGGGCTACGAGGTGACCTTCTGCCGGAACGTCACCGACATCGACGACAAGATCATCAGAGTCGCGGCGGACGAGGGCGTGCCCTGGTTCGTCGTCGCCGAGCGTAACCAGCGCGCCTTCACCTGGGCCTACGAGGTGCTCGGCTGCCTGCCGCCGACCGTCGAGCCGAGGGCCACCGGCCACGTGCCCGAGATGATCGAGCTGATGGAGCGGCTGATCGCCGCCGGCCACGCCTACGCCGCCGAGGGCGACGTCTACTTCGACGTGATGTCCTACGCCGACCGCTACGGCTCGCTGTCCAACCAGCGGCTCGAGAACCTGCGGGCCGCCGGTGACACCGACACCGACACGTGCAAGCGGGACCCGCGTGACTTCGCGCTGTGGAAGGGCGAGAAGCCCGGCGAGCCGACCTGGCCGACCCCGTGGGGCCGTGGCCGTCCCGGCTGGCACCTCGAATGCTCCGCCATGGCGACGAAATACCTCGGGGGGACCTTCGACATCCACGGCGGCGGCGTCGACCTGATCTTCCCGCACCACGAGAACGAGCTGACCCAGTCGCAGGCCGCCGGTGACGGCTTCGCCCGCTACTGGATGCACAACGGCATGCTCAAGATCGGCGCGGAGAAGATGAGCAAGTCGCTCGGCAACTCCCTGCTGATCCCCGAGGTGACCAAGAAGGTCCGCCCGGTCGAGCTCCGCTACTACCTCGCGGCCCCCCACTACCGCTCGTCCATCGACTACTCCGAGGAGGCGCTGGCCGAGGCCGCCGCGGCCTACCAGCGCATCGAGGGCTTCGTCACCCGTGCGGCCGAGGTCATCCACGACGTCGACGCGCACGCGCCGCTGCCCCAGGCGTTCGTGGACGCGCTCGACGACGACCTGGGCACCCCGCAGGCGCTCGCCGTGGTGCACGAGGTGGTCCGCGAGGGCAACGTCGCGCTGGCGCAGGGCAACAAGGAACAGGTCGCCAGGTTGCTGGCCGAGACGCAGAACATGCTCGACGTGCTCGGGCTGGACCCGCGCTCGGAGCAGTGGCGCTCCTCGGGCGGGGACGCGGGCCTGCGCTCGACGGTGGACGCGCTGGTCAGCGTGGCCCTGGAGCAGCGTCAGGCGGCCCGCAGCCGCAAGGACTTCGCCGCGGCCGACAGCATCCGCGACCGGCTCGCCGGAGCCGGGATCCTCGTGGAGGACACCCCCCAGGGTCCTCGCTGGGAGCTTTCGCGGTAAAAGCAGGCCGTACCCTAGACAGCATGGCTGGTGGGGGTAGAGGGTCCGGGCGACCCGCGAAGAAGAAGAGTCCGACCAAGGGCACGGGCGGCAACGTCCGCCGTGGCCTGGAAGGCAAGGGGGCGACCCCGCCGGCGCACATGCGGCACTGGCACAAGGACAAGGCGCGCACCGAGCGGATCGAGCGCGAGGAGCGGGGCGGCCGGCCCTCCTCCCCGCGCACCCCGGTCCGCGGCAAGCGGAGCGAGGACGCCCCCGAATACATCGGGGGCCGCAACCCCGTCGTCGAGGCGCTGCGGGCCGGGGTGCCGGCGAGCACGCTCTACGTCGCCCTGCGCATCGACAACGACGACCGGGTCAAGGAGTCCGTCCGGATCGCCGCCGACCGCGGCATCGCGATGCTGGAGGTCGGCAGGGAGAAGCTCGACCGCCTGACCGAGGGGGCGATCCACCAGGGGCTGGCCCTGCAGATCCCCCCCTACGAATACGCCCACCCCGAGGACCTGGTCGGCATCGCCCAGGACGCCGCCGAGGTGCCGCTGATCGTGGCCCTCGACGGCGTCACCGACCCGCGCAACCTCGGTGCCATCGCCCGCTCCGCCACCGCCTTCGGCGCCCACGGGCTGGTCGTCCCCTCCCGCCGTTCGGCCGGGGTGACGGGCGGCGCCTGGAAGACCTCCGCGGGCACGCTGGCCAACATGGCGGTCGCCCGCGCGGCCAACCTGACCGCGACCCTGCGCGAATACCGCGAGGCCGGCCTGTTCGTGATCGGCCTCGACGGCGAGGGCACGGTCGACATCGGCGACGCCAACCTCCTCGACGGCCCGCTGGTCGTCGTCGTGGGCTCGGAGGGCAAGGGCCTGTCCCGCCTGGTCCGTGAGTCCTGCGACCTGGTCGTCCGCATCCCCATGAACGCCGCGGCCGAGTCCCTGAACGCGGGCGTCGCCGCCGGTGTCGCCCTCTACGAAGTGGCCCGCCACCGCCGTCGCTAAGGCCTGTCCGACAATTCGATGTGGCGGAGCCCGAGCATGACGGATGCGAGGGTGACGTCCGCGAGGTAGCGGCCGGCGAGCCTGTCGAAGCGGGTGGCGACGGCTCGCCACTGCTTGAGCTTGGCGAAGCACCGTTAGACCAGGTTGCGGGCTCTGTAGGCAACCGCATCGGAAGGTGAAGGGGCGGCCTCCGTGGCCACCCCTACGCCTGCGGTTGGCGATCTGGTCTTTCCGCTCGGGGACGACCGCCTGGATGCCACGCCGTCGCAGGTGCAGGCGGACCTCCTTGGAGGAGTGCCCCTTGTCGCCCAGGAGCCGGTCGGGGCGAGTGCACGGGCGCCCGATGGGGCGGCGTGGCCGGAGGGCGGCCATCATCGCTTCGAAGGCGGTGCGATCTGCGATGTTGCCGCCGGTCAGGTGGAGGGCGACGGCCCGGCCGCGGGTTTCGGTGATCAGGTGGAGTTCGGTGGTCAGTCCCCCTCGGGAGCGTCCGAGGGCTTGTCGTCTGCCAGGCCTTGTCGGTCAGCTCACCTCGTCGCACCACGAACGATCAACTAACCGCACCCGCTGTGATCATTTGCCGGACATCCCTAGGCCGGGGTCACGATCTGGATCAGGTTTCCGCAGGTGTCGTCGAAGACCGCCATGGTCACCGGCCCTGCCTTCATCGGCTCCTGGGTGAACGTCACCCCCAGCCCGCGCAGCCGCTCGTACTCCGCCTGCACGTCCGCGACCTGGAACGAGGTGGCCGGAATGCCATCGGCGACCAGCGCCTTCTTGTACGGTCCGACCGCGGGGTGTCCGCCCGGCTCCAGCAGCAGCTCCGTGCCCTCGGGGTCCTCCGGTGAGACGACCGTCAGCCACCGGGCCCCGCCCACTGGGATGTCGTGCTTCTTGGTGAAGCCGAGCACCTCGGTGTAGAAGTCGAGGGCCTTCTGCTGGTCGTCCACGAACACGCTGGTGACGTAGATCTTCACGATGACTGTCCTTTCCTGGTGACCGGCCACCGCTCGAAGATGGCGGCCAGGGGAGTGGTGTCGAGGTGGTGGAACTTGTACCGCCCCTGCTTGCGCGTGGTGATCAGCCCGGCCTCCTCCAGCACCGCCAGATGCTGGGACACGGCCTGCCGGGTCAGGCTCAGCTGATGTCGACCCGTCAGGCGGACACAGAGCTCGAACAGGGTCTGGCCGTCGCGCTCGGTCAGCTCGTCGAGGATGGTCCGCCGGGTGGGGTCGGCGAGGGCCTTGAAGACATCGCCCATGCGGCGAGGATAGGCAAGCCGTCACTTGCCTGTCAATGTGGAGAGGAGGGGAGCCTGCGTCCTCGGTGACACACAGGCTGAGCCCTCACAGGGTCGCCACGGCGACGGCCGCCAGCACCGAGGCGACGAAACCACCCGCGACCACCAGGGCCGCCGCGATCAGTGGCAGGCGCCGGCTCCACTCCCGCAGCCGCGGCGATCCCGTCACGTTCGCCAGCGCGTTCCTGCCTCGCAGTACGGCGACGCCGATCCCGGCGAGGGTGCCCGCCATTCCCACGCCGAACGCCGCCACCATGGCGAGGGCGAACGCGGCCCTACCGGTGAGCAGGCCGGTGAGCAGCAGCAGGAAGGCCGAGGGCGAGGGAAGCAGCCCGCCCGACGCGCCCATCGTCACGATGCCCCGCCACGTCAGCAACGAGGCGGCGTCCCCATGACCATGCCCGTGGCCATGCCCATGGCCGTGCCCGTGCCCGTGCCCGTGCCCATGGCCGTGCTCTCGGCGGCGGTTGCGCAAGTGCCGCAGAAGGAGGCCCACACCGACTCCGAGAACGACGAGCGAGGCCGCGAGCTGCAGCCACCTCGTCACGGTCCCCAGCGAGGGCGCACTGTCCACGGCCAGCCACCAGCCGACGGCCAGCACGGCCACCGACACGGTGTGCATGACCGCCACCACCACGCCCAGCAGGACCGCGTCACGAGCCCGGCCGTTGCCGCCGACCAGATATCCGGCCGTCAACGTCTTGCCATGTCCCGGCGCGCAGGCGTGCACCGCTCCCGCCGCCAGTGCGACCAGCAACGCAAGGGGCGGCACGACGTCGTTGTCCACCAGCGAGAACAGCTCGGCCGTCCACAGTTCGGCGAACGCGATCGGCGAACCGGGCGCGTTCGCCTCACCGTCGAAGCGCAGCACGTGCGCGGGGGCCGTCGCGGTGTGCAGCGCGCCCCCGCCTTCCGGCGTCGTGGACACCGTCCGGTACGCCCGGTCGGCCTCGATCAGTGCGGTGATCTTGAGCGTGACGGCACGGACCTCGGTCCGGCACCGGAAGCGCAGGACCGCGCCCGAGGCGGCGAGAGCCTCAGCCCGCACCGCCTCCAGCGCGCATGCCGTTCCGTCCTGCGCGACCTCGACGTGCTCGCCGAGGTAGTCGCCGACCCGCTCGCCCCGATCCGCGGCCGTCTCGTCGAGCCTCGCCAGGTCGTCGGCGGCCGCCGACCAGGTCACCTCGACCGTGTCGCCGAGAGCGGTGACCTTCGCCGCGAGCGGCGGGCCGAAGGGGTGTGCCCACCCCGGACCCGCCGCTCCCAGCAGGATCAGCGTCGCCAGGCTCGCGGTCGCGAGCAGGCGGACCAGAACCCGTGTCAGAACCACGATCACTGACCGGAACCGCCATGGCCGCGGACCCTCGTGGCCGCGAACGCGTGGATCGAACCGTCGTCGCTGAGCGCGAACAGCAGGTCGCCGCTCACCGACAGCGCCGACGCCACGCCCGCGCCCAGGTTGTACTCGGTCAGTTTGCGGCCGGTCGCCCGGTCGAGCGCCACCACACGCCCGTCCCAGGTCGTGGCGTAGACCACGGTCTCGGTCGCCAGCGCGTGCATCGCCGGAGACCCGGGGCCGGCCGCCGCGCACCCGGCGGCGACCCGCCACTTGTCATCCATCGGGCTCTCACCGGGCAGATAACCCAAGGGCGTCTCCCAGACCGGCTTGGCAGGGTCCGCCGAGGCCGTGTCGTAGGCCCTGACCACTCCGTCGACGCTCGCGACGTACGCCATCGCGCCCCGGGTCGCCGGGCTGGTCGCCGGGGGCGGCCCGGGTTCGCAGGCGCTCGCCGTACCGAGCTTGGCGTGCCACAGCACCTTCGCGCCCGCCTGCGGGTCGTGACCGCGGACGCCGGAGGTGGTCGCGGTCACCAGCTGCGTGTCGGTGAAGGCGGGCGAGGACTGGGTGAAGAGGTCGCCCCCGGTGTTCACCGAGGCCTGCTGTTCGCAGGTGGTCAGATCCATCGCGATCAGCGTCTGGCTGGACCCCGAGTGCAGATAGGCGGTGGTGGCACCGGGCCGCCGTACGGCGACGCTGTGGAACTCGCCCCAGCCGCCGGGCGCGCCGAACCCGCCCGGCAGACGGGTGCCGGTCTTCGCGTCGCGGCAGAGGACGGTGTCCCACGCCTGGTAGACCGCTACGGTGCGGCCGGGCAGGTCGAAGACGCTCACCGGTCCGCCTGCTCGGCCGTAGCGGCGCACGGTCGACCCCGTGGCGTGCTCGTCGTCGATCGTCTCCCACACCACCTTGCCGGTGCCCGCGTCGAGGGCGTAGACGCGTCCGACGCCCGTGGTGAGGTACACCTTGCCACCGTGCACGGTCGGGAAGGACTCGGCGTCGCCGTCCAGGTAGGTGCGCCACAGCTCCGCACCGGTCAGCGCGTCGTAGGCGAGCATCATGCTGTACGGCGAGTCGAACGCCTGCGAGGCGACGATCACCTTGCCGCCTGACACGGCCGCGCCGTTGAGGTGGAACTGCTCGCCGGTGTTGGCCGCCCAGCGCAGGTCGAGCCTGGCGCCCGGGTCGTCCTTGGCTGACGAGCGGGACTCCTCGTCACCGCCCTGCCTGGTCCAGTCCTGACCCAGGCCGGGTCGGCTGAGGCGGGAGTCGGCGACTACCTCGAAGGTGGTCTTGACCGCCGGCCAGGCCTTGCCCGCGGTGTCGACCGCGACCATTTCCGCGGTGTAGGTGCCCGGGTGCAGGCCGGTGATGCGGGAGCTGACCCTGGTCCACGAGACATGCGCCTCGGGGCACGGCTCCGCCGTACCGCCCGGGGGTGTGTAGCAGTTGACCCGGCCCGTGGGCTTGGCCGCGCGGCCGAACTCCAGGTCGCGGTCCTGGTGGACCACCCTGCCGTTGCCGGCGCGGATGGTCAGCGCGGCAGTGGCGGGGGTGCGGCCGTCGTCCTCGGCGTACAGCTCGACCGGGACGCCGCTCTTCGCGCCGTGCACGCTGCCCTGGGCCGGGCTGACCAGTGCGACGTCGTCGTCGATCTCGAACTGGCGGTGCGTGCCGGCGATGTAGCCGATGTCCTCGTTGTGCTTGGTGTTCGGGTCGTCGGTGATGCCGCTGAAGTCGAGGATCTTGTAGTCGGGCCTGGCGGAGTCGATGCCGTAGACGCCCATGTTGTTGACCTCGACCGATCTGGCGAACGCGCCGCGCCGATACTCGGCCTGCTGGTTGTGGCCGGCGGCGAACATCCGCACGTCGTACTTGGCCAGTTCGTCAACGGTCGGTTGCATGCCGGCGCCGGGACCCCACTTGGTGAACAGCGAGCGGTGCGCGAAGACCAGCACCTGCTTGCCGGTCGCGTGCCTGCGCAGGTCCTCACGCAGCCACTCCAGCTGCGGGGCCAGGCCTCTGGAGTCGTAGTTGTCCTCCAGGACCACGACGTGTCGTCCGTTGCGGTCGAAGCTGTACCACTCGGGGCCCATGTTCCTGCGCCAGTACTCCAGGCTGCCGCCGTAGCCGGTGGAGGTCGCGGTGCCGCCGACGTCGTGGTTGCCGATGACCGGATAGTACGGATGGCCGAGCGAGCCCTTGCTCAGGCCCTCGCGCAGGATGTCGTAGCCGCCCTGGCGGCGAGGCTCGGCCGCGTAGTCGGTCACGGTCAGGTCGCCCGTGGTCATGGTCAGCGTGGCGCCGTGCACCTCGGACATCGCCTCGACCTGGCCCTGCCAGCGCGGCAGCGCGTTCTTCGCCTCCGCGTCGGTGCGGTTGCCCACCTCGACGTCGGAGACCATCAGCCACTTCTCCTTCGGGTTGACGGCGTTGGCGTCCGGAACCAGCGCGAAGTCGAGCCCCTTGAGGGGGCCCTGTCCACCCGGCACCTCGCGGAAGAAAGCCGGCACGAAGTCGTCGCGCAGGACCGGCGTATAGCCGTTCGGCGAGACGACGCTGACCAGGTCGGTCTCCCTGCGCCTGCGGTCGACGGCCAACGTGTAGCCGCCGTCGGCCGCGGTGGTCGCCCAGACCGCACCGTCGGTGACGGACACGCTGGGCAGGCCCTTTTCCCCGGTATCCCTGACGCCGTCGCCGTCCTGGTCGGCGAAGACCGTGCCTTCGACGGTCACGAGGTCCGAGCCGGCGCCCGTCAGGGTGAACGTGACCGGGGTGCTCAGCGGGTCGTAGCCGTCGTTGGCCAGGAAGTGCGCTGTCCAGGACCCCTCGTCGAGGGCACCGGTGTCCAGCGTGACGGTTCCCGAGGCGAGCGGTGCCCTCACCCAGGTCTTCGACGCGACAGAGCCGGGCTTGTCGGCGGTGCCGTAAAGGCCCACCCAGTTGAGCGCGTTCGGCTTGTCGGTGGTGTAGCGGAAGGTGACCGGCTCGCCGGCCTTCGGGCTGACGGTGGTGAGCGCAAGCGTGCCGGTGGGGGCGGCCACGTTCGGAGCGGCGCTCGGTTGCGTGGTCTGGCTGGGTGCGGGGTCCGCCTCGGTGGCGCTCCCCGGATCGTCCACGGCGGCCAGCGCGGTGCTCGGCGCGAGCATCGCCATCGCGGCCGCGGCCGCCACGACGCCCAACCATCCCTTACGGCGACGCAGCCACATCAATCCGGTGGCGGCCAGTACCAGGCCGAGAAGCATCGCCACGAGGTACGGCGTCGGCCACGGTGAGGCGGGCGCGTGCGAACCGGTGGCGTCGACGACGGGGAGGGCGTTCGTCGCGTTCGAGGTGACACCGTCGAACTCCGTGACGATCTCCGACAGCCCGCCTGCGCGCAGCAACCCGGCCAGGTCCAGGCTGTCCACCGTGCACGACCACGCGAGCTCGACGACCACACCGCCGGGGATGCCGCCGGCGTCGCCGGACACCCCTTGAGCGCTGACCGGGCATCCACCTCCCAGAAGGCCCCTCGCCCAGGCTCCGGCGCGCTCGGGGGAAACGACGTCCTTGTGCACAACCAAGCGACCGCTTGTTAGTCCGGCCGTCGTGCCGACGACCAGCTCGGCATGGCTACGGGTCAGATGGGCGGACGCGGGACCAGCGCAGATGCCAAGCGTCACGGTCAGCGCCACGGCGAACACGCCGACGGCACGCATGGCCCGGGGTAAATAATGCTCTGTGTGTGACATGGCACAAAGCTAGACAAGTTGATCAGCCGGGATCGAGCCTTGCCGGGGATGTTCATCCCTTTCGCGCCATGAATTCACTTACGTCCCTGACGGCACTTCGACACCCTTTTGCGCCCGCACGCACCCGGATCCCGGCATGGCGTCGCTCCCCGGCGGACAGCATGAGCCGGTTGCCGGATTGTTCTTGTGAAGGTCAAGGCCGCCCGCGACCCGCCGCCCGATCCCGAGTGGTCGGTCGCCTCGATCGCCGAGCTGTGCGGCGTCAACGTGGGCACTCTCTACAGCCGCATCCCCGATCTCCGGGAACTTCGCTCAGGACGGCGGCCGGCCCTCACTCGGAGGGCCTGACCTCGGCAAGGTCGCTCGTTCGGGGCTGGTGACACGGGCGTCAACGACACCCCCAGGCTGTACGGCTCCCAGTGGGGGCGTGCAGTTTTCCCGGCTCGGCGGCTCAAGGGGCGATCCGTGGCCGCTTCCCCCGTCCCTCGGCCGGCCCCGTCTTCCGGCGGCCCTTTGACAGTATGTTGTCATTATGACAAGATGCTGTCATGAACAAGATCTACCACGCGGTATACGAGACCATGGCGGACTGGGAGACCGGGCACGCCACCGCCCACATCAGAAACGGCCACTACCACAGGGAGCCCGGCCGCTACGAGCTCGTCACCGTCGGCCTCACGACCGACCCGATCACCACCATGGGCGGCCTGCGCGTCACCCCCGACGTCTCGCTCGACTCCATCAAGGACGCGGCGATGCTCATCCTGCCCGGCGCCGCACTCTGGGATGAAGGCGACGAACTCTCCCCCTTCGCCCGCAAGGCCCGCGACCTGCTGGAAGCGGGCGTGTCGGTCGCGGCCATCTGCGGCGCGACGGCAGGGCTGGCCCGCGAAGGGATCTTCGACACTCGGGGCCACACCAGCGCCGCGCTGCCGTACCTGCAGGCGCAGCAGGGCTACGGCGGCGCGGAGCGCTACGTCGAAGCGCTCGCCGTGACCGACGGAGACCTCATCACGGGCACCCCCACCGCACCGGTCGACTTCGCCCGCGAGATTTTCGCCAAGCTGGACCTGTACACCCCCCAGGTGCTGGACGCCTGGTACCGGCTGTTCGCACACAACGACGCCTCGGCCTTCGAAGCGCTGATGGCACTATCGGACGTATGAGCAAGACAGGAGATCTGCTGTCGGAGGCCGCGCTCACCGTCTACCGCCTCAACGGGCAGTTCCTCGGCGCCGGCGACACGCTCGCCAGGCCGGCGGGGATGACCGTCGCCTGGTGGCAGGTACTGAGCGCGGTCCCCGACAAGCCCATGTCCGTGGCCGAGATCGCCCGGCTCCGTGGGCTGACCAGGCAGGGCGTGCAGCGGACCGCCGATCTGCTGGTGGACCAGGGCCTGGCCGAGTACGAGCCCAACCCCGCCCATCGCAGAGCCAAGCTGCTGCGGCCCACCGCGAAGGGCGTGGCCGCGATAGAGCGGATCGACCCCGACCTGGAAGCACTGGCAAACCGGGTGGTGGACGAGCTCGGCCTCGACGGGCTGAAGCAGATCATCGAGGCGCTCAAACAGCTCTCCGCCGCCCTCGACCAAGTCACTCGTCAGTGAGCGTCACATCGCCCCGCCGTCTCCGAACCGATCGGCCTTCGAGGAGGTTGAGTACAGAGATCAGCGGTCGGCCCGGGTCCGGAGATCCGGGCGATGCGCGAGTCGGACGCGGCACAGGTGCTGGCCGTCTACCAGGCGGGCCTGGGCACCGGGCAGGCCGGCTTCGAGACCACCGCGACGAGCTGGGGGGTTCACCGCCGGCAGGCTGCCACACCTGCGTTACGTGGCCGCCGACGCCGACACCGGGCAGGTGGTCGGTTGGGTGGCCGCCTCGCCGGGCTTGTCCCGGTGCGTCCATGCCGGGGGCGTCGAGCACAGCGTCTACGTCCACCCCGGTTGCCGGGCGCACGATATCGGCCGCGCCCCGCTGAGCGCGTTCATCGCGGTCAGCGAGGACGCCGGCGTCTGGACGGTCCAGGCCGGCGTCCTCGCCGGGAACGCCGCCGGTTTGGCCCTGCGTCAGGCGGTCGGCTTCCACGTCGTCGGCACCCGGGAGCGGCCCGGCCGCCACCACGGTGTGTGGCGGGACGTACTACTGGTGGAACGTCGCAGCAGCGTGGCCGGAACCTGAGCCGGAAGGCCCGGGGAACATCCAGCGGCCCCATCTGGTTACATCTGCCGTAACCGGTGTGCCCAGTGTCCCGGGCCTCACCTTTCGCCTTCGCGGATCACCGTTCGGCTGGAGCCGCGCTGCGCCTTTCGCCGAGAGGCGACACGCACACCGGTACGCACGTGGAAGGCCCCGGCCGCCTGGAACGGCGGCACGGGGCCTTCGTCATGTCCGGGCGGCCGTCGCGGAGTCGGCGGTCAGGTGCTCGGGTCCGGCGGCCGGTGGCGGGGCCGAGGTTGGATACGACAGCCGGATCAGGGCCAGGCCGAGCGCGGCGCCAACGAGCTGGGCGGCGACGACGCCGGGCACCGAGGCCGAGGCGATGCCGGCGAAGCTGTCGGTGACTATGCGGCCGAGGGTCACGGCGGGGTCGGCGAAGCTGGTGCTGGAGGTCGACCAGTAGGCGGCGCCGGTGTAGGCGCCAGCGGAACTCGCCCGTTCTTTCCGACTCCTCCCCTCAGCTCGGTGACGTCCGGGGCATAAGCCGACTACACTCATCAGGCGACCATGCCGACGTAGCTCAATCGGCAGAGCATCTGTCTTGTAAACAGAAGGTCAGGGGTTCGATTCCCCTCGTCGGCTCGCAGCGAAGAAGGCCCCTGAACAGGCATCACGCCGTCAGGGGCCTTCCTTTTGCCGGTATCATTTCCCGATCTTGCCAACACCTTTGCTGACAGCGGGAGGCTCGGTGGCTCTGGAGGAGCATCCAGGCACGTGGACCTATGATCCGGAAGCCGAGGGCACCTATGTCTACCTGCGCGGCCCGATCCCTTCAGGCGGCGCGGTGCGGACGGTCACGGCGGACGACGCGATGGTGAACTTCGATCTGGACAAGGATGGCAAGGTGATCGGCATCGAGATCCTCGCCGCATGGCCCGGGGAGTAGTGGAGGAACCCGGACATGAGCGAGGACTCTCCCTATGCAGGAGAGTCCTTGAGGGGGCGAAGATCTCGGTCCGAGTCTGACGGCCTGGGCGAAGACGTCCGCGGCCGTGGCGGCCTGCTCGTGGATGACGTGGGCGTAGACACGAAGGGTGATGGCCGGATCGGCGTACCCGAGGCGGGCCGCGACCACGTGAACGGGGACGCCGGTCAGGAGGAGCGTGGTCGCGTGGACGTGACGGAGGTCGTGCAGCCGCGCGTGGGGGAGCGGCGCGTCCGGCCTCGCCCTGTTGTGCGTCTTGATCGGCTTCGGCATGAGGGAGCTGACGGTGTCGGGGTAGACCGGCTCGCCCCATCCGGTGGTGAACACATAGTCGTCGGTCCCCTTCCAGGTCCCTGACCTTGTCTCGGTCGGCCTGCCGCTGTTCACGGCGTCGACAGAGAAGATCGGCTGTCCCGGCGTCGACGCTCACCACACGGGACCGGCCGCCCTCGGTCACCCGCCGGCAGGTAGGGCTTGAACCGGCCGCCGGCGCCGATGCGGGCACCGGCCGGAGACGACACCGCCATGAACGCCAGGACGTACGGATCGAGCGCGAGGCCGGACCGGGTGGACCCCATCCCGTAAGCGGCCTGCAGATACGTGGGCAGGTAGACGATCGAGCCACCGAGCAGCGAGGTGGCGGGCAGGGCGACGCGCGGCGCGGGGTTGGCGAACAGCCGCAGCGGAATCAACCCGGCCTCGACGGGCCCGCCCTCGCCGTACGCGGCGCGGAACTGCGCGTCGGCGGCGGCGAGGGTCCCCGCGGACACCACGGCATTTCGCCGACGCTACAGCCGGCCGCCATCTGACCCGCAACAGCAGTTAATCATCAGCCGATTTGATCCAGCGGACACACACCTTATTGATGCCGATTCGACCCTTTAGGGGAAATATGCGATATCGCCCACTCGCTCTCCTGGCCGCCGCGGCGATCGTGCTGGCCGGCCCGTCCGCGTTCGCTCAGGTCAAGCACCATTCCCCCGCCGGTGACCCCGCCGGCGCGGTCCTGCTGGCGCGCGCCACGCTCCCCGCCTACACGCTGGCCCCCGGCCCCGCCTCCGGAGCCTTCAGCGACCCCAACAACGGTATGACCCCGCCCTACCCCAGCCAGGTCGTCCTGGGCATCTCCTCCATGCTTCCCGCCGACCACGGCTCCTACTGGGCCATGCCGGACAACGGGTTCGGCACGAAGGGCAACTCCGTCGACTTCCTGCTGCGGCTCTACCGCTTCACCCCGCACTGGGAGACGGAACGCGGCGGCGCCGGGACCATCGACGTGGGCCGCTTCCTCTCGCTCCGCGACCCGGATCACCGGATCCCCTTCCCGATCGTCAACGAGAACACCGCGGATCGGCTGCTCACCGGCGGCGACTTCGACGTCGAGTCGGTGACCCGGGTGCCCGACGGATCGATGTGGATCGGCGACGAGTTCGGCCCGTTCCTCCTGCACTTCGACCGCACCGGCAAACTGCTGCAGGCACCGGTCGCCCACCCCGCGCTCAAGACCCCGTCGAACCCGAACCTGGCCCCCGGAGAGACGCCGACGGTGCAGGGCAGCCGCGGTTACGAGGCCCTCGCCTCCTCCCCTGACGGGCGCTACCTCTATCCCGCCGTGGAAGGAGCCCTGCCGGGCGACGACAACCGGCTCCGGCGCCACATCCACGAGTTCGACACCCGCGCGAACCGCTACACCGGTCGCACCTGGCAGTATCGGACGGACGGCGAGGACTATCGCATCGCCGACATGCAGTCTCTTGACGCCAACCGGGCCGTCCTGATCGAGCGGGAGGACGACGAGGGGCCGGCCGCCACCTTCAAGCGCGTCTACCTCATCGACCGTCGCCATGTCGACGCCGACGGTTTCCTGGTCAAGACCGAGGTCG
This sequence comes from Streptosporangium sp. NPDC048886, assembly GCF_055586905.1. Classification (NCBI taxonomy): domain Bacteria; kingdom Bacillati; phylum Actinomycetota; class Actinomycetes; order Streptosporangiales; family Streptosporangiaceae; genus Streptosporangium; species Streptosporangium sp. NPDC048886. The sequence continues at coordinate 73,818 of NZ_JBVJHH010000020.1, forward strand.
CGGATCTGCTCAACCTGCGCAACCCTGCCCTCATCGGCTCGCACGACCCGGTCGGAGGCTACGGCCTCGGCAACCCCTTCAAGTTCCCCCTGCAGTCCGTGGAGGCGCTGCTTCCCCTGCCGGGAAACCGGATCCTCATCATGCAGGACAACAACTTCCCGGACAGCACCGGTCGTGTCCCGGGCAAGACGGACGCCACCGAAATGATCATGATCGGCTTCGGCAGAGCCAAGAACGACACGGCCTCCACGACCGACTCCGGGCCCGAGTGATCGGCCTCGCCTCCCGCCCATGACAGCGGGCGGCCGAGACTCCTGGTTTCGCATGATCCTCGGGGGGTGTGACTCGGTCGCCCGTCAGGTCGTCCGACGAGCGTGCGGCACGGAGTGGGACCTGCCCAGGGGCCGGGCGCCGTGCCGCTGAGCCGAGGACGGTCCGCGTCCCGTCGAGCGCGGACCATCAACGGCTGATCGGTGCGCGGAGCACGGCCGGACCGCCGGGTACGGTGCTCAGGCCGAGCGCGACCACCTCCTCACCCCGCACGGCCGCCGACAGCTCCATGGTCAGCCCCATGCCCCTGGCGGTGAAGCTCCCCGCCGGGATCCGGCTGCCGTCGCGGTGCTCCAGCCAGACAAGGTAGCGCTGACCTGTGGTCAGGCCGCTGACCGACAGGTCCACGGCCGTGCCCCACTGGCGGGCGTCCAACTCGGCGGAGACCTGCATGCCGCCCGATCCGTACGCCACCGTGGGCCTGTCCGTGCCGGACAACCCGGAGAACAGCGTCACCCCCGCGATCGCGGCCGCCGCCGCCAGCCCGCCGGCCCAGGCCAGCCCGCGCCGGCGCCTGCGCGCGTGCCGGGCGCCGACGGCGGTCAGCACGCTCTCGCGCAGCCAGGGCGGCGGCGCGGGCGGCGGGGACACGCGGTCGGGGTCGGCATGGCCGAGCGCGCCGGCCATCGCGCGCAGCCCGTCCAACTCGGCCCGGCAGCCCGGGCAGCCGTCGGTGTGCGCGAGCAGCGCGGCGGTCTCGGTCTTCGGCAGGCGGCCGAGCGCGTGCATCCCAAGAAGGGGCTGATAGTCGCGGCAGCTAGTCACCGTCCCACCCCATCTCCTCCATGACCAGGCGGAGCGCCTTGAGCGCGTAGAACACCCTGCTTCGCACCGTACCCGGAGGAATGCGCAGTTCGGCGGCGACCTCGGCAGGCGCCCGGTCACGCAGATGGACCTCCACCAGGATGTGCCGCTGCTGCGGCGACAGGCGCCGTAGCGCCTCCTCCACCTGCATGCCGAGCAGCAGCCCCTCCAGATCGTTGCCCGTCGGCCGGTCCTCCCCCTGCCCGGCCGCGAGCTGAGGCCGCACGGACCGCGCCCGTATCAGGTCGATCACCACATTCCTGCAGATCGCGAAGAGCCAGGTGCGCAGGGACGACTGCCGGTGGTCATACCGGGCCGCGGTACGCCAGGCGCGGACGAAGGTCTCCTGCACCGCGTCCTCTGCCAGCCCGGGATCACCCAGCGACCGGCTGGCGAAGGCGAACAGCTCGCCTCCGTGATCGTCGTAGACCGCCCGCAATGTGGCCTCGTCATCCAACCGCACGCATCCTCCTCTCGTTTTCCGGGGCATACGGAATGGATCGCTGCGGTGTTCATCCGTTTTCGCGTGAACGCGACGTGCGGTGGCACCGTATCCCCTCCCGTCATCAGCGACATCAGCAACCGACGGAGGAGACGACATGCGTAGAGGTGTTTGGGCGGCGGCGCTCGGGGCGGCACTGTCGGTGACCGCGGTGTCAGCGGTTCCCGCGCTGGCGGACACGGCGTCCGGGGCCGAGCAGCGCGCCCACGTGCGTATCCAGTCGCCGAGGGCCGGCGCGTCGACCGGGGTGGAGGGGGCGGCCTGGACGATGGAGCTGTCCGTCGACTACCGCGACGGCCTCAAGGCGGCGGGATGGAGCGGGCCGCAGGTCACCGGCCCCCAGGGCGGCACCGGCACGTTCGGGCCCGGCAAGGACGACAAGCTGCCGGGCCTTGTCGTCCTGCTCTCCACCACGACAGGCTTCTCCGGTGCCGGAACCAATCTGGCGAACCTGTTCAACGTCACCGGGGTGGCCCAGCGGGGCCAGAGCGGGACCAGGATCTGGGACTCCTGGCTGGTCGGCAAGGCGCTGTTCGGCAAGGACGTCGACAGCGTGGTAACCGTCGCGGTCGTGAAGGACCTCGATGGCAACGGCGTGCTCGACGATGCCCCTGACGTGGTCAAGGACGTCACGGGCGACGGCCGGATCGACGCCCGTGACCTGCGTGAGCTGGGCGTGGCGTCGAACGTCGCCGTGCTGCCGTTCCGGATCAGCGGCGCGGCCGCCTGACCGGCTCGCCACCGCCCGCCCCGGCCGCCGTAGCCGGGCCGTTCACCGCGAGGACGGTAAAAGCCCGCGCCCCCGGATGTGCACGCGCCCCCGGATGTGATCGATCATCGGTCCTCTGGATGTATGAGTCCAAAGGGTGCGATCACGCTCAGTGGTCGTAGGCGATCAGGGATCGTTTGACCGGCTGGCCGGTTTTGCCGCTGTGCCAGATCGCGGCGGTCAGTACGGGGATCCGCGCAAGCACACGGATGACCACCCCACGAGGGGTGCGACCGCCGTGACGCTCCAGATCAAGCTGCGCCTTGAAGGTTTGACTGATCGACTCGATGACTTGGCGCAACGGCTTGAACAGCTGTGCTCCGGCCCGCTCGGCCTCGCCCAGCGGGCCGGACGCAACAAGGTCAGCTCACGGCCCGTGACAGCCCGCTCGAACGCGCGGCCGTAGTGGCTCTTGTCAACGATGATCGTCTGATGCGGATGGCCGGCCGGCTGGCAGTTCGGGAGCATCGTCGAGCATCCGGGCAGCGTGCCGCGCTCGTCGGCCTTGGCGCCGCTCGGCGCGGACGCCACCGGCGGTCCTCCCAGCGTGCACAGAAGATGCAGCCGCGACCTCCGGAAATACCGGGAGTGACTGGCGCAGTAGCCGTCCTCGGCCCACCCGGCCAGCTCGCTGCGCCTGGCCGTCTGCCTCGACCGGCCGCACTCCACCGGGGTGGAATCGACCACCCGCACATCGTCGCTCCACGGCGACGTGTCGGCGGCGAGCACCCTGATCATGCTTGATGCCGAGCCGGATGCCTTGCGTAGTCGCCTGCCGTAGCCGGACTGGCCGGGCGGATACGGGAACATGCCGCCGAGCCGGGCATGGGCGTGGCGTAGCCGGCGCCGTTCGGAGGTGAAGCCCAGCAGCGCCGACATCACCGCCGGCGTGACCAGTTCAGCGCCGCTGAGTGTGGGCGAGATGCCGAACCTCGGGCGCCAGGGGGCCAGGTCCGGCGATGCCTTCAGCGCGTCGCCGATCTTGACTTAGAGTGCCGTTGCGAGGGTGTTCAGGTCGTCCGTCACACATCGATACCGAGCGCCCTCGACCAGGTGGATGGTCCTGGACGGTCGTGATCTAACTCGTAAACAGAAGGCCAGGGCTTCGATTCCCCCGTCGGCTCGTCGCGAAGAAGGCTCCTGAACAGGCATCACGCCGCCGGGAGCCTTTCCTCTGCCGGTGTCATTTCGCGATCTTGCTGACTCCTGTTGCCAAGACCGTGACTCATTCGGTGAGTCGGCGGTAGCAGATCAGGGCAGCGGCGATGGCGACCGAGGACGCGAAGTGATCGGTGTGGTGTCCGTAGCCCTTGTCGTCATGGAGTTTGGTCGGCCGTCGGCGTCGCGTCATCGGGCGCCAGCCGTTGGAGGAACACAGCCACGAACGATCAACGACCAACCCCGAATGCACGGTCTTGGTCATCGCGTCCGGCTCACCGCTCGTGTGCCCCTCTCGCCGGAGGTGGGCTGGTGGATGAGGGCACGTCGAAGGGGCCGGCGGATTCCCTGTGACAACATCCAGCCATGAGGCATGACGGACTGATCGAATTACGGCGCGAGATCCACCGGCACCCCGAGCTGGCCGGTGCGGAGCGACGTACCGCGGCCCTGGTCGCCGATGCCCTGCGCGAAGCGGGCCTGGATGTCCGGACGGACGTGGGTGGGCACGGCGTGGTGGCGATCCTGGACGCCGGGGACGGGCCGGCGATCGGCTACCGGGCCGACCTGGACGCGGTCGCCGTACCGGGTGGGGCGGCCCACCTGTGCGGGCACGACGTGCACACCGCGATCGGGGTGGGCGTCGCGCGGGCCCTGGCGCGCGAGCAGACCTCAGGCCGGGCGGTCTTCTTCTTCCAGCCCGCCGAGGAGACCTGCGAGGGTGCCCGCGCCATGATCGGCGACGGCGCCCTGGATCCGGTCCCGCCGCGGGAGGTCTACGCGCTGCACTCCTGGCCGTTGCCCGTCGGGAAGTTCGGGGTGGCGCCCGGGTTCGGGTATCCGGGCCAGGACATCTTCCGGATCGAGGGCCTGTCGCCCGAGGAGGCGCGGCGATTCGAGAGCCTGATCGAGGGCCTGTCGACGGTGACCCCGGCGACCAGCCCCGACGACCTCGCCCGGCTGGCGGAGGACCTGCAGACCCCCGACGGCCCGCTGGCGAGCTTCGTCTACGCCCAGGTCCACCGCGAGGAGGACGCCGTGCAGGGCTGGGTGCGGGCCTGGCCCGACAGCCGCTACGAGGAGATCCGGACGCTGCTCCGCTCGCAGGCCGGGCCACGCGTACGGTTCCTCGAACGCCATCCGACCCTGGTCAACTCACCGAAACACGCGCTGGCCGGCGCGCGCCACCTGAACGCCACTCTGTTCCACGCGTCCTATCCCTTCAGCGGGGAGGATTTCGGGCTGTTCCTGGAGCGGGCGCCGGGAGCGATGTTCTTCTTCGGAGTGGGCGAGCAGGGGCTTCCGCATGCTTCCGACTTCCTGGTGGACGAGCGCGCCATCGGTCTTGGCGTCGACGCGATGACCGGATTCCTGCGCACCCGCAGCGAGCGACTCTCCTTGACCTTCAACGCGTGAACTCTTGGGCAGGACCGCGCCTTGAGCCTTTCCGCGCCACACCCCCGGCAACGTGCAGGTCGTCACCGTCCTGGACGGCTGGCCGATCTGGACCTCGTCATCCCGCTGGGGAAACCCGTACACCACCTCCGTGGACGCGGTCAGAGGCCCCGGAGCGTTCTCGGGCTCCGGGGCCTCCTCGTGTGTGTCGGCTACTACCGGGCGTACAGATACCAGCGGCCGTTGCGCATGAAGCAGTAGGCGCCGTTCTGGACGCCGCCGTACGCTGAGGCCGCCATCGAGCACTGGCGCAGGTCCCAGTAGGGACCGTAGGTGGCTGCCTGCGCCGTGGCGGGGACGGCGAGGGTGGCGGCGAGAGTGGCAAAGGTGAGGGCGACGCCCACGGCTGCGCGGCGGAGCGTGTTCATATGGAAGGTCATGGACCGAACGGTAGAAGCCGTCCCCCTGCCCGGACGTCAAAGCGGTCTTTGATTCCATGTCATCCGCCAGGGGGACTTTTCGGCCTCAGGGCTTTCGACTCTCGGCTGACGTCCCGCCCCCGTCTCGGCCGTGCTGTGACCCGCCGGTCCGGGGCGAGGGGCACGCCGGGGTCCGTCGGCGGCGTGGATCACGCGTCCGCGGGGGACCACTCCGTGTCGGACATGCGGATGATCGCGACACCGACGGCGCCGAAGGCGACCATCAGGATGACCGGGCCGCCGAGCCCCAGGATGAGGTTCCACGCGCTCGCCCCGAAGACCCAGACGACGAGGCCCACGAGCACACTCGCCGGGAACCACCATCCCGCCCGGCCGGAGCGGGCGTACGCGACCGCGATGAGGACCAGCCCCAGGAAGGAGCCGATCAGTCCGGGCATCTGCCAGGCGGCGATCATCGCGGGCTGTGCCGCGTCCTGCATGAGCTTCTCGGCCTGTGCCACCGGCAGGGCCTGGAAGAGGACGATGTCGAAGAAGTCCGAGATCATCAGGGACGAGAAGTTGATGAGGCCGATGACCGCGACCACGCCCGCGATGTTGGCCAGCCCCGCGCCCTTGCCCCGTACGAGGTGGACCAGGCCGATCACGCCGGGCACGAACAGCACCCAGGCGTAGTGGAGGAGCGTCGCGCTGACACCCACGGCACCCGGGTTGTGCGCGTACACCAGGGGGTCGTCGACCCCGGGCTCGGAAGGGTCGGTGATCATGCCGAGGAGCAGGCAGAGCGGGGCGAGGATGAGGCTCGTGCCCGCGGCGACGCGGCGGAAGGAGCCGGCATTGGAAAGCATGCGGTGGACCGTACGGACCGGTCCTCCGTTCCGTCGTCAAAGCGGTCTTTGATGTGTCGTCCCCCTGCGGACTGATTTCATCCTCACAGTCGTAACCGGATGCCCGGGCCGGGGGACGCGTTCAGGAGAGGGACGGCGGAATGGCGCACGTCATGGCCGCGGTTACCCTCGGAGGGTGCGCTACCGTCGTCCCCCCACGCCCGTCGACTGGCTCGTCGCGGCGGTCGTGGCCCTGTTCGCGGTCGCGGAGGAGGCCAGCGGACGCCCGATGACCCCCTCCAGGGAGCACTTCTCCCTGTGGATCGCCGCCGGGGTCGTCGCCGCCGCCGGGGTGCTGTTCCAGCGCCGCGCCCCCTTCGCGATCCTGGCCGTCTATTCGGCCGCCAACGTGGCGGTGCTCGCCCTGTCGTGGGAGAACGGCGCGGCCTGGCAGTTCTACACCCAGCTCGTGCTGCTGTTCACGCTCCTGTCGGAGGTCGGTCCGCGCAGCGCGAAGGCTGCCGCCGGACTGGCCGCGACCGGGGTGTACGTGACCTTCATGATCCTCACCTCGTCGCCTCCGGCCGGATGGGGTGACGTCGCCGTGGCCCTGGTGATGTGCGCGATCGCGGCGGGGGCGGGCCTGGCCGTACGCCGGCACCGGGTGCTCGCCGTGCAGGCGGCCGAACGGGGGGAACTGCTGGCCCGCGAGGCCGTGTCGCATGAGCGTGCCCGCATCGCCCGCGAACTGCACGACATCGTCGCCCACAGCGTCAGCGTGATGACCCTGCAGACCGCAGGCGTACGGCTGACGCTGCCCGAGGGCCAGGAACGGGATAAACGGATACTCGCCACGGTGGAGGAGACCGGCCGGGGGGCGCTGGAGGAACTGCATCGCATGCTCGGCCTGCTCCGCGGGCCGCAGGCCGACGAGCCGTCGCGGCAGGTCGGTCTCGGCCGGCTGGACGAACTGCTGGAGCAGGTGCGGTCGGCGGGGCTCGACGTGACGCTCGAGATGCGGGGCGATTCGGTGCCGCTGCCCGCCGGGCTTGACCTGTCGGCGTACCGGATCGTCCAGGAGGCGCTGACCAACACGCTCAAGCACGCCGGCCCCACGCAGGTGACGGTGAGCGTCGCCTATGACCCGGGACAGCTCCGGCTGGAGATTCTCGACCGGGGTCCGCGGGAGACGCGTGCGCAGGCGGGGACGTCCGGGAAGGGCGGGCACGGCCTGATCGGCATGCGGGAGCGGGTCGCGCTGTTCCAGGGCACGTTCACCGCCGCCCCGCTCGACTCCGGGGGCTTCGGCGTGCGGGCGGTGCTCCCCCTGTGAACGCCGTGGACGCCGCAGACGGCCCGGAACGCTCCGCACCCCCTTCTCGCCCGCCGGCTCCGGCGGGCTCCGGTGCCGGGGCTGCCGGAGCGGGCGGGGCGGGCGGGATCGGCATCCTGATCGCCGACGACCAGGCGATGATCAGAGCCGGGCTGAGGCTGGTGATCGACTCCCAGCCGGACCTGTCCGTGCTCGGCGAGGCGTCCGACGGGGAACACGCGGTGGAGCGCGTCCGGAGCCTGCGTCCCGACGTCGTGCTGCTCGACATCGAGATGCCCCGGCTGAACGGGCTGGAGGCGGCCCGCCGGATCCTCGCCATGCCGCGCCCGCCGCGGGTGATCATGCTGACGACGTACGACACCGACGAGAACCTCGACAGCTCCCTGCACGCCGGGGTCGGTGGCTTCCTGCTCAAGGCGTCCCCGCCCGAACATCTGTTCGCTGCGATCCGCAGCGCCGCGCGGGGGGACGTCCTGCTCGACCCCGCCGTGACCGGGCGGGTCGTCGACGCCTACCGCCGTACGGCGCCGCCGGCGCCGCGGGTCACCGGGCTCACCGCCCGGGAGGAGCAGGTGCTGCGTCTGGTGGCGCAAGGACTGTCCAACGCCGAGATCGCCGGCACGCTGTTCATCACCGAAGCGACCGTGAGCACCCACATCAACCGCCTGCTGGCCAAACTCGCCCTGCGCGACCGTGCCCAGGCCGTCCGGTACGCGTACGAGTCGGGCATCGTCCGCCCCGGAGGGCCACTGGGCGGCCGGAGCGGCTGAGGTGCTCGGAGAACGGACACGGGCGACGTAGCGCGCTCCGTTCCGTAAACCGGTTGGGCCGGACAGGGGCCGCCTGAATAATGCTGCGGGTGTTTACCGATGCTGATGTCGCGGCGCTCTATGACGTGCTCAATCCATGGAACGCCGAACGGCCGGACTCCGCCTTCTTCGACGACCTGGTGATGTCCGCGCAGGCCGTACTGGATGTGGGATGTGGCACGGGGAGCATGCTGCACCAGGCCCGGGAGATGGGTCACGTCGGGCGGCTGGTGGGGCTGGACCCGGACCGGGCGGCGCTGGAGCGGGCCCGGCGGCGTGCCGACGTCGAATGGGTCGAAGGGGTCGCGGCGGACGCGGCCTGGGACCGGGAGTTCGAGCTGGCGACCATGGCCAGCAACGCCTTCCAGTGCTTCGTGACCGATGAGGAGGTGCGCTCGTCCCTGGTCGCGATCCGGGCGGCCTTGCGGGAGGGCGGGCGGTTCGTGTTCGAGACGCGCCATCCGCAGGCGAGGGCCTGGGAGGGGTGGAACCCCGGCAACGCCACCGAGGTGGTGGACGGGGCCGGGCGCAGGCTCCGGGTGTCGCACTCCGTCGAGTCGGTGGCCGGGGGCGTCGTGTCCCTGACCGAGACGACCAGCGAGGCGGACGGCGAGGTGCTCTGGGTCGATCGGGGCAACCTGCGCTTTCTGGACGTGCCCGAGCTGCGCGGGTTCCTGGACGAGGCCGGGTTCGTGGTCGAGGAGCAGTTCGGGGACTGGACGCGCGGGCCGATCACGGACGGCAGCCGGGTGATCCTCATGATCGCCCGGCGGGCCTGAGGACGCACCCGCCCCCGTCCCGCTTCCGGCGCCCGGGCCCGCCGGAGAACGACCCTGTGAAGATCACCGGGCTTCTGTTACCGTTACCCGCATGAAGCGCGCTGCCATGACGACGACGCCGGAGAGTGTCCCGGCGCGCTGACAGCTGACTTAGTCCGAAGCCCCGGGGCGAGTGCCCCGGGGCTTCGTCTTGCGGTCACTCGCCCGATGTACGCGAGGAGACCGCAATGCACGACCACCGCAAGCTCGGCCGCGAGCTGGGCCTGTTCGACACCGACCCGCTGATCGGCGCGGGGCTGCCGTACTGGCTGCCCGACGGCGCGGCCGTACGGCACACCCTGGAGGAGTACATCCGCACCGCGGAGCGGCGGGCGGGCTACCGGCACGTGTATTCGCCGGTGCTCGGCAAGCGGGAGCTGTATGAGATCTCGGGACACTGGTCGCACTACAGCGACGACATGTTCCCCCCGATGGACCTCGGCGGTGAGCAGGTCGTCCTGCGGCCGAGCCTGTGCCCTCACCACGCGGTGATCTACCGCTCCCGCTCCCACAGCTACCGCGAGCTGCCCCTGCGCATGGCCGAGCTGGGCGGCATGTACCGCTCCGAACTCTCGGGCGTGCTCGGCGGGCTGACCCGCGTCCGGGCCATCCAGCTCAACGACGCGCACATCTTCTGCACCCTGGACCAGGTCGCCGAGGAGGCGCGGGCCGCCCTGGAGATGATCCGCCGGGCGTACGAGGCGCTCGGCATCAGCCCGGCCCGCTACCGGCTCTCCCTCCCGGGCCCCGGCGGGAAGTACGTCGCCGCTCCCGAGATGTGGCAGCGCTCCACCGCCCTGCTGACCGAGGTCCTCGACCGCTCCGGCCTGCCCTACGAGGCAGCCGAGGGGGAGGCCGCGTTCTACGGCCCCAAGATCGATGTCCAGGTCGCCGACGGCGCCGGCCGGGAGTCCACCCTGTCCACCGTCCAGGTCGACTTCCACCAGCCCGAGCGGTTCGACCTGCACTACATCGGCGCGGACGGCGCGAAGCACCGGCCGGTCATGGTCCACCGCAGCATCATCGGCAGCGTGGAGCGGGCCGTGGCCCACCTCGTCGAACAGCACGGCGGCGCCTTCCCCGCCTGGCTCGCCCCCACCCAGCTGGTGATCCTCCCGGTCTCCGAGGCCGAGCTGCCGGACGCCGCGGCGCTCGCCCGGCGATGCGCCGAGCTCGGGCTGCGGGCCGAGCTCGCCGGGCCGGAACGCGGCAGCCTGGGCGCCCGCATCCGGGAGGCCCGCCTTGTGCCCTACCAGGCCGTCATCGGCGCCAGGGAGGCCGCCGACGGCCACGTCGCCCTGCGCCTGCGTGACGGACGCCGCCTCGACCCGCGGCCCGCCGCTGACGCCCTCACCCGTATCGGCGCTCTCGTCGAGGCGCACAGCGCCGACCTGTGGGACGGCGCCGCCCGCGGATAGCGGGCGGCACGGCGGGTGACCAGCCGACATGACGTGGATGACAGCCGGGCAAGCCGCTTGACATGACGTGGATGGAGGAATGCTCTCATCATGTCAAGCGTCGGTGGCATGGCAGCGCAGCCTGTCCGGGCCGTTCAGCGGATGACGCGGCGGGTGCGGCGGCTGGCCGAGCGGACGCCGCCGCAGCGGGAGCGCCATGTCGACCTGCTGCGCGCCGTCGCGATCACGGTGGTCGTCGTCGGGCACTGGCTGGTGATCTACGTGGCCCGCGACGGCGCGGGCTTCCAGGGCGGGAACATCCTCGAGGTCGCCCCGTGGGCCCGTCCGCTGACCTGGCTGTTCCAGGTGATGCCCCTGTTCTTCCTGGTCGGCGGCTTCGCGAACGCCGCGTCCTTCGTCTCCCACCTCGAGCGGGGCGGCAACGCCACGGGCTGGGTGCTGGTCCGGACCGCCCGGCTGCTGCGCCCGACGACGATCTTGCTGGGCGGGCTAACGGCGGCGGCCGTGACGGCCGGGCTCCTGGGGGCCGCGCCCGCCCTGATCGGCGCGGCGGTCTGGCTGGCCGGGATCCCGCTGTGGTTCCTGGTCGCCTACCTCGCCGTGATGGTCCTCACCCCGCCGATGTACGCCCTGCACCGGCGGGCGGGTCTGGCCGTGCCGATCGTCCTGGCGGTCCTGGTCGGCGTGGGCGACCTGGCCCGTCTGGTGCTGAACGTCCCCTATGTGGGTCAGGCGAACTACCTGCTCGGCTGGCTGGCCGTGCACCAGCTCGGCTTCGCCTGGCAGGACGGGCGCCTGCCGTCCCGGCGGAGCGTGGCTCTGCCGATGGCGGCGGCCGGGGCCGTCATCCTCGTGCTCCTCACGGTGGTCGGCCCCTATCCGGTCAGCATGGTGGGGTTCGGGGAGAAGATAGAGAACACCTCTCCGCCCACGCTGGCCCTCCTCGCCCTGGCCGTCACCCAGACGGGAATCGCCCTGTGGACGCGGGACCCGGGGAACCGGTGGCTGCGGCGGCCGGGCCCGTGGACCGTCGTGGTGGCGGTCAACATGGTGATCATGACGCTTTTCCTCTGGCACATGACCGCCGTGGTGATCGGCGTCCTGGTGCTCCACGCGACGGCGGTGATGCCCGAGGCCCCGCCTGGGTCGGCGCTCTGGCTGCTCCTGCGCGTCCCCTGGCTCGCCTGTCTGGCGCTGATCCTCGCCCTGCTCGTCGCGGTGTTCGGGCGGTTCGAGCGGCGTACGGGGCCCCGGGCCGATCCCGTGGGCGCGGTGAGGGGCGTGTGGCCCGCCGCGCTGACGATCGCCGGGGTCGGCGCCGTGCTCGCCGGGCTGCTGTCCCTGGCGCTCGCCGGCCTGGACTACCACGGGGTGACGGGCCTGCCCGTGCGGGTGCTGGCCGCCTACTTCGGCGGTGTCGCCGTCCTGGGTTCCGTCCGCCGGTGGTACGCGCGTCCGGCGCGGGAGTGACCGGGCGGGCCGGCCTGCCGGGGGAGCCTCCACACACCGGCCGGGGGAGCCTCCACACACGGGGGCTGTCCGCGGCGCTCCCGGGTCGCCGGGAAACACCGGCCGGGGTCCCGGGAAACACCGGATTCCCGCCGTCGGACCCGTGGGCGGCGGTCGGACGGGTGTCGCATACGCTCGCCGGGTGGACACCGACCGCTCCGGCGCCCTCCGGGCCGTCCGTGACCTCCCGCCCGAACCCCCGGCCGGCGTCCGCCACCGAGCCCGCCGGCCCGCCGAGACGTCTGGAGCGCGCGTGAGCCCCACCGGCAAGGTCCTCTACGTAATCGTGTGCGCCGCGGGCCCCGCCGCCGGGGTCGGCCGTCTCGTCACGATGGCCCAGGAGGAAGGCTGGGCCGTTCAGATCGTCGCCACCCCGCAGGCACTGGACTTCGTCGACGCCGGCGCGCTGGAGGCGCAGACCGGCCGCCCCGTACGGAGCAGGTACCGCAAGCCGGGCGAGCCCAAGCCGCCGCGGCCCGACGCCGTCATCGTCGCCCCCGCGACCTACAACACCATCAACAAGAGCGCCCAGGGCATCGCCGACACCTACGCCCTCGGCCTCCTCTCCGAGGCCACCGGGCTGGGCATCCCCGTCGTGGTGCTGCCGTGCCTCAACAGCGCGCTCGCCGCCCGCCTCCCGTTCCGGCACAGCGTCGAGAGGCTGCGGGCCGAGGGGGTGCGGGTGCTTCTCGGCCCCGGGGAGTTCGAGCCGCACGACCCAGACTCGGGGGAGGACCGCACCGACACCTATCCGTGGGGGCTCGCCCTCGCCGAGCTGAACCGGCTCGCCCGCCCCTCCGGCCGGGGAGCGCCGTCGCCGGAGCCGGAGAGCGCGTCCGCGGGTCAGGGGGCTCGCAGGGGACCCGTCCGCGGATCAGGGGGCTCATAGGGGGACCTGTCGGCAGATCAGGGAAGCTCGGAGGGGGAGCCGTCCGTGGGCGGCTCTCCGCCGGGTGGGGCCGGTCAGCCGATGCCCATGACCGTCATCGCCACCGACAGGCCCAGCGCGCCGACCCCGCCGGCCGCGCCGGCGACCGCGGTGCCGCGCCGGTCGGCCAGGCCGCGCCGCTGAACGCGGGCGGCCAGGACGAACAGGAGGCCGCCGGCCATGAACCACGGCCCCCACAGGTAGGTGTACCAGCGGATCACCGGCAGCAGCTCCGCCGCGATCCCGGCGCCGTCGAGCTGCAGGAGCAGCCCCTGCACGACGAACAGCCCGCCGTGCCACAGCAGCAGCACCCCGGCGCCCCAGGCGGCGAACTGCAGGAGCCGGCTCGTGCCCGTGCCCCAGCGGCGCACCAGGGCGAGCCCCAGCACCCCGCCGACGATCTTGAGCGCGCCGGTGACCCACAGGACCACGATGAACCAGGTGACCCCGTCCTGCGCCAGCCGCGCCAGCGAGGGGGAGATCGTCGTGGTGACGCCGGCGGTGCCTCCCAGTGCCCAGTAGAAGCTGGGCAGGGCGAACAGGAACCCCCACGCCGCCGCGCCGTACCCCGCCCATGCCGCGTGGCGCGACCGCGCCGCCGTCGCCTCGTCGACCTGTGAATCCGTCATACCCCCGATGATCACGTCGGGTCCCGTCCGGGACCTCCCACCCTGAGGTGATCTCCCTCCCCCGCCGGAGGGAGGGAGATCACCGGCTCAGGCGCGGTCCCGGAGCGCCGCGGCGGTCCGGGACGCCGGCGTCAGGCAGGCTCCAGGCGGGCCACCAGCCGGTAGGAGAACCCCTTGCCGGCCGGGGAGGAGGCGTCGATGTACTGGGTCCCCTCCGTCGGGGTCACCGGGATGCGCAGCAGGAGGTCGTCACCGATGTGGTCGTCCTCCCACACCTCGATCGTGAACGACGCGCCGGGGTAGACCGTCAGGTGGACGTACGGCCCGGCCGAGCGCGAGGAGGAGCCGGGTGAGCACGCCGAGGCCTCGCTCGTCCACACCCAGCAGGTCCCGACCTTGGTGTCGGCCTCGTCGCCGTTGGTGGGCCAGATGTAGTAGTGGTCGCCGTTCGACTCCTTGACCTCGACGCGGATCTCGTCCTCGCCGCTCTCCTCCAGGTCGATGGCCTGCAGCGAGCCGAACACGAGCTTCATGGGCGCCGCGGCGGCCGCGGCGGCCTGGGCGGGCGGCGCGAGGGCGGCGGCCAGAGTCAGCGCGGCGGCGGTGGTGACGATTCTGGACAGGATGGTACGCACGTGATCCTCCGTCAGTAAGCGGGCTCTAGGCGGAAATTGAGCGCGTAGTGATAGCCGTTGATGTCGGCGTCCTCGCGGAAGTACTGGTTCTCGCTGATCGGCTGGGGCCAGATCGGCACGTTGACCAGCGGGTCGTCCCCCGAGATGTCGTCGTCGTAGAGGGTCACCATCAGCAGCTTGCCGTCGGCCGTGTAGCTGGGCTTGTTGGCGTTGTAGTAGCCCCGGTAGTTGGTCCCCGGAGGGCAGCCGTCGCCGCTGATGTAGACGCAGTCGTTGACGGCGACCGACAGGGCGCCGGTGTTGGTCGGGAAGAGCTGACGGGTCCTCCCGTCGCGCTGGGTCTGCACGTAGATCTCGTCGTGTCCGCTCTCCTCGAGGTTGTAGGCGATGAAGCTCTCCAGGACGACCCTGACCATCGGCGCCGGCTCCGCGTGCGCGGTCCCCCCTGCCAGCAGCGATCCCGCGATGACCGCGACGCTCAGCGAGGCCCGGGCGAATAGGCGATGCATGCTCTCCCCTGTCAACGGCGATGAGGTTCGCCGGACAGCTTGGTCAAGGCGCCTTGTCGATCTCTTGGAAGCCAGTGGTATCGGCCCCGCCCCGTGGGCCCGGCGTCCCGGCGGCCCGCCGGGCCCTCGGCGTCAGCGCAGTACGGCGCAGCCGCGCCCGCTCAGGCGGTGCAGGACCTCCGGGTCGCCGTCGAGCTTGTTCCAGCGGAGGTCGAGCTTCTCCAGCGCGGGCAGGTCGGCGAGGTTGTCGGGGAGCTCGCGGAGCCGGTTGTTGCGCAGGTCCAGGTGGGTGAGGCCGCGCAGCCCGGCGAGGGAGCCGGGCAGGGAGGTGATCGCGTTGTTCCTGAGGTCGAGCTGCCTGAGCCGCGACAGGTCGCCGATCGAGGCGGGCAGGCCGGTGAGGGCGTTGTTCATCAGGTGGAGCTCGCGCAGCTCGCGGAGGCGGCCGATGGTCTCGGGGAGCTCGCGCAGCCGGTTGCCGTAGAGCCGCAGCTCCCGCAGGGCGGTGAGGCCGCCGAGGGCGGCGGGCAGGGCGGTGAGGCGGTTGTCGGTCAGGTTCAGGTAGGTCAGCCGGGTGAGCCCGCCCAGGGACGCCGGGACCGAGGTGAAGCGGTTGTCGCTCAAGTAGAGATAGTCGGTGAGGCCGTGGAGGTCGCCGATCGCCTCCGGGACCCGGGTCAGCGCGTTGTGCCCCAGGTCCAGCATGCGCAGCTCGGTCAGCCCGCCTATCGCCTCCGGCACCTCGGTGATGGAGTTCTCCGCGAGGTTCAGGGAGCGCAGGCCGGTCAGCCGCCACAGGGCGGCGGGCACGGAGGTCAGGGCGTTGCCGCCGACGGCCAGGTGCCGCAGGTTCCGGAGCCGGCCGATGGTCTCGGGCAGCTCGTCGATCGCGTTGCCGTACAGGAAGAGCGTCCGCAGCCCGGTCAGTTCGGGGACGCTCTCCGGGAAACGGGTCAGCGCGTTGCCGTCGAGGTGGAGGTCGCGCAGGGAGGTGAGGCCGCGCAGGTCGGGCAGGTCGCGCAGCCGGTTGCCGTCCAGCTGGAGGTGCTCCAGCCGGGGCAGCCACCCGACCCACGGGGGCAGCTCGGTCAGCTCGTTCCAGGCCAGGTCGACACGGCGCAGCGGGGCCGGGTCGCCGGCGGGCGCCGGGATCGCGGTGAGTCCGGCGCCCGGGGCGTTCAGCTCGGTCAGCTCGGTCGACTCGTTCAGCATGATTCTCCTCCAGGACGCGGCCGTACCTTACCGAAGACGCCCGGGCGTGGCGCGTCCGTGGCCGTGGCGCGGGGCAAGCCGTACGAACCGGCCGCTTTCCACCGGGTGCGGCGATCCCGGCGTGGAGGTGGGGTGACCAAGACGCTGGATCCGCCGCGCACGGAGGGCTCTTGGTCACATACTGAAGCGGCATGCAAGCCGATAGTGACCGACGAGGGGCGCGGCGGTGACGGGGATGATCCTTCAGCGAGTCCGCACGGAGGAAGGCGCGGGCCGGTCCGGGACATCCGAACCACCCGAGATATCCGAGCCGTCCGAGATAGACGTCAGTGTGATCGTTCCGGTCCACAACTGCCGTCCCTATCTCGACAGGTGCCTGACCTCCCTGCTGATCCAGCGGGTCAGCAGGGAGATCGTCGTGGTGGACGACGGCTCCACCGACGGCAGCTCCGATCTGCTCGACCTCTACGCCGCCCACCACCGCAACGTCATCCGGATCGTCCGGCAGCGCCACTCCGGCGGCGCCGGCCGTCCGCGCAACGTCGGGATCGCGCACGCGCGCGGCAGATACGTGTTCTTCTGTGACGCCGACGACTACCTCGGCCCCGAGGCGCTGGAGCGGATGCTCGCGATGGCCGACCGCAACGGCTCGGACATGGTCCTCGGGAAGATCGTCGGGCATGACCGCAGGGCGCCGGTCTCGATGTTCCGCGAGAGCGCCGATCGGGCGCCGCTCGGGGAGAGCTCGGTCTACAACAGCCTGAGCTGCTTCAAGCTGTTCCGCCGGGAGATGCTGGAGCGGCACGCCATCCGCTTCGACGAGACGCTGCTGGTGGGGGAGGACGTGGTCTTCACCGCCCACGCCTACTGCCACGCGAGGGTGATCTCGGTGGTCGCCGACTACGACTGCTACCACCTGGTCGCCCGGCCCGACGGCAGCAGCATCATGCAGCGGCCGGGGAGCCGCGACCCGGTCTCCTGGCTGCGGATGATCAGGCGGCCGATCGAGCTGGTCGTCGCCCACGTGCGCCCCGGCGCCCTCCGCGACCACCTGCTCCGCCGCCACTTCCGGCTGGACGCCTTCGGCAGCCTCGGCAGGCCCTTCCTGGAGGCGGGGGAGGTCCAGCGCAAGGAGATCGTCGCCGAGGTGGCCGACATGTGCGACCGGTGGCTGACCGACGGCGTCCGCGACCGGCTCCCGCCCATCGACCGCAGCCGCATCGCCGCCCTCCAGGACATCGACCGCCTGGTACGGCTGGCGCACATCGAGTCGGCCGCGGTCCGCCGGGAGCTCACCGAGCTGCGCTGGGACGGGCGGGGCCGGCTGGCGATCTCCGGCCGGGTCGGGCTGAGCGCGCTGGGGCAGGGCGACCGCCCGGAGCTCGTCGTCGGCGGCCTGGCCCTGGTGCTGCGGATGCGGCGCGACGGCGCCGAGCCGGCCGCCGACCTGGTGGTCCCCGTCAGCGGCGGCTGCGACGGGTTCACCGGTCTCGTCGACGTCGGGGAGCTGCCCCCGGGCGTCTGGGACGTCCACGTGACCGTCGAGTGCGAGGGGATCACCCGGCTCGCGCGGCTCGGCGCCGGCCGGGACGGGCGGATCGCCCAGCCGGTGCCCCGCCTGGTCGGCGACGTCATCGCCCTGCCCTACTTCACCCGGCCGCACGGCAACCTCAGCCTCGACGTCGGGGGGCACGTGATGAGCGTGCCGGCCAGCGTGCGGCTGACCCGGACCCGCTGGTCGCTCGGCCACCGGCTGATGCTCGACGGGGAGGTCACCGTCGGCACGGGCGCGCCGGGGGCGCACGCCGTACGCCGTCTGGTGTGGCGGGAGCGGTGGTCGGGGCGGGAGCGGCACGAGCGGGTCGCGGCCGGGGCGGGGGGCGTGTTCGCCGCCCGGCAGGCGGCGGGCCGGCTGGGGCCGGGCACCTGGGACGCCTACCTGGAGCTGGATCTGGGGGGTCCGCCCGCCCGGTTCCGGATCGAGGCGGAGGCGGAGGCGATCGTGCCGCCGCGCACGTGGTGGCGGGGGCTGGTGCGGCGGAGCGTGCGGCCGTACGCCACGGCGGGCAAGGGGCGGCTCAGCGCGGTGGTCCGCACGTTCACGCCCCGCACGTTCATGGAGCGGATACTGCGCTAATGCCACCTTCTTGCAACTACAAGCCCATGGCCTAAAGTAAGGGGCGATTCCGCACTTCGGAGGCTTGTCGTGCACGTACCCGATGGCTTTTTCAACGTAGCCGTGTCGCTCTCAGCCGGGGCCGTCGCGGCCGCCGGCGTCGCGGTCTGCCTGCGCGGCGCCCGCCGCGAGCTCGACGACCGGACCGCTCCCATGGCGGGCCTGGTCGCCGCCTTCGTCTTCGCCGTGCAGATGCTCAACTTCCCGGTGGCCGCCGGCACCAGCGGCCACCTCCTCGGCGGCGCGCTCGCCGCGATCCTCGTCGGGCCCTACACGGCCGTCTTGTGCGTGGCCGTGGTCCTGCTCGTGCAGGGCTTCTTCTTCGCCGACGGCGGCCTGACCGCGCTGGGCGTCAACATCACCCTCATGGGCATCGTCGCCGTCCTGGCCGGCTGGGCGGTCTTCCGCCTGATCACCCGGAGCGCGCGGAGCAGGCCCGCCGTCGTCGCCGCCTCCTTCGCCGCCGCGCTGGTCTCGGTGCCCGCCTCCGCGCTGGCCTTCACCCTGCTGTTCTGGCTCGGGGGCACCGCGCCCATCGAGGTCGGCACGGTCGCCGCCGCCATGGGCGGCGTGCACGTGCTCATCGGCATCGGCGAGGGCCTGATCACGGCGGTCACCGTCAGCACCGTGCTGGCGATCCGGCCCGACCTGGTCTACGGCGCGCGAGGGCTGGCCGCCCCGCTGGTCCTGCGCGGCGCCGACGGCGACGCCGTGGTGTCCCAGGGCGCCCCGGCCCCGGCCGCCGCCCGGCGGCCGGGCTGGTTCCTGCCCGCCGGCGTCGTGGTCGCGGCGCTGCTGGCCGGGATCGTCAGCTTCTATGCCTCCTCCTCACCCGACGGCCTGGAGAGGGTCGCCGAGGACAAGGGCTTCATCAGCCAGGCCACCGACCACGCCCTCGGCGAGCAGCCCCTGGCCGACTACGGCGACGTGGGCGGCATCCCGGTCGGCGTGGCCGGCCTGATCGGCGTCGGGGTGACCCTCGCGGCCGGGGGCGGGCTGTTCTTCGCGGTGCGCCGCCGTACCAAGGGCGACAGCGACAGGCGCGAGGAGGTCTCGGCCTAGTGGGCGCCGGCCACCACCACCAGCTCCACCTGCCGGGCGACACGACCGTCCACCGGCTGCCGCCGCAGTGCAAGCTGGCGGCGGTGGCCTGCTTCGCCCTGGTCGTGGTGGCCACTCCGCGCGAGTGGCTGTGGGCCTTCGGGCTCTACGCCCTGCTCCTGGCCGCGGTGGCGCTGACGGCGCGGATCCCGCCGCCCTTCCTGCTGCGGCGGATGGCGGTCGAGATCCCGTTCGTGCTGTTCGCGGTGGCGCTGCCGTTCATCGGGATCGGCGAGCGGGTGTCCTTCCTGGGGCTGTCGTTCAGCGTCGCGGGACTGTGGGCCGCCTGGAACATCCTGGCCAAGGCCACCCTGGGGGTGGTCGCGAGCGTCCTGCTGGCGGCCACCACCGAGCCCAGGCTGATGCTGCTGGGCGCGCAGCGGCTCAGGCTGCCGCCGCTGCTGGTGCAGATCGCCATGTTCATGCTCCGCTACATGGACGTGATCATCGACGAGATGCGCCGGATGCGGGTGGCCAGGGAGTCGCGGGGGTTCGCGGCCCGAGACGTCCGGCACATCCCGGTCATCGCCAGGTCGGCGGGCGCGCTGTTCATCCGGTCCTACGAGCGGGGCGAGCGGGTGCACCTGGCGATGCTCAGCCGCGGCTACAGTGGCTCGATGCCGGTCATCCAGGACATGTCCGCCTCGTCGCGCCAGTGGCTCGCCGCCGGCATGTTGCCGGGCGCGGCGCTGGTGGTGCTGCTGGGAGGCTGGGGACTGGCATGACGCCCTCTCTTGAGGTGAGCCGCCTGGCCTACGCCTACCCGGACGGCACGCAGGCGCTGTTCGGCGTCGACTTCACGATCGGCCGCGGGGAGCGGGTCGCGCTGCTCGGGCCGAACGGCGCGGGCAAGACGACGCTGGTGATGCACCTCAACGGCATCCTGACCGCCGGGCACGGCACGGTGGCGGTGGCCGGGCTGCCGGTGGAGAAGCGCTCGCTCAAGGAGATCCGCAGGCGGGTCGGGCTGGTCTTCCAGGACCCCGACGACCAGCTCTTCATGCCGACCGTCCGGGAGGACGTGGCCTTCGGCCCGGCCAACCTCGGGATCGGCGGCGAGGAGCTGCAGCGCCGGGTCAAGGACGCCCTGGACCGCGTGGGCATGTTGGAGGCGATCGACCGGCCGCCGCACCACCTGTCCTTCGGCCAGCGCCGGCGGGTGGCGGTGGCGACCGTGCTGGCCATGGAGCCGGAGATCCTGGTGCTGGACGAGCCGTCGTCGAACCTGGACCCGGCCTCCCGCCGCGAGCTCGCCGAGATCCTGCGGGGCCTGGACGTGACGGTGCTGATGGTCACCCACGACCTGCCCTACGCGCTGGAGCTGTGCGAGCGCTCGCTCATCCTCTCCGGAGGCGTGATCGCCGCCGACGGGCCGACCCGGGAGATCCTCGCCGACGCCGGGCTGCTCGCCGCCCACCGGCTTGAGCTGCCGTACGGCTTCGCGCCGCCCTGACCGGCTCCTCCGGGCCGTGGCGCGGGGCCGCGGCGCACGGGGCGGTGCGCGGCGGCCGTCCCCGGCACGCCGATCCGGATCAATGATCGCGGGTCGCATGACCTCGCGTACGGTGATGGCGAAGTAAAGTGGGTCTGCCTCATGGGCGCGAGGAGGACTGATGAAGCTACGGCTGGCTCGCCGCGCCGTTGGTGACGCCGTGGTGGTGGCAGTCGAGGGGGAGCTCGATCTGTTCACCGCCCCGTTCCTGCGAGACGAGGTCCGTGACGCCATCAAGCTCGACAGCCCGAGGCTGGTCCTCGACCTGGCCGCGCTGTCGTTCATGGACTCCAGCGGCCTGTCGGTGCTGATCGAGGCATGGCGGCTGGCCACGGGGGAGGGCGGCGGGGTCTGCCTGGCCGCGCCGCAGGGCCCGGTGGCGCGGATCCTGCGCACGACGGGGCTCGACCGGCGGATAAAGGTCTACCCCGACGTCGGCAGCGCCGTGGGAGAGATTTAGCCCACCCCGAGTAGAACTTCATTCGGTATCCGCGTTAAAGTCCGCTCATGGACCTGAACGGAGCAGCAGCAATCATCTCGGGCGGTGCCAGCGGCCTCGGCGAGGCCACGGCCCGCGACCTCGCGGCGCACGGCGTCACCGTGGTCATCGCCGACCTCAACGAGGAGCGCGGCAAGTCCCTCGCCGACGAGCTCGGCGGGGTCTTCGTCAAGACCGACGTCTCCGACGAGGAACAGGTGCAGGCGGCCGTGGACGCGGCCGTGGCGACCGGCAGGCCGCTGCGCATCGTGGTGAACAGCGCGGGCATCGGCTGGGCCACCCGGACGGTGAACCGCGACGGCTCGCCGCACGACCTGGCGTCCTACCGCAAGGTCATCGAGGTCAACCTGATCGGCACCTTCAACCTCATGCGCATCGGCGCCGCGGCCGTCGCCAAGACCGAGCCGGTCGACGCGGACGGCCAGCGCGGCGTGGTCGTCAACACCGCCTCCGTGGCGGCGCTGGAGGGCCAGACCGGACAGGTCGCGTACTCGGCGTCCAAGGGCGGCATCGTCGGCATGACCGTCCCGGCCGCCCGCGACCTGGCCGCCGTCGGCATCCGCGTCAACACGATCTGCCCGGGCATCATCGACACCCCCATCTACGGCTTCTCGCCCAACGCCGAGGAGTTCAAGGCCAAGCTCGTAGCGCCGGTGGTCTTCCCCAAGCGCATGGGCCAGCCGTCGGAGTTCGCCCACCTGGTCCGCTCGCTGATCGAGAACGACTACATGAACGCCGAGACCATCCGCTTCGACGGCGGCATCCGCTTCCAGCCCAAGTAGGAGTCACCGGTGTCTGACGAGGTTCTGGTCGACGTCGACGGCGGCGTCGCCGTCATCACGATCAACCGCCCCCAGGCCAGGAACGCCGTCAACGGCGCGGTCGCCCGGGGCATCGCCGCGGCGCTGGACGAGCTGGAGGAGCGCAAGGACGTCTCCGCCTACGTCCTGACCGGGGCCGGCGGCACCTTCTGCGCCGGCATGGACCTGAAGGGCTTCCTCACCGGCGACTTCCCGGTCGTCGAGGGCCGGGGCTTCGGCGGCATCGTCGAGGCGCCGCCGAAGAAGCCGATCATCGCCGCGATCGAGGGCTACGCCCTGGCCGGAGGCTGCGAGCTGGCGCTGGCCTGCGACATCATCGTGGCCTCCGAGGAGGCCAAGTTCGGCCTGCCCGAGCCCAAGCGGGGCCTGGTCGCGGGGGCGGGCGGCATCATGAGGCTGCCGCAGCGCATCCCGTACCACATCGCGATGGAGATCGCCCTGACCGGCGACCACTTCCCGGCCTCCCGGCTGTACGAGGTGGGGCTGGTCAACCACGTCACGCCCGCGGGCGAGGCACTGGCCAGGGCACTCGAACTGGCGAAGAAGATCGCGGCGAACGCCCCGCTCGCGCTCGCCGCGACCAAGCGCGTGATCGTCGAGTCCGCCGACTGGAGCGGGGAGGAGATGTTCCGGAAGCAGGGCGAGATCATCAACCCGGTGTTCGGCTCCAAGGACGCGATGGAGGGCGCGGCGGCCTTCGCCGAGAAGCGCGCTCCGGAGTGGAAGGGCGAGTAGCCCTCCGGCGGCCGGTGGCCGGTGGTCACCGGCCGGTGATCGGTGATCGGTGATCGGCGGCCACCGGGTGGTGATCGGTAGACCGGGTGGTGATCGGTAGTCGGTGGCCGGTGGTCACCGGCCCCCCGGTCACCGGCGCCCCCGGTGGTCGGCGGCCGCCGGGTGGCGCCGGCCACCGGGTGCGGGCGGTCCGGCGGCCGGAGGTCACAGGTCCGCGGCCGGGTGTGATCGGGATGGTCACGCCCGGCCCATTCATGGCCGGGAGTGCGTACGGTAAAGGTGTGGACAGGTGCGGCGGGGGCACTTGCCGTCCACGCGACCGCTCCGAGGCCAGGAGAGTGCATGAACGATCACGCGACCCGGATCACCCCGACCACCCCCTCCACGGGTGAGCGCCTCAAGCGCAAGGCCGGCAGCCTGGCAGCCGGCGCGGCCGGTGCCGCGATGCTCGTCATCGTCCTCGTCGCGGGCATGTGGGCGATCGAGGTGGCCGACTACGTGCTGCCCGTCGACTTCGACGCCTACGGCATCCGGTCCTGGGACCTCGAAGGTCTGAGTGGCGTCGTCGTCGCGCCCTTCCTGCACGCGGGCTTCGGCCACCTGATGGCCAACTCGCTGCCCCTGCTGATCCTCGGCTTCCTCGCCGCGCTGCGCGGGATCGGCCGCTTCCTGGCCGCCAGCCTGATCATCATCGTCGTCAGCGGGCTGGGCGTCTGGTTCACCAGCTCGCCGACCACCGTCACGGTCGGCGCGAGCGGGCTGGTGTTCGGCTACTTCGGCTTCGTCGTCGCCCGGGGCCTGTTCGACCGTCGCGCCCTCGACATCGTGATCGGCATCGGCGTCGCCGTGGCCTACTACTCGATCATCTGGGGCGTGCTCCCGGGCGAGGCCGGCATCTCCTGGCAGGGACACCTGTTCGGGCTGGTCGGCGGGGTCGTGGCCGCCTGGGTCCTGCGCCGCAGGCGCCAGGCCGTCGCCGCCTACTGAGCCACCGGGGTAGTGCCAGGTCTACCCCGGATCCTCGCTCCAGCGCCAATGTGACGGCCGGGCCGCGCCGGTTGGATCGAAGGCATGACGACGACTGACACGGCGACGGCCCGCACCACGACCGACACGGCGACGACCGGGGGCGCGGCCTCCGCCTTCCGGTTCCCCGGCCGCTGGCCGGAGGGGGCCGGGCTGGTCCTGGGGCCGGTCCTGATCCTGGTGGGCGTGCTGCTGAAGATGGGGCCCGGCGACTTCTTCCCCGACCAGCTCGCGGCCTTCGCCCGGAGCCCGGCGCTGATGACCGCCTCCTACAGCGCGTTCGTCGCCGGGGTCGTGCTGCTCTGCCCCGCGGTCCTGGCCGTGACGAGGCGGATCGGGGCCTCGCACCCCCGCTGGGCGCTGTGGGGCGGGGCGCTGACCGTGGCGGGGCTGTTCGCCCGCGTCTTCCACGCGGGGGTCAACCATCTGGCCGCCCAGCTGGTGGAGGTGCAGGGGCTGGAGGCCGCGCGGCAGGCGGTGAGCGACCAGTACACGTCCTTCCACGTCTTCCAGACGCTCAACGTCGCCGTCCTCGCCGGGTGGATCGTGCTGGCCGTCGGCGCCTGGCGGGCCGAGATGTTCGGCGCCGGCGTGCCGGGGATCGCGCGGTCCGTCGCGCTCGGGCTCATGTCGGCCATGCCGCTCGGCGTCCTCAAGGGCACGGGCCCGATGTCGGTCCTCGCCGCGGCCGGCCTGTGCGTCGCGCTGGTGCCGTCCGGCGTCAAGGTGCTGAAGGACGGCCCGGCGCCCAAGTGGTGGGCCTACCCGCTGGTGGTGGCCGCGGGGGCGGCGGCCGTGCTCCTCGGGACGGCGGGGTAGGGACGCCCGGGATCCCGCCCCCGCCACATGTGGCGGTCCCGGGCCTCGCCGTCCGGGGTCCGGTGGTCCTGGGCCCGGTGGTCCCGGGCCTCGCCGTCCCGGGTGCGGCGGTCCCGAACGGCCGGTCCGGGCGGGTACGGCGGGCGCGGGCGGGTACGGCGGGCGCGGGCGTCACATCCCCGGGAACACCCGGCGCAGGTCGTCAAGGGTGACGCCGGTGACGGTCACGGAGGCGGGGGTGTGCTCGGTGGCCAGCCGCCCGCTGAGCAGGCGCAGCCACGCCTCGGCGGGGGCGGACAGGACGATGTCCGCCGGCTCGGCCACCTGGCTGAAGCCGACGGTCTCCCCGAGGGTGAGGCCGAGGACGCGCTCGGGCTCGCTCGTCTCGACGCGGAGGGTGGCCTGCCGGGGGTCGAGGGCGTCGGGTTTGCCGACGAAGCCGACGATGAAGCCGAGCGGCCCGGCGTGCAGGTCGGTCAGCGCCTCGACGGCGTCCGGTGCGACGGTGGCCCGGGGGTCGAAGGCGATCTTGACGTCCCAGGCGTGCAGGGCGGCCTCGTTCAACCGCATCCCGGCGGCGAGGGTGACGTCGGCGGGCGACGGCAGGAAGCCCAGCCTGATCTCCAGCCGCTCGCGGGTGCCGGCGTCGAGGCCCTCGTAGGCGGCGACGAGCTCCGCGTTGGCCTCCAGGAAGTCCTCGGCCTGCTCCCGGGGGGCCTTGGCGTTCCAGCGGCTCCACACCGACTCGTTGAAGTCCTGGCCGGGCGCGTCGTGGCCGGCCAGCGCGGCCCGCAGGACCGCCAGGCTGATCTCCGCGCCGCTGCCGAGGTGGCTGAGCACCTGCGCGACGGTCCACTCCGACGCGCCCGAGGGCCGGGCGAGGCCGGCGGGGTCCAGGCCGCGCACGAGCGCGGCCAGGTCGTCGTTGTTGGTGCGCAGGGCCGCGATGGTCCTGTCGGCAAGCGTGGTCATGGCTCTCCCAGCGCGAGGGGATCTCGTCATGTCGCGGCCGGACGGCCGTCCGATCCGGCGCTCCTGCATGTCTCGACGCGGCCGGGCGGGCACCCGCCCGGAGCTCTCGACACGTCCGGCCGGACGTCCGGCCGTCTCCACCATGCGGCCGGGCGGCCGTCCGCCCGGGCGTCTCCTCTCGGAAGTACCCGCGGTCATCTGGCGTATCACTATCGTCTTGTGCCGCGGCGCCCGCAACGGAATGGCCCCCCAGCAGGCAGCCCATGACTTTAGGGGGACTAAAGTCGGCGGGACGGCCGCCCGGCCGGGAGGAGATCACCTGTGGACGACATGCCCCTCGAAGACATCACCGCGATCGCCGACCCGGTCGAACGGGCCCACGCGGCCGGTCTGGCCATGGCCGCCCAGCAGGACCTGGTCGCCGGGCTGGCCCGGCTCCGCCGCGAGGCCGTCGCCGAGGCACGGGCCGCGGGGGTCCGCCAGGAGGCGATAGCGCGGCGGCTCGGAGTCACCCCCGGCCGGGTGTCACAGATGAGGCCGGCGGGCGCCAGAGAGGCCGTGGACGGCCCCGCAGGGCCGCCCCGGGGGCCCAGGGTGGTGGTCCGGCGCGCGCTCCCCACAGAGCCCGCGGTGCGCGGCTCCGCGTCGCTCTTCATGACGGAGGCGGACCGGCAGGGCATCAGGGCCGGCCGCCGCATGCTCTACGTCGGCCCCGAGCCGGCCTCCGGCCACGTCGCCGCCGCCCTGCGCGTCGAGCCCGGCACCGAGGTCCTGGCCCGCCGCAAGCTGCTGCTCGCCGACGACGTGCCCGTGCGGATCGCCACCAGCTTCTTCCGCCTGGACCTGTTCGGCGGCACCCCGATCGCCGCCCCCGATTTCGTACGGCCGAGCCTGCAGGCCGGGATCGAGGCCCTCGGCCACCGGTTCGGCCACGCGGAGGAGCACCTCGTCGCCCGCCCGCCGGCCGGGTCCGAGGCCGGCACCCTCCAGCTCGACCCGGGCGAATGGGTGGTGCAGGTCCTGCGGGCCGGCTACGGCGACGACGGCACCCCGGTCCACACGCTGGAGACGATCTGTGCCGCCTCCCGGCACGTCTTCCCCATCGCCCAGGTGACCGGGGCCGACGAGTTCTGACCGCCGGGCGACGGGTTCTGCCCGCCGGGCAGGGGTCCGGGCCGGCGGCGCGGGGCCCCGGCGGCGGGCCGTACCGGCGTGGCGGCCGGTGGCGGCGTCAGGCGTGGACGCGTTCGGCGGGGGAGGTCCGCAGCAGGCGGTCGATGAAGGCCAGGCCGATGGCGGAGGCGACGAAGGCCAGGTGGATCAGCGTCTGCCACATGATCTTGTCGTTGGGGGTCTCCCTGACCCTGATGAAGGTCTGCAGCAGGTGGACCGAGGAGATGCCGATGATCGCGGTGGCCAGCTTGACCTTGAGCACGTTCGCGTTGACGTGGGAGAGCCACTCGGGCTCGTCGGGGTGGCCGTTGAGGTTGATGCGCGAGACGAAGGTCTCGTAGCCGCCGACGATCACCATGATCAGCAGGTTGGAGATCATCACCACGTCGATGAGGCCGAGTACGGCCAGCATCACGGCGACCTCGGGGGTGTAGTCCGGAGGGAGCGCGCCCTGTGCGATCTCGGACACCAGGTGCCAGAGCTCGACCATGAACTGGTAGACGTAGATGCCCTGGGCCACGATCAGACCCAGATACAGCGGGACCTGCAGCCACCGGCTGGCGAACATCAGATAGCCCAGGCTGCGGGCCTGGGACGAGGCGGTCTCCGAGGTCGAACTCACGCGCAGAACTCCCCTTGACGATCTTTTGGGGACACTCTACGGATATAGATCACTCGGGGACGAATCGGGGATTCAGCAACGATCTTCGCCGTTCCCGGTGCCCGGGGGCAGGCCGTACGCCTCCCCCCGGGGCACGGGCGGACCGGCTAGAGACGCTCGACCACGTGGTCGATGCAGACCGTCAGGGCCTCGATGTCGTCGGGGTCGATGGCCGGGAACATCGCGACGCGGAGCTGGTTGCGGCCGAGCTTGCGGTAGGGCTCGGTGTCCACGATGCCGTTGGCGCGCAGCACCTTGGCGACCTGCGCGGCGTCGACGCCGTCGGCGAAGTCGATGGTGGCGACCACGTTGGAGCGGAACTCCGGAGCGGCGAACGGCGTGGTGTAGGAGGTCTTCTCCGCCCACGTGTAGAGCCGGCGGGCCGACTCGGCGCTGCGGGCGGTGGTCCAGGCCAGGCCGCCGTTGCCGTTCATCCACTCGATCTGGTCGGCCAGCAGGAACAGCGTGGAGACCGACGGGGTGTTGTAGGTCTGGTCCTTGGAGGAGTTGTCGATGGCCACCGGCAGGCTGAAGAACTCGGGGATGTAGCGGCCGCCGCCGGCGATCTCCTCGACCCGGGCGAGCGCGGCCGGGGACATCAGGGCGATCCACAGGCCGCCGTCGGAGGCGAAGCTCTTCTGCGGGGCGAAGTAGTAGACGTCGGTCTCGCTGATGTCGACGGGCAGGCCGCCGGCGCCGGAGGTGGCGTCGACCAGGACGAGCGAGCCGTCCTCGCCCACGCGCCTGATCGGCATCGCGACGCCGGTCGAGGTCTCGTTGTGGGTGAGCGCGTAGACGTCCACGCCCTCTTCGAGCCGGGCCTCGGGGTGGCTGCCGACCTCGGACTTGATCACGGTCGGGTCGCCCAGCCACGGGGCCTTCGCCACGACGGAGGCGAACTTGGAGGAGAACTCGCCGAAGTGCAGGTGCTGCGACTTCTCACGGACGAGCCCGAAGGCGGCGATGTCCCAGAAGGCGGTGGTGCCGCCGTTGCCGAGGACGACCTCGTATCCCTCGGGGAGCGAGAACAGCTCCGACAGGCCCGCGCGGACCCGCCCGACGAGAGACTTGACCGGCTTCTGGCGGTGGGAGGTGCCCAGCACGCTGGACCCGGAGGCGGCGAGAGCCGAGAGCTGCTCGGGGCGCACCTTCGAGGGCCCGCAGCCGAATCGGCCGTCGGCGGGCTTGATGTCAGAGGGAATCACGATGTCAGCCACCTGACCAGCCTACTGAGCCTTCCGGCCGGCCCAGGTCGAAGTCCGGATTGTGAGACGGGCGAGTCTGGAATCCGGGACCCGGTGCCCCGGGCCGCGGAACGCGGAACGGCTGCCGCGCGGACATCGCGCGACAGCCGTACGGGACGTCGGTCAGACGGAGTCGAGGACCTCGGCGGCGCCGGGGACGTCGTTGACCGAGCGCTGTGCCGGACCCACATAGTTGGCGCTGGGGCGGACGAGCCTGCCCGTGCGCTTCTGCTCCAGGATGTGGGCGGCCCAGCCCGCGGTGCGGGCGCAGGTGAACATGGAGGTGAACATGGAGGAGGGGACCTTGGCGAAATCCAGGATCACCGCGGCCCAGTATTCGACGTTGGTGGCGAGCACCCGGTCGGGCTTGCGGGCGTGCAGTTCGTCCAGGGCCGCCTTCTCCAGGGCCGCGGCGACCTCGTAACGCGGCGCGTCGAGCTCCTTGGCGGTACGGCGGAGCACGCGGGCACGGGGGTCTTCAGCGCGGTAGACGCGGTGGCCGAAGCCCATGAGGCGCTGGCCCTTGTCCAGCTCGCTCTGGACATACTTCTTGGCGTCGCCGACCTGCTCGACGCCCTCGATCATGTGCAGCACGCGGGCGGGGGCGCCACCGTGCAGCGGTCCCGACATGGCGCCGACCGCGCCGCTCAGCGCCGCGGCCACGTCGGCGCCGGTGGAGGCGATGACGCGGGCGGTGAAGGTGGAGGCGTTCATGCCGTGCTCGGCCGCGGACGTCCAGTAGGCGTCGATGGCCTTCACGTGCTTGGGGTCGGGGTCGCCCTGCCAGCGGATCATGAACCGCTCGACGATGCTGTTGCCCTTGTCGACCTCGCTCTGGGGGACCATCGGCCTGCCGAGGCCCCGAGAGGACTGGGCGACGAAGCTGAGCGCGGTCACGCTGGCGCGGGCCAGGTCGTCGCGGGCCTGCTCCTCGTCGATGTCGAGCAGCGGCCTGAAGCCGTACGCGGGGGCCAGGATGGCCAGCGCGCTCTGCACGTCGACGCGGATGTCACCGGAGTGGACAGGAATGGGGTACGGCTCGGCCGGGGGGAGACCCGGCTGGAACTTGTTGTCGACCAGCAGGCCCCACACGTTCCCGAAGGACACGCGGCCGACCAGCTCTTCGATGTCGACGCCCCGATAACGAAGGGCGCCCCCTTCTTTGTCCGGTTCCGCGATCTCCGTCTCGAAAGCTACTACGCCTTCGAGCCCGGGTTTGAAGTCGGACATTCTCGGCCGCCTCCCTTTCTTGAAGTCAAAGCCTTGATGTCGAGATACCGGCGGGTCATATTCAACCCTGCGGGGCACAGCGGTGTGCCGCCGGACCCGCCGGAACGCGATCGTCCCAGGTGGGGGCGGTGCGCACGTTCTCCGTCAAGCACGGGAGAATACCTTCCCGTGGATGCCACATCGCGCCCGCCGTCGCTGGCGGGGCTTCGCCGCACCTATCAGGGCCTGCCGTTGCTGGAGGCCGACCTCGCACCCGACCCCATCTCCCAGTTCGCCGTCTGGTTCGGCGAGGCCGTGGACGCCGGGCTCCCCGAGCCGAACGCGATGGTGGTCGCGACCTCCTCCGCGGGCGGCCGGCCGACGGCCCGGACCGTGCTGCTCAAGGACTACGACGAGAACGGGTTCGTCTTCTACACCAACTACGAGTCGCGCAAGGGCCGCGACCTCGCCGAGAACCCGCGGGCCAGCCTGCTGTTCCCCTGGCACGCCATCCGCCGCCAGGTGCGGGTGGAGGGGGCGGTGGTGCGGACGCCGCGAGAGGAGTCGGCCGCCTACTTCGGGTCCCGTCCGTACGGCTCGCGCATCGGCGCCTGGGCGTCGCGGCAGTCGGCCGTCGTGCACTCCAGGGAGGAGCTGGACGCCCGCTACACGGAGCTGGCGGGCCGCTGGCCGGAGGATCCGCCCGTGCCGGACTTCTGGGGCGGGTTCCGGGTCGTGCCGGCGGAGGTGGAGTTCTGGCAGGGCCAGCTCGACCGCATGCACGACCGCCTCCGATACCGCCGTTCGGGCGCCTCCTGGGTCGTGGAGCGCCTGGCCCCCTGACCCTATTACCCGACCTTTACTGATATATCCGCATATGTCCGGCGGATGTAGGGGGCGGTGTGGGGTTCGGGGATTTCGTACGGCGGCTCGCGGTGGACACCCGTCCGCTGGGTGTCCCCGCGTACCGGCGGCTCTGGGCCGGCCAGGGCGTGTCGTTCATCGGCTTCCAGCTCACCTCCGTGGCGGTCAGCGCCCAGATCTACGACATCACCGAGTCGTCGTTCTGGGTCGGCATGCTCGGCCCGGCCAACCTGGTCCCCCTGGTGGTCTTCGGGCTGTGGGGCGGGGCCGTCGCCGACGCGGTGGACCGGCGCAGGCTCCTGCTGGTCGGCGCGCTGATCGCCTGGACCGCCACGCTCGCGCTGCTGGTCCAGGCGGCCCTGGGGATGACGAACGTGGGCCTGCTGCTGGCCACCGTGGCCGTGCACGCCACCGGGTTCGCCATCACCGGGCCGACCCGGGGCGCGATCATCCCCCGGCTGGTCCCGGCCGAGCTCGTCCCGGCGGCCAACACGCTCAACTACCTGTCGGGCGGTCTCGGCACCGTCGCCGGCCCGCTGGTCGGCGGGGTCGTGCTCGCCCAGGGCGGCTACGCCCCCGCCTACCTGATCGACGCGCTGCTGTTCGGCGCCGGTTTCTACGCCGCCGTACGGCTGCCGCGGCTCAAACCGGTCGGCGAGGTGTCCCGCCCCGGCCTCCGGTCGGTCGTCGACGGCCTCAGCTACGTCGCCGGGCACCCGATCGTGATGATGTCGTTCGTCGTGGACATCATCGCCATGGCCTTCGCGCTGCCCAGGGCGCTGTTCCCGGAGATCGTGGCCGAGCGGTTCGGCGGCTCGCCGACCGCGTTCGGCTGGCTGTCGGCCAGCATGGCCATCGGCTCGGTGCTCGGCGGCCTGATGTCGGGCTGGGTGGGCCGGGTCCGCCGCCAGGGCCTGGCGCTCACGTTCGTGATCGCGGCCTGGGGGATCAGCGTCGCCGCCGCCGGGCTGGTGGGCCACCTGTGGGCCATGGTCGCGCTGCTGGCCCTCGGCGGCGCCGCCGACCTGGTCTCCTCCGTATGGCGGCAGACGATCCTGCAGACCCACGCGCCCGACGACATGCGCGGGCGGATGCAGGGGGTGTTCATGGTGGTGGTCGCCGGCGGGCCCCGGCTGGGGGACCTGCGGGCCGGGGCCACGGCGAGCTGGTTCGGGGCCACCGGGGCGTGGATCGGCGGCGGGGTCGCCTGCGCGGTCGCGGTGCTCGCCGTGGGGCTGGCCGTACCGGCGTTCAGGAAATACCGTCCCCTCGCGCGCGACATTTGAGCAGCTCGGGAAGGATTCGGCAAGCCCCGGTGTTGCCGTCCTTTGTCACCGTGGGCGGATCTCACAATAGGGTCGAGGTCCGAGACTTCAGTCCCGCACGGCTCTCACGGGGACGCCGCGCGACGGACACGGCATCGAGATAGGACGGGAGGAGCCTTGACCGCACACGGCCTGATCGACACCACGGAGATGTACCTCCGCACGATCTTCGAGCTGGAAGAAGAGGGGATCGTCCCTCTGCGTGCGCGCATCGCCGAGCGGCTGCAGCAGAGTGGTCCCACCGTCAGCCAGACGGTCGCCCGGATGGAGCGCGACGGTCTGGTCCGCGTCGAGGGCGACCGGCACCTGACCATGACCGACCTGGGCCGCACGCTCGCCACCCGGGTCATGCGCAAGCACCGCCTCGCCGAATGCCTGCTCACCCAGGTCATCGGCCTCCCCTGGGAGGAGGTGCACATCGAGGCGTGCCGCTGGGAGCACGTCATGTCCGAGTCCGTGGAGGCCCGGCTGGTCACGCTGCTGAACAACCCGACCGAGGACCCGCACGGCAACCCCATCCCCGGCCTCGACGAACTCGGGGTCGAGGGCGTCCAGGGCGGCGGCTGGGAGTCCCTGCCGTCGATGGCCGCCGTGGCCGGACCCAGAGATATACCCGTTGTCGTGCGGCGAATTAGCGAACAAGTGCAAAGCGATCCGGCTGTGATGCTTAAACTCAAGCAAGTTGGGATACAACCCGGACGCGAGGTAATGCTCGCGGCGAGCGACAACGGTGTGCGGGTGACAGGTGACGACGAAGCGGAGAGCACTCTTGCGGACCTTCCGCGAGACATCGCCGCGCACGTCTTCGTCTCCACTCGCTGACCTGGGCCCCTCTGCTTGGTTGGATCCCCCTCGGGAGCCCCTTCACTCCCCGGCCGAGACTGCAGCAGGAGCAACCGTGGTTCGCTTTGCGCACACCCGTCCCCGAGGGGTGGTCACCGGATGAAGCGGTGGGGGGATGTGACCCAGGACACCGCCGACCACCTTTCGGCGGGTTCCGTTCTTGATCATGCTGAGATGGCGGTGGTCGTCACCGACAGGTTCAGCAACCTGCTCTACTGGAACCCCTTCGCGGAGAAGCTGTTCGGACGCCCCGGGATACCCGGGTCGCGCGACCAGGCGCTCTCCCTGGGGATCATGGAGAAGGACCATCCGCTCGCCATCGAGCTCGCCAAGCACGTGCTCAAGGGCGGGGTCTGGGAGGGCACGTTCGACGTCAGGCGCGGTGACGGGACGATCGTCTACGTCCGCGCCCAGGCCGTGCCGCTGCGCCACCCGTCGGGGTCGGTGACGGGCATCGTCATCACCGCCCGCGAGGCGATGCGCAGCAACGAGCGGGAGAAGGACCGCTTCGGTCTGCTGGAGCGGATCGGCGAGCGGCTGGCCGGCTCCCTCTACGTCGAGGAGACGCTCAAACGCGTCGCCGAGATGCTCGTCCCGCAGTTCGCCGACCACTGCTTCATCGAGCTGATGGAAGGCGAGCGGATGACCCGGAGGGTCTCCACCCACGTCCAGGGCTGGAGCCCGCCGCCCAACACCTGGGCGCCGCTGGGCGCCGAGATCCGCTATCCGGTGGGCCACTACGCCGACATCGCGCTGCGCCGCCAGGAGACGATCCTGGTCGAGGACTTCTCCCAGACCAACTATCCCAGCCCCGGCGAGGCCAACACCCGCCTGGCAGCCGAGATCGGGATGACCTCGGCCATCGTGGCGCCGCTGTGCGTGCGCGGCGAGGTCCTCGGGCTGATGTACCTGGGGCTGTCCAACCTGACCGACCGGCGCAGCCCGCACTACGACGCCTTCGACCGCGACTTCGTGGGGGCCATCGCCACCCGGGTCGCGCTGGCGGTGGACAACGCCCTGCTGTTCGAGGAGGAGCGGCACACCGCCGAGTCGTTTCAGAAATACCTGCTGCCGCCCGCTCCGCTGCCCGAGCTCGACGGGCTGGAGATCGCGGTCCGCTACTACCCGGCGGCGCCGCTCGCCTCGCACGGGCAGGGCATCCAGACCCAGGTGGGCGGCGACTGGTACGACGTCATCCCGCTGTCGGCGGGCCGGGTCGGCATCGTCATCGGCGACGTCGAGGGCCGCGGGGCCAAGGCCGCCGCGGTCATGGGCCAGCTGAGGGCCGCACTGCGGGCCTTCGCCCAGGACGACAAGCCGCCCGCGGAGATCCTCGCCCGGCTCGACGAGTGGACGCGCATCATCGCCACCCCCGAGCGGGACGACAGCGGCGAGGACATCAGCGTCCCGCCGATCGTCACCTGCCAATATCTGGTCTACGACGCCTGGTCGCGGCAGCTGTCCTTCGCCAACGCCGGCCACGCCCCGCCGCTGCTGCTCAACGACGGGGTCTGCGCCGAGCTCGACATCAAGGAGGTCGGCCAGCCGCTCGGCGTCCGCGCCAAGGGGCTCCACGCCGACCTGGTCTACAAGGAGGAGACGCGGACGCTGCCCCCGGGCGCGGTGCTGCTCCTCTACACCGACGGCCTGGTGGACCGCCGTCCCGTCCGCGACGCCGACGGCGGCAGGTCGCCCAGCGACGAGGAGACCCTCGCGCTGCTGGCCGGCAAGCTCGTCGAGGTCTCCGACTCCTCGGTGGAGGAGATCGCCGAGGCCGCGACGGTCGCCGTGCCCGGCGAGATCGACGACGACATGGCCATCCTCGTGGTCAGGTCCGCCCCCGCCGACCTGGAGGTCGAGGAGCGCACCTTCCCGGCTCAGCCGATCATGGTCGGTGAGGCCCGCCGGATGGCGGCGGAGGCCTTCACCGGCTGGAACGTCCCCGAGGAGCGTGCCGAGCTCGCCTGCCTGCTGGTCTCCGAGGTGGTGACCAACGTGGTGCTGCACGCCGCCAGCGCCAGCATCCCGCGCCGCGAGCTGATGGTGGACGCCCCGATGCCGTTCGACGAGACCTGGGACGACCTCCCCGGCTTCGAGAACGAGATCGTCAACGAGAAGGAGTTCACGCTCCGGCTCCGCCGGGGCGGGGAGTCCGTCTGGGTGGAGGTCTTCGACCAGGACCTGCGGCTGCCCCGCATCCGCAGCGCCGGGGAGAACGACGAGGGCGGCCGGGGCCTCTACCTCGTCGACCAGCTCGCCAAGCGCTGGGGCTCGCGTCCCACCAAGGAGGGCAAGGCCGTCTGGTTCGAGATCCCCACCAAGTCCCGCTGAGCACACCGGCTCGGGTGAGCCCGGCCGGCCGCGACGCGGCCGGCCGGGCCACGGCGGGGCTAGGAGAAGGCACCGATCGGTGCTTGACTCGGGGCATGGAACTGGCCTTCGAACGGCGCGGGGCCGGCCCGCCGCTGGTGCTGCTGCACGGCATCGGGCACCACTGGCAGGCGTGGCTGCCGGTGCTCGACCGGCTCGCCGCCGAGCGGGACGTGATCGCCGTGGACTTCCCCGGCTTCGGTGTCTCCCCGCCGCTGCCGCCCGGCTCGCCGTACACGGCGGAGAGCCTCGCCGACGCGATCGAGTCGTTCTGCGCGATGCTCGGCCTGCACACCCCCCACGTGGCGGGCAACTCCCTGGGGGGATACGTCGCCCTTGAGCTGGCCGCCCGGGGCGCGGTCCGTTCGGCCACCGCGCTGTCCCCGGCCGGATTCTGGAGCCGTGGAGAGCTCGCCTACGCGCGGGCCGTGCTCCGGGCGGCCAGGGCCTCGGCCCGCGCCGCCGGGGCCTCGGCCCGGACGGCGCCGCCGGAGCGGGCCCTGGCCGCCGCGCGGAGCCCGCTGGGCCGCCTGGTCGGGGCGGGCGTGATGGTGGCCCATCCGTCCAGGCTCTCCGCCGAGGCGCTGCTCGCGGCGGTCCAGGCGCTCGGGGACGCCCCCGGGTTCGACGACACCCTCGACTCGTTCGCGTGGACGATGCCCCCGGGTCCGCCGAAGGCGCCGATCACCATCGCCTGGGGCGAGCACGACCGGCTGCTGCTCCGGCGGCAGGCCGTACGGGCCGCCAGGTGGTCGGGGCGGCGGGTGAAGCTGCTCAGGGGCTGCGGGCACCTGCCGATGAGCGACGATCCCGAGCTGGTCGCCAGGGTCCTGCTGGAAGGCTCCGGATAGCGGGCCGGCCGGGCGGCTTTCACCCCTGGCGCCTGGCCGGCCCGCTGTCCGGCCGGGCACCGGGCCTCAGGGCGCGACGGGGCCCTGCCCGGCCCCGGTGCGGCGCAGCACCTCGGCCACCTCGTCGAGGTCCTCAGGGGTGAGGTGGAGATCTCCGGCGCCGGCCCAGCCGTCGACCTGGCCGGGCGTGCGGGCCCCGACGATGGCGCCGGTCACTCCGGGCCAGGCGAGGGCCCAGGCGATGGCCGCCGAGGCCGTGGAGACGCCGTGGCGCTCTCCCACCGACCGCAGGGCCTCGGCGACCGCGAGGTTGGCGTCGAGGCCGGTGGTGAAGTCCGGGTGACCGCGCCGCCAGTCGTCCTCGGGCAGGGCGGCCACCCGCTCCCGGGAGAAGGCGCCGGTGAGCAGGCCCGACTGCATCGGCGAGTAGGCGATCACCGCGGTGCCGTGCTCCCGGGCCCAGGCGATCTCCGGCGCCGCCGAGCGGTTGAGGGCGGAGAAACCGGGCTGGACCGCGTCGACGTGCGCGATCCCTTCGGCGATCTCCAACAGCTCGGGGCCGTGATTGGACAGGCCGATGGCGCGCACCTTGCCCTCCTGCTTCAGGTCCGCCATGACCTGCCAGTATTCCTCCAGCGGCATGGGCTCCGACGCCGCGCTCCCGGCCCCTCCGCTCCACTCCAGGGACGCTCCGGTGTCGGGCCAGTGCACCTGGTACAGGTCGATCCGCTCCACCCGGAGCCGTCGCAGGGAGTCCTCGACCTCGCGGCGGACCTGCCTCATGCTCCGGTCCGGCGCGGCCGACGGGTTGTCCGGGTCCCAGAGGAGCCCGGCCTTGGTGAAGACGTGGGGCCGCTCCGCCAGGCCGGCCAGCGCCCTGCCGACGACCTCCTCCGAGTGGCCCAGGCCGTAGACCGCGGCGGTGTCGATCCAGTTCACCCCGCTCTCCACGGCCCGGTGGATCGCCGCGACCGAGTCGGTGTCGTCGGTCGCGCCCCAGGTGTAGTGCCAGCCCGAGCCGCCGATGGCCCAGGCTCCGAAGCCGACCCTGCTGATGTTCATGTCTGCGATGTCCATGTCGCCAAGTCTGCGAGCGGACGCCCGCCGTACCCAGTGCCGTGCGATGCCTAGGAGTGACAGAACCAGGTTGCGCGGGACCGTTCGGCGGATACTCGGAACATGAACGGACTGGGAGAATTCCTGAGAAGCCGGCGCGGCCGGGGCGGAGCGTCCGGTCCAAGGTGGGGCCGGAGCTGCACGCCCTGCTGGAGGCGATGGAGGGCGTTCCGGCCTATGTGATCGACTACCGGACGCACGTGCTGGCCTGGAACCGTCTCGCCGCGGCGCTGATGGTCGACTTCGGCGCGATCGCCGAGGAGCGGCGAGACTGGGGACGGCTGTGCTTCCTGGACGACCGGACCAAGGAGATCTTCCCGGACTGGGCGGAGAAGGCCAGGGCGACGGTCGCCTACCTGCGGCTCAACGCGGCCAAGCATCCCGACGACCCCCGGCTGACGGCGCTGGTCGGCGAGCTGTCGCTGAAGAGCGAGCAGTTCCGGCGCTGGTGGGCCGATCACAACGTGCGGGACAAGACCCGCGGGACCAAGCGGTTGCGTCACCCGCTGGTGGGCGAGCTCACCCTGCACTTCCAGACGCTCGCGGTGGCCGGCGAGGACGGCCGGTCGCTGATCGCCTACTCCGCCGAACCGGGCTCGGAGTCGGAGGCCGCACTGCGGCTGCTGGCCAGCTGGACGCTATCGGAACGTCTGGCCCCACATGGCGAGCATCACCAGGACGAACACCACCATGACGCCCGCGTAGGCGACCGGGCCGAGCCGTAGGGTCCGCCGGACCCGGTTGAGCCCCCAGGCGAACAGGAACGCCAGGAAGATCAGCAGGATCAGTCCGCTGTCCATCAACACCGCCTCTGGGGAGCCTTCGCTGACCAGTATGCGTCCCCGGTGCCGATCTCGCGGCGATTGAGCACGGACCCGCGTTCCATGGCATCGTTGCGCGACGTGAACAGATCCTTGACGGTAACGCGCATTCTGCTGGCGGCGGCCTTCGCCGCCGGCCTGTCCGCCTGCTCGGCAGGAGGGGAGACGTCCGCCGCCTCGGCGACGCCCACCGCGTCCGCCTCGGTGTCCGCCTCCGCGTCGGTGTCGCAGCTCCCCGCCTCGCAGGAGCCCCAGCCGTCGGAGTCGGCCTCGGCCTCGGCGTCGGCGTCGGCGTCGCCGGGTGACGGGGTCCTGCCGAGGGAGACCGACGCCGTGCTGGTGGGAGACGTCCAGCTCCAGGGGGCGGACTCGATCACGGTGGCGCCCGAGGGGGAGAAGGCGCAGAAGGCGGAGCTCACGCCGTTCACGGTGGTGCTCGACGTGCAGGGCGGCATCTGCAAGCAGGGCGACCTCCCGCACAAGTGCACCGTGGAGCAGCTGAAGAAGGCCCTCAAGGCGGGCACCTCCCTCTACGCCAAGGTGACGATCAAGGACGGGCAGGCCGCCCAGATCGAGGAGCTCGTCGCCGACTGACGGCCGGGCCGTCACGACGGGACCGCCGCGTCACCAGAGGGCGCGGCGGTCCTGTCGTGGGGTGGGCGTCCGTCCGGGAGAGAGCGGTCCGCCGTGGCGCGGATGGTCCGCCGTGGAGCGCCGGAAAGCGGCCGGAGCGGGAGCGTCAGAAGCCGAAGGAACGGCCGATGATCTCCTTCATGATCTCGGTCGTGCCGCCGTAGATGGTCTGGACCCGGCTGTCGATCCAGGCCTTGGCGACGGGATACTCCATCATGTAGCCGTAGCCGCCGTGGAGCTGGAGGCAGCGGTCGATCACCTTGGTCTGCAGCTCGGTGGTCCACCACTTGGCCTTGGCGGCGTCGACGACGCTCAGCTCCTTGGCGTTGAGGGCCCGGACGCACTTGTCGACGTAGTGACGGGCGATCTCCACCTCGGTGTCGAGCTCCGCCAGGACGAAACGGGTGTTCTGGAAGCTGCCGATGCTGCGGCCGAAGGCCGTGCGGCTCTTGCAGTAGTCGATGGTCGTCCGCAGGACGGTCTCGGCCGCGGCCACGGCCATGACCGCGATCGACAGCCGCTCCTGCGGCAGGTTGGCCATGAGCTGGAAGAAGCCCTGGCCCTCCTCCTCGCCCAGCAGGTTGGCCGCCGGGACCCGGACGTTGTCGAAGAACAGCTCCGCGGTGTCCTGGGCGTGCATGCCGATCTTCTCAAGGTTGCGGCCCCGGCTGAAGCCCTCCATACCCCGTTCGACGACGAGCAGGGAGGTCCCCCGGGCGCCCGCGGCCGGGTCGGTCTTGGCGACCACGACGACCAGGTCGGAGTTGATGCCGTTGGTGATGAAGGTCTTCTGGCCGTTGACCACGTAGTGGTCGCCCTCGCGCAGGGCGGTCGTCCTGATGCTCTGCAGGTCGCTGCCCGCGCCGGGCTCCGTCATCGCGACGGCCGTGATGAGCTCGCCGCCGGCGAACCCGGGCAGCCAGCGGCGCTTCTGCTCGTCGTTGGTGAGGTCGACGAAGTACGGCGCCATCACGTCGTTGTGCAGCGAGAAGCCCAGGCCGGAGGCGCCGATCCTAATGACCTCCTCAAGGATCACGCTGTTGTAGCGGAAGTCCGTGATCCCCGCCCCGCCGTACTCCTCCGGCACCCCGAAGCCGAACATCCCGATCTCGCCGGCCTTCTTCCACACCTCACGGGGGACGATGCCGTCCTTCTCCCACTGCGCGTGATGGGGCACGACCTCACGGGCCAGGAACTCGCGCACGGTCTCACGGAAGAGCTCGTGCTCCTCCTCGAAGAGGTCTCGCTGCATTGACTGCCTCCTTGGGGCTCCGTGGACCAGAATACGATTCTGTTACTTCCAGGTACACCCACCCTCGCGACGCCGCCGGGGTCTCCGCCTCCACGTGGACCAGATCACAAGTCCGCCACAGTCCCCTGGGGGTCTTGTCATCTTCCTGCGTCA
Organism: Streptosporangium sp. NPDC048886; assembly: GCF_055586905.1. Lineage (NCBI taxonomy): Bacteria > Bacillati > Actinomycetota > Actinomycetes > Streptosporangiales > Streptosporangiaceae > Streptosporangium > Streptosporangium sp. NPDC048886. The sequence goes on from NZ_JBVJHH010000020.1 coordinate 113,996, forward strand.
CGGCATCGCGGCACAGTACGATCCGGACCTAGTTGTGATTAGATGACCAGTTTTGCGACCAGACCCGATGATCGGAGTGTGCGGTGTTTCGGTGGGGAGCGGGACTCCGTAGAACAGTCGCGGCGTCAGTCCTAGGGGTGGCGGTCAGCTCCCTGGTCGTCATCTCCAGCTCGCAGAGCTACGCGGAGACCGACAACTACACTTCCGACTTCTTCTGCACCCCTGCTCCGACCGCGATGACTCCTGCCGGCGCGAATGTCTCGGTTAAGGTCTCGATTCCGACGACCGTCTACGTCGGTCAGTCGCTTCAGATCAAATGGACTCTCGGGGATTCGCCTTTCAAGGCGCCGGGTAATTTTGACCAGAAGGCGCGCGTGATCGCCAGGGGCAGTGCTGGGATCTCCGATTATTGGAGTGGCGTCGGGACGCTCGACTCGATGGGTGAGCTCACGATCGCCGAAGCGTTGCAGCAGGGCGCGAAACTGGCTCTACCCACGCTGAACCCGGGATCTTACATCGTCGGGAAGGAGGGAGAGATCAAGGTCACACCAAGGGACCTGACAGTGCAGTTCCTCCCACCCGAGACGGTTCCTACAGTGAATGACAGTGTTGGTGAGGACGGGAACCCCGAAATCAAATATGGAGCGCCTGCTGACTGGACGCGAAGAGCTGACCCTCTGATCGACGATTTCCAGAAAGACGTACATGCGAGTAAATCCGGGAACGCCACCGTAGAGTTCTCTTTTACTGGCACGGGAGTTGAATACATCACTGAACGCGACGACGACATGGGTGAAGTCGAAGTCGTTCTTCAGGAGGCTGGTAAGCAGCCTGCTCCGGCGGAGAAGGTTGACGCCTCCAAGGAAGCTGACAAAACAACTCCAGTTCCAGCAGATGTGAAACGGACCCAGCAAGTTCTCTGGTCGGTCAAGGGATTGAAGTACGGCCGACACACGGTCACTCTCAAGAACAAGTCTCCTGACAAGTACATGATCGTTGACGCCTTCAAGGTCCTGCGTGAGCCCAAGCCGGAGCTCTACACGGATGTGAACGACTTCAACGCCATCTGTAAGCCCACGAAGACCGAAACGGTCGCGGTGAAGGTGGAGAAGGCGTCGGCCAGTCCGTCGCCGACTCCTACCACCAGGACTCCTACTCCGACTCCCACCAACACGTCGCCGAGGCCCACGATCACCACGACGACCACGCCCGCGTCGACGCCCAAGCCGACGCTGACCGTCACGGCGACCGTGACCCCCACCCGGGCCACGCCGACGGCTCCTCAGGTGACCGTGACGCCCACGGGCGGGGCCCAGACCGGTGAGGCTCCTGGGGACGGCCCCTCTGGAATGGCGCTGGTCGGTGGCGGAACGGCGATGCTTCTTGGAAGTGTCATGGGTGGGGTGGCGTTGAAGCGGCGGCGGGCGGCGCACGCGCGCGGCCGGGGTTAGGCAAGGAGGCGCGCCGGATGTATCCAGGGCCCTCGCAGGGCGGTCCCGATCCCTACGGTCATGATCCTTACGGTCACGATCCCCATGGTCACGATCCGTACGGCGTCGGCCGCCCTCCCAAGCCCAGGGGGAGCCTGCTGCTCCCGGTGGCGCTCGTGGCCGGGTCGCTCGGCGGGGTGGCCGCGATCATGGCGGGGCTGCTCACCTACATGACTCCGGTGGCCGACGAGGAGTCCTACGGACCTCCGGCGCCGAATGCGGCGGACACCCTGGTGGTGGAGGACGTCCCCGCTCCGGGGGAGCAGCCGGTGCAGCAACAGCAACAGCAGCCGCCGGAGCAACAGCAGCCGGAGGCACCCGGGCCGGTGCTGCCGTCGGCGGTGGGGCCGGGTGGGCTGGATGTGCCGTTGACGGCCGCCGCGCCCACGGCGCCCCCGCCGTTGCCCGTCGTCCAGCCGCCGGCGCCGCTCAAGAGCGCCGGGGTGAAGCCGTACCGGATCGCCATTTCGAAGATCGGCCTGCTGGCTCCGCTGATGGCGCTGGGGGTGGACGCCAAGAAGGAGATCCAGACCCCGCCGCTGAGCAAGCCGAACCAGGCGGGCTGGTACAAGCACGGGCCGATCCCCGGCCAGCAGGGGCCCTCGGTGATCCTGGGGCATGTGAACACCCGGAGCGGGGCCGCCGTCTTCAGCCGGCTGAAGGAGGTCAGGCGCGGGGACACGATCAAGGTGTCGCGGTCGGACAAGACCATCGCGGAGTTCACGGTCGACGGCGTGGAGCAGGTCAGCAAGAAGGCGTTCCCGTCGAAGCGGGTCTACGGCAACACCGGTGAGGCCACCCTGCGGCTGATCACCTGCGGCGGTGTCTACAACCGCAGGACCGGCCACTACACCGACAACATCATCGTCTACGCGACCCTGTCGAAGACCCGCCGCGTCTGAGCGCGCGGCTCCGGCCCGCGTCCGCCCGCCGTACGGTGGCCCGGTCCCGCGAGCGCCGGGCCTACCCGGCGAAGGCGGCGAGCGCGATGCCGAGGCCGCGCTGGTTCTGCCCGGCGGCCTTGGCGTCGGTGGAGTTGATCGAGTAGACGACCGTGCGGCCCAGGTCGCGGGTGGCGCCGACGCCGGACGCGCTGCCGTACCTGGCGCCGGTCTTGCCGAAGGCCACGATGCCGCCGGGCAGCTCCAACCTGGTCAGGCCCGAGGTGTGGACGGCGGGCTGGTCGCCGCCGTACATCGTCACCCTCGGCACCGTGAACATGTGCTCCAGCTGGGCGGCCGGCACCACCTTGCCCCCGAACAGGGCCTTGACGAACCTCTCCAGGTCGGCCGTGGTGGAGATCAGGTCACCGGAGGCCCAGGTCGAGGTGACGCTGGTCTCGGTCATGTCCACGACGTGGGCCCGGCCGTACTCGATCGCGTCCTGGAACCCTTCGGGGACGACCTGGTAGCCGTGGTTGTGCCGCCCGCGGATCCGGATGGAGTCGCCGGGCAGGTAACTGTCGCGCATGCCGACGGGCCGGAGGACCCGGGTGGTCACCTCGTGCTCGTAGGAGCGGCCCGTGACCTTCTCGATCAGCATGCCCGCCACGAACGTGTTGGTGTTGAGGTAGTGCTGCCGGGTGCCCGGGGCGAACTCGATCGGGTTCTCCACGGCTTTGCCGACATACTCCTCCGGCGTCCACTTCTTGAACCTGGTGGCGTAGACCCATTCGAAGCCGTCGCCGGACTTGGGCGCGGGCAGCCCGCTGGTGTGGTTGAGCAGCTGGCCGACCTTGACGGCCGGGTAGTCGGCGGGCAGCAGGCCCGATAGATACTCCTGGACCGTGCCGTCGAGCGAGAGCTGGCCCTCGGCGACGAGCTGGAGCACGACCGCGACGGTGAAGATCTTGGTCACGCTGCCTGCCCGGAACCGGGCCCCCTCCTTCGCCGGCCGCTCGGTGCGCAGATCGGTCACCCCCGTGACCCCGTGCCACGAGCCCTTCGAGCCGCCCACCCTGACCTCCGCCGCGGTGGCGTCGGGGGCGGGCAGCCCGGCGATGCTCCGCTCCAGCGCCGCGCTGTCGATCGGCGGCACCTCGGTCCGCACGGCGGCGGAGGGCGTCGCCACGGCGGCGGCGAGCGCCGGGGTCCCCGCGGCCGGGACCAGGGCGGCGAGGGCCGTCGGGTCCTCCTCCGCCTCCACCGGCCCTCCTCGGGGCCCGCTCCTCAGCCCTCCTCGACACCGAGGTGCGTGCGGTGGTGCCGCGGGGTGTCGATCTCGTCGAGCAGCGCGATCGCGAAGTCGGCGTAGGAGATCCTGCTGGCCGCATCGCCCGCGGCCGGCCGGTAGCGGCCGGTGCGGGCACCGCCGTGGTCGAAGTCGCCCGCCGGGCTGAGGACCACCCAGTCGAGCGCGGTGGTCGCGGTGCGCAGCACTTCGGTCCCGGCCGCGTGCCCCAGATAGAAGCCGCGGTACTCCTGCGGGTAGCCGGGCGTGTCCATCAGGAGCGTTCCGGACCCGGTCTTCAGCCCCGACGCCAGGCCGACCGCCACCAGCCGGTCCATCCCGGCCCGCGCCAGCCCGTCGAGCAGCGCGCGGGAGGCGGCGGGGAAGAAGGCGTCGGGCTGCGAGCCCAGGTCGGCGGCGGAGTTGATCGCGGCGCCGTGCCCCTCGGCGAGCCGGGCGACGCCGTCCGCGTCGGTGACGTCGCCGGCGACGACGCGCACGCCGTCCGTGGCCAGATCGCCGTGCCCGGCCGGGTCGCGCACGACCGCGGTGACCCGGTGACCACGCCGCAGAGCCTCCGCGACGGCCGTCCGCCCGGCCCTGCCGCCCGCGCCGAAAACAATGATCTCGCTCATCAGTCCGCCTCACGTCCCGGGGCCGGGCCTGGTCGCCGACCGCTGCCCCGGACGGTAGCCGGACACGTGGTTACCGCCGGGATACCGGCTACCGTGAGATCGTGAGACAACCGCTTGATCCGGACATGTTCGACGAGCTCTGCCCGTCCGCTCTCTCGCCCTTCCGCGTCGGTGACAAATGGGCAGGGATGATCATCCGCTGCCTCGAACACGGGCCGCGGCGCTTCTCGGAGCTCCGGGTCCCTCTGCGCGGCATCACCGCGAAGGTGCTCACGCAGTCGCTCCGGGCGCTCGAACGGGATGGCCTCATCACCCGCACGACCCATGACGAGCCCGTGCGGCGGGTCGAATACGGGCTGACCCCGCTCGGCCGCAGCATCCTCGGGCCGATGACCGTGATGTGCGACTGGGCACAGGAGCACTGGGAGGAGCTGCTGGAGGCGCGCGAGGCGTTCCCGCCGCTCGGCCACGCCGGCTAGCGCCGCTCGGCCACGCCGGCTGGAGCCGCGCGTCCGGCGCGGTCCGCCGGGCGCCGGGGCCGGTCGCGCGGCGCTTCAGCCCGCCGGTCCGGCCTCGGCCCCGGGCTTCAGCCCGCCGGTCCGGCCTCGAACCCGGAGAGCAGGTCGTCGAGCCCGGCCTTGACCCGCTCGACGGTCACCCCGCCGGTGCGGAGCCGGTGGGCCAGCAGCGGGGCGGCCAGCGGCGCCAGCAGGGCGTCGGCCAGGAAGTAGGCGTCGCCGCCCGGCTTCACCTGCGCGATGAGCATCGCGAGGTGGCTGTGGTGGAGATCGTAGGCGGCGCCGAAGCGGGCGAGGGGGCTCGCGGTCTCCGCCATGACCAGCAGGTCGAGCTGGGCCACCGTACGGTCGACCAGGGCGTGCAGGAAGGCGCGGATGCGGGCGGTCCCGGGGGCGCCTGGTCCCAGCGGCGCCGGTCCTTCGATGAACGCCGCCTGGAACTCCCGTTCCCGCTCGTCGATGAGCGCGTACGCCAGCCCGGAGCGGTCGCCGAAGCGGCGGTAGAGGGTGCCGACGCCGACTCCCGCCGCGGCGGCCACGTCCGCCATCGCCAGCCCCTCGACGCCGTGGGCGGCCACGATCCGGGCGGCCGCGGCGAGGATCCGCGCCCGGTTGCGTGCGGCGTCGGCCCTCTCCCGCGGGCCTTTCCCGGAGGGCGGCGCGTCCACCTCGTATGGATCGCTCCCGGGGGCCGCTGCTCTCGCGCGCGGACCGTTCCCGGGAGTCGCCTCCCTCGCGCGCGGGTCTTCTCCGGGAGCCGCCGCCTCCCTCCGGCGCGGACCGCTCCCGGAGATCGGCGCGTCTCTCCTGCGTGCGCCGTTCTCGGGGGGCGGCGCGTTCACGACCGCGTCCTTCGCCACACCGGGCCAGCCTAACGGAACGCCCTCCGCTTCCTCGGCCTCGACGTTCTCGGCCTGACTTCCTCCGCCTGACGTTCTCGGCCTGACTTCCTCCGCCTGACTTCCTCGGCCGCGACGTTCTCCGCGTGGGACGTTCCCGGCGGGTTCCGTGTCAGGTCCGCAGGGCGGCGGTGAGCTCGTCGGTGCGGGCCCGGCTGCCCCAGAACCACTCCACGTGGGCGTTCCGTCGCTGCTCCGCCAGCCAGTCGTCGAAGATCCGCCGCTCGACGAGCCCGCGGGTCACCTCGTCGAGTGCCGCCGGCTCCACGGCCAGCACGTGCGCGACGCAGAAGCCGCCGTCCGGGAGCCGCGCGGGCCCGAGCACCTGGCCGGCCCGCGCGTCCGCCGCCGGGGCGCCGAAGAGCGCGACCAGGCCGTCCCTGTTGTTCGCCTCCATCCGGCAGGTGGCCACGCCCGCCAGCACCTCCTCGACCGCCAACGCGACGGGGTCGGCGTCCTTCTCCACCCCGTCAGGCCCGTCAGGCGGCACGGCCCCGGCCCGCAGGAGCGCGGCGGCGGCGTCGGCGCGGCCGGGGTCTGCGTAGCGCAGCCTGACCACGCGCAGCCGGTCGAACTCCGCGCGGTGGGCGGCGAAGAAGTCCTCCACCCGTCCCTTGACCACGTCCCGGCGCAGGGCCGCCACCGCCGCCTCGCGCGCCACGATCTCCTCCAGGCGGGCGTGGCTGAGGCCGCGCTCGGCCATCCACTCCCGCACCGCCTGTGCGGTCAGCAGCCCCCGCGCCCGGCGGAAGGCGTCCATGGCCTCCTGGAGCCGGTCGGCGGGGAGATTCTGGTCGCGGACGTCCACAGCCTGCTCGACCAGGGCGGAGTTCACCAGGCGCCGGGCGAGCGCGACATCGTCCCACAGCACGTCGAGGACCGAGACGACCCGCTCCATCGTCATGTCGACGCCGTTGACGCGCAGGACGAGCTGCTCACCGGAGCGCTGCCCGCCCCGCAGCGGCCAGGGGATCGCCCGGTCCGGCGCGAAAGCCAGCGAGACGCTCCCCTCGGGTGAGGGGAGCAGCAGATCGTAGTGGTAGTCGTCGGTGGCGGCCTCACGCTGCCACAGCAGCCGCATCCTCACCTCCGGATGGCGCGCGCGCAGCTCCGAAAGCCGCTCGTCGGCGCGCTCCGGGCGCACGCCGTCCAGCCCGCGCAGCCATTCCAGGGCGTCGCCGAGGAGGTCGGGGGGCACGATCGGGGACACGTCAGGCTCCTTCCAGCAGCAGGTCGCAGAGGGCCTCGCTGATCGGCAGGCCGGTCAGCTCCTCGATCCACAACCACTGGCCGTTGGGGTTGATCTCCAGGAACACATACCGGCCGTCCGGGGTCAGGACCAGGTCGAACGCTCCGAAGTCGAGCCCGAGACGGTCCGTCATCGCCAGGCACCGCTGAGCGACCTCGTCCGGAAGCCGGTGCACGCCGTACGGGGTCACCTCGATGTCGTACAGGCGCCAGTCCACCCTCGACCGGTTGCTCTCCTGGGAGTGGATCTCGGCCGCGAACACCCGCCGGCCGACGACGGTGACCCGCAGTTCCAGCCGTTTCGGCACGTACTGCTGCGCGATGACCGGGCAGAACCGCAGTGCCTCGGCGTAGGCCAGATCACGGGCCGAGACGAACTCGCAGTGCCGGGTGACCGTGTGGCCCCCCGTGAGGTTCCCCACCCAGGGCTTGCCCATGGGCTTGGTGACGATGTGACCGTCATGGCGGTTGTGAAAGTCCCACAGGGCGTCCGCCTGGGTCGCGATCAGGGTCTCCGGGATCTCGAACCCGAGCTCGGCGGCCAGCATGAGCTGGGACGGCTTGTGCGCGGCGCGCCGGAACACCGACTCCCGCGCGGGCACCGTACGGCACGGCAGATGTTCCCAGAGGTCGGTGATCAGGTTCACGCTCTCCTGCGCGGCGTAGGCGGCCACCGACGGGTCGGTGAGCGCCGGATGCGCCTCGGGCGGCGTCGGGCGCCGCCACCACAGCGCGGTCAGCGTGTCCAGGTCGAGAGTGCCGGACTCGGTGTGCAGCAGCCGCCGGGTGAGTCCACGGGCGGTGTACGCCAGCTCCACGTGGGCCCGGGTGAGATAGTCCCGGTTGTCGAAGACGGTGGTCCGGGCGCCGCGTCCGGCCAGCAGGTGACGGATGTGGTCGGCGTGCGGGTCGGCCTCACCGGTGAGGACGAGGACATGCGGGGGTGACACGGATCTCCTTGGAGAGCGGGAGCCTGCGCGCAGGCGACGGACCGCCGGGGAGAACGGGTTTCTCCGGACTCGGGGGCGGCGGGTCACCGGACGCGGGGACGGCGCGCGTCCCCGCGCCCGGTGACCGCCGGCCGTCGCCGCCGTCCCGGCTGGCGGGACGGCGGCTGGGCGCGACTACTCAGTCACTGCCGCAGATGCCGGGCGGGTCGGCCTCCCACCCCGTGGTGATTTCGACCTTCTGGCCGCCGCTGATGCCGCTCAGCGCGCTCTCGTCGAGCTCGGCGCCGACCGGCGTGATGTCCCCGAGCTCGGTACGTGATGCCGCGTTCATGGAACGTTCCTCCTCTCCTTGTCGCTGTGGAAAAGCGATCTCGTGACCAATCATGCGGATCTCGTCTTGTAGGTGACTTGAGGACGACTGCGGGTGACTTGGGGATGACTGCGGACCCGCTGTCACGTCTCTCCCGGCGGGCACGGGGCTCACCGGGAGCCCGCCGGGAGCTGCGCCCGGGCCAGGCGCGCGTACAGGCCGCCGGAGCGGATCAGCGCGTCGTGGGTGCCGCTCTCGACGATCCGGCCGCCGTCCAGTGCCAGGATCAGGTCGGCGTCCCTGATCGTGCTCAGCCGGTGGGCGATCACGATGCGCGTCTGGGGGAGGGTGCCGAGGTTCGCGCTCAGCGCCGCCTCGGTGTCGGTGTCGAGATGGCTGGTGGCCTCATCCAGCAGCAGGATCTCCGGCCGGGCCAGTATCGCTCTGGCCAGGGCGATGCGCTGGCGCTGGCCGCCGGACAGGCCCCCGCCCTCGGTCAGCAGGGTGTGGTAGCCGAGGGGCATGGCGGCGATGTCGTCGTGGACGCAGGCCAGCCGGGCGGCCTCCTCCACCTGGCCGGGGGAGACGGTGGAGCTTCCCAGGGCGATGTTGTCCGCGATCGAGCCGGTGAACAGGGCGGGCTCCTGGGTGACCACCCCGAAGCGGCGCCGTAGCCGTCCCGGGTCCAGGCGGGACACCGGCACCCCGTCGTAGAGGATCTCGCCCTCGACCGGCGGGAACAGCCCCAGCAGGAGCCGGGCGAGGGTGGTCTTGCCGGACCCGGACCTCCCGACCAGCGCGACCTTCTGCCCGGGGACGACGCGCAGATCGATCCCACGGACGATCCACGGGCTTTCGGGGGCGTACCGGAAGCCGACCGCCCTCATCTCGATCCCGCTCCGCCGTGCTCCGCCGCCGGGTCCGGCCGGGGAGGAGGATTCCGTGACCGCGCCCTCGTCACCGGCCGGGGCGCCGGGGCCGGACTCCGGGGCGGTCTCCCAGATGTCGGCGAGCCGCTCGGCCTGGGCGCGGGCGAGCTGGAGGCTCCGCAGGCTGCCGGTCAACGAGGCCAGCGGCGCCAGGGCGGCGGCGGCCAGGGCCAGCACGCCGAGCATGGCGCCGACGGTGAGCCGGTGCTCCACCACCTGCCACGCACCGGCCCACAGCAGCGCCAGCGGGGCGCCGAACCTCAGCGCCCCCAGCGCGGTGTCCTGCATGCTCTGGGCGAACGAGCTCCGCCGCGCCTGCTGCGTCTGGATGTCCAGCAGACGCGTCCAGCGCTCCAGAACCTGGGACTCCGCTCCGGACGACTTGATCGTCTCGATGCCCTTGACGGACTCGACGAGCTGTCCCTGCGCCTCGTTGCGCGCCTCGTGCTCGCGGTGGACCAGGTCGCGGATCCGCTGCCGGGTGACGAGGAGCACGAGGAGCTGGGCCGCGGCCAGGACGACGAGCACCCCGCCGAGCAGCGGCGACCGTACGGTGATCGCGACGAGATAGCCGACGGCCAGCGGCGCGTCGAGCAGGGTGGACAGCACCTGGCCGGTGAAGATGTCCCGCAGCACGACGGCTCCGGTGATCCGCGAGACCAGGTCCGCCGAGCCCCGGTGGGCGAAGAAGCGGAACGGCAGGGCGAGCAGCCGCCTGGCCAGGTCGTCGAGTAGGGCGGTGTCGGCCCGGGCCCGCAGCACGGCCAGCGCCCAGGCCCGCAGCCCTCCGGCGGCGAGGTAGGCCAGCGCCGCCACGGCCGCGGCCAGTCCCAGCAGGGGCAGCAGGCCGATCTCCCCGCGCCCCAGCACCCGGTCCACGACGCTCTCGGTGGCGGTGGGCAGGACGAGCCCGAGCCCTTGCAGGATGAGGCTGAGCAGCACCAGGACGGCCAGGATGCCCCGATGGTTCAGCACGCTGACGCGGGCGTAGCGCGACCACCAGGATCGCCGCTCGCCGAGATGTCCCCGCTGGAAGTCCGGGCCGGGGGCGAAGGTGAGGACCACGCCGCTGAAGTCCCGCGCGAACTCCTCCCGGGAGAGCCTCAGCCTTCCGATCCCCGGATCGACGATCGTGATCCGGTCCCCGGCCGCCCGCTCCACCACCACGAAGTGTCTCGCCCGCCAGTGGGCCACGGCCGGCAGGGGGATCTCGGATATGTGCGCCGCGGGCAGGGAGAGCGCCCGGGTGGTCAGCCCGCGCGCCCGCGCGACGCGTACCAGGGTGAGCGCGCTGACGCCGTCCCGGCCCACGCCCATCTCCTCGGCCAGGGCGCGCACGGAGGTGTGGTGCCCGTGGGCGCCGAGGACCATCGCGAGGCAGGCGGCCCCGCATTCGACCAAGCTGTGCTGGAGTATGACTGGAACCCGCATGGGTCGGTAGTCTCCGCCCCTCCGCTTTGAGCGCGGTTGCGAGTGACTGGGGGCCGGTCACGTGGCCCCCTCGAGGTCACGGCACGGCGTGCGGCCCTCTCCGGCTCCGGCCGGATCCCGACCCGCGTGGCGCCCCCTCCTCCAAGGCCCACCCGTATCCGCGGGTCGGGCGCATCAGGGCTTGTTCAGGTAGGTGAGGACGCCGAGGACGCGGCGGTCCCCCCACCGGTGGTGGCCGTCGCCACGACCTCGTGCCCGTACGCCTGAAGGAGGCGGACCATCCCGTCGCCCAGGAGGTAGAGGTCTTCGGCTACGACGATTCGCATGGCAGCATCATCCTCACGCGGGTCGGACCGCCCGCCGGGCTGGTGATCTCCACGGTGCCGTTGGGCTGATCCCCCTGACCGGGTCACGCGGTTCGGTCAGTGCCGTGCCGGCGCCGGCTGGGACAGCCCGAAGATCGCCATCGACGGCATCCCCGGTGCCCTCCCGCCGCGGTCCGTCGCGATGCAGATCGCGGGTGCCCCCACCCTCGTACCAGCCGCGTTCATCGTCAACCGATCCGCACTGCGTGCCGCCTTCCCCTGGTCACGCTGATCCCGTCAGTACGAGTTCCGCTTCTTGCTTGCTAAGCGGAACTGGTTCCGTTTAGATTTAAGCGGAATCAGTTCCGTTTATCCGGTCAGGTGGAGGCAGGCATGACAGGCAAAGTCGCACTCGTCACGGGTGGGAGCCGCGGGATCGGAGCCGCGATCGCCCGGCGCCTGGCGGCGGACGGCACGGACGTGGCCATCACGTACGCGAGCGCGGCCCACCGCGCCGCCGCGGTGGTCAAGGAGATCGAAGCCGTAGGCGCCCGCGGCGTCGCCGTCGCCGCCCAGGCCGCCGACGCCGCCGCGCTGGCCGGCGCGGTCGAACGCACCGTCGCGGAGCTGGGACGGCTCGACATCCTCGTCAACAACGCCGGCATAGCCCCCTACGGGCCGCTGGAGGAGGTGACACCGGAGGAGGTCGACCGGACGCTGGCGATCCACGCGCGCGCGTCCTTCCTGCTCGCCCAGGCCGCCGCCCGCCATATGACCGCGGGAGGCAGGATCGTCACCATCGGCAGCAGCCTGGCCGAGCGGGTGCCCTATCCGGGCTGGACGCTCTACGCGATGAGCAAGTCGGCGCTGATCGGCCTCACCAAAGGACTGGCGCGCGACCTCGGCCCTCGCGGCATCACCGCCAACCTCGTCCACCCCGGCTCGACCGACACGGAGATGAACCCCGCCGACGGTCCCGGAGCCGACGAGGAGCGCGGCTACACGGCGCTGGACCGCTACTGCAGCCCCGACGACATCGCCGCCACCGTCGCGCACCTGGTGGGAGAGGGCGGCCGCAACATCACCGGCGCGTCCGTCACCGTCGACGCCGGCGCGACCGCGTAACCGCCGTGGCCTGGCTGCTGCTCGTGGGGGCCGCGCTGCTGGAGGTCGTGTGGGCCACGGCGCTGGAGCGCTCGGACGGTTTCACCAGGCCGTGGCCGGCGGTCATCGGCGTGGCGGCCGCGGCGCTCAGCTTCGCGATGCTCACCTTCGCCCTCCGCGCCCTGCCGATGGGCACCGCCTACGCGGTCTGGGTGGGGCTCGGCGCGCTGGGCGTGGCGTCGGCCGGCATCCTCGTCCTGGGCGAGAGCGCCTCCCCCCTCCGCCTGGCCTGCCTGGGCCTGATCCTGGCCGGTGTCGTCGGGCTCAGGGTCATGGGCGACTGAGGCGCCCCCGGCCCCGGATCGCCGGTAGGGCCCTCCCTACTCAGGATCAGGGTGCGGGCGGGCATGTCCCGGCCCGCCGCGCGAGAAAGACTCTGGGCATACCCGATCCCCCCTCCGGAGGTGCCTTCCATGGCAGCGCAGCAGTACGCACCGCAGACCCTGAACAGCCCGCCGGCCGTCCCGGCGGCCGTCAAGACCGCCTCGGCGCTCTGGTTCACCGCCGTCGGCGCCGGCGCCTTCGAAGCCGCCCTGGCCGTCACCGGCGCGCTGGTCAGCGGGTCGGCGTCGTTCGCCGATCTCGCCGGGGGGCTGGGGTTCCGGCTGGCGGTCTTCGCGGTGGCGATCTTCATGGCCGTCCGCCTGCGGCAGGGCCGTGGCTGGGCCCGTATCGCCCTCGCCCTGACCCTCGGCGTCTTCGGCACCATCTCCCTGGTGATCGAGCCGATCCGGTGGCTGCTCGACGGGAACTCGCTCGGTCAGGCCGTCGCGGAGGCCGACGCGATGTCGTTCGTGTTCGCCGGGAGCCGGATCGTGCACCTCGTGGCCGTCCTGGGTGCCATGGCGATGATGTTCGCCCCGGCGGCGAACGACTATTTCCGCCGCACGCCCCGCCTGCCGCGTGCCTGACACGGCTCCGCCGGAGGCCGACGCCGTCTCCGGCGGAGCGGGGCGGATGCTCAGCGGCTGGGCTCGTGGGCCCCGCGGGGGAAGAGCTCGGTGTCCGGGCGCTGCAGGTACTCCATCGCCTTGGTGAACCCCGGATCGCTGAGGCGCCGCTCCATCTCCTCCGGGCTCACGTCCTCGACGCGGGTCTGGATCCACCACACGTTGCCGAACGGGTCGCGCACGCGTCCGACGAGGTCGCCGAAGAACAGGTGCGTGACCTCCGTGATCGACGTGCCGCCGGCCGCGACGGCCTGCCGATGAACGGCGTGGGCGTCCTCGACGTACAGGCGGAGGAAGGCCGGCGTCGCCGGCCAGTCCGGATGGCCGTCGAACAGCATCACGATCGCGTCGCCGATCCGGACCTCCGCGTGACCGATGACCCCGCGGGCGTCGATGACCCGGGCGATCTCCTCGGCGCCGAACGCCTCCGTCACGTAGTCGATGACCGCGGCGGTGTCTCGGGAGATGATCCACGGCGTCACTGTGGTGTAGCCCTCGGGAATCGCCTTGACGGACATGAGCCTGCCTCCTGCGTCGTGGTGCCGGAACGTGTTACCGACTCTAGGGTTCATCTAGGTCAATTCTTGTCCCATATGGCCTCTTGTGCCGGACGGGCCGGGGCGAGCCGGGCGGCGAAGGCTCCGGCGATGCCGGCGCGGGCCGGGCGGGACCGTTCTACGGAGCGCGTACCCGCTGGTCGAGACGCGAGCGCGGTGCTCGATGACCTGGGCGGCTCTGATCTATGATCGTTATCTGCCCGGCCAACCGGGTAGAGAGATCTCTGTACAAGCGGACCCCCCGACAGATCGGAAAGCGGGGGTGTGCGCAGATGAGCGTCGTACGGGCCGGTGTGCTGGCCGTACTCATAGGGGTGGCGGCGATCGGCGCCGTCCAGCATTCGAAGCCGACGTCCAACCGGTCCCCGAGCTGGGTGGTCAAGCGGCCGGGGAACTCGACCCCCAAGCGGCATGTGGCCTGGACGGTCAGGCAGCCGGAACCGCCCGCCGGCCGGCACCGGGGCCGGGCGTTCGGGCGGCCTGACGGGCCGCGGTCCCGGCACTACCGGGGGCATCGGGCCGAGCGGCCCGATGGGCTGATGCCCAGGCACTACCGGGGGCCGGGCGTCGAGCGGCCTGACGGCCTGGATCCCCGGCGGTATCGGGGATCGAGGGCCGAGCGGCCCGAGGGGCTGATGCCCAGGCACTACCGGGGATCGAGGACCGAGCGGCCCGACGGGCTGATGCCCCGGCGCTACCGGGGGCCGGGCGTCGAGCGGCCTGACGGCCTGGATCCCCGGCGGTATCGGGGACCGGCGTACGGAGGGCCGGCCGCCAGGCAGTCGGAGGAGGGGACGATCCGGCGGCACCGGGGACTCAGGGGCGAGCGGGCCGACGGCCTGGGACCCGGACGCTACCGTGATCCGGGACTCGGCCGGCCGGGCGGCTCGGATTCCCGGCGGTACCGCGACCCCGGACTCGGCCGGCCCGACGGCCCGGGTCCCCGGCGGTACCGAGACCTGAGGGGCGAGCGGGCCGACGGCCCGGGTCCCCGGCGCTACCGGGGAGCGGGCGTGGACCGGCGGGGGGGCTGGGAGACCGAGCGGCCCCGAGGCTGGAGCGCCAAGCGGCTGGGTGAGTGGTTGGGCGGGCACCCCAGGCAGGGAACGCCCGACGTCCAGATCATCCGCCCCGGGATGGCACCGGACCAGCCCGGACCGGCCGGCGGCGGACAGGCAAGCAGCGGACAAGTAGGCGGCGGACAAGTAGGCGGCGGACAGGCAAGCAGCGGACAGGCAGGCGGCGGACCGGCCGCAAGGTGATCGGGCGACGTTGATCCGGCGATCCGGCGATCCGGCGATCCGGCGATCGGCGGCCGGAGGACAACAGAGGTATCCAGGAGGGCCCGGCCGTACCTTCGGCCTGGCCGTACCGCCGGGTCGCGTGCGAGGCCGGGTCCACCGGCCTCGCACGGGCGCGCCCCGGGGCGGGCCGTGCCCGTCAGCTCCGGTAGTCCTTGAGCGTGATGGCGTTGGACAGCTCCCGGATGTCCGGCATCGGACGGCTCTGGTCCTTCTGCCACTCGCTCACCCGCAGTGCGAAATCCTGGTTCAGCGCGGCGAAGTCCCGCATCTCCTCCTCGTAGCGGGCCAGCCCCACCCGGTGGTCCCCGCCCGCCGCCATGAGCTCTCCGGCCAGGACGTAGGCGCCGACCAGGGCGAGGGTCGTGCCCTGACCCGACAGCGGAGAGCCGCAGTAACCCGCGTCCCCGACCAGTGAGACCCGTCCGTCGGACCAGTTGTCCATGCGGATCTGGCTCATGGAGTCGAAGTGGAAGTCGGGCGCCTCCCACATGGCCTTCAGCAGCCTGGCGGTCTCCCAGCCGTCGTCGGCGAAGCGCTCGGCCACGATCTGCTTGTGCCGGGTGATGTCGCGGTAGTCGTAGTCCAGCCGTGGCGACTCGAAACCGAGGACCGCCCTGGCCTCGGTGTTGTTCCGCGCGCTGTAGAGGCCGGACATCTTCCCCGGGGTCCGGTGGAACACCTGCCAGTGGTCCAGATCCAGGAAGTTGTCGGTGGTGAAGACCGACAGGTAGGTGTCCAGGTGGCGGATGAACCGGGACTCCTCGCCGAAGGCCAGCGCGCGCACGTTGGAGTGCAGGCCGTCGGCGCCGACGACGAGTCCGAAAGTGCGCGGTGCGCCCCGCTCGAAGGTGACCCGCACCCCGTCGTCGTCCTGCGCGAGGGAGGTGATCGAGTCGCCGAAGAGGTATTCGACGCCGTCACGGGTGGCCTCGTAGAGGATGCCGGCCAGGTCGTCGCGGAGGATCTCCACGTCCTCACTGCCGACCTCGCCGCCGGTCAGGGTCTCCTCGGTGGTGCTGTGCAGCACCTCGCCGGTGCTGTCGACGAAGGACATCCCGCGCATCGCGGCGTCCATCCGCCGGATGTCGGCCAGCAGCCCCATCCGCTCGACGACGCCGAGCGCCGCGCCGCGGATGTCGACCGCCTGACCTCCGGGGCGGAGCCGGGGGGCCTTCTCCACGACGGTGGGGTTGAAGCCGTGGCGGCGCAGCCAGTAGGCCAGCGCGGGCCCGGCGACGCTCGCACCGGAAATGAGGATGTCGTGGTCTCTCATGGGGGCTCCTGGCGGATGTCGAGGGGAGGGGGATCCGGCCGGCCGGTGACGGCCCCGCCGGCTACGCCGTACACAGTTGAATGTACGACGTACGCATGCGGTTAGGCAACCCGACATGGCTGTTGAGCACGGGCTTTCCGAGAATTCCCGGGAAGCTCTGCACTAGTACAGTGAGTAGGGCGTCCGTCCGTGGTGATCCGCCGGGCCGGCGCTGTACCTGGTCATCGAGGGGTTCCGCTACCCTCGGGGCAGGTCCGCCTGTACTAGTACAGGCCGCTCCACCGGACGGAAGGCGATCGTGAACCGGCCCGCTGCCCAGCCTGATCCCCCCTACCTGAGGATCGTCACCGAGATCCGCCGCCGCATCGCGGCCGGTGAGCTCCGTGCCGGCGACCGGGTGCCCTCGACCCGGCAGGTCGCCCGGGAGTGGGGCGTGGCGATCGCGACCGCCACCAAGGCCCTGACCGTCCTGCGCCAGGAGGGAGCCGTGCAGGCGGTGCCCCGCGTCGGCACCGTGGTGGCCGGTCCCGGATCCCCGCCCGGGCCGCGCCGCGAGCCCCCGCCCGGGCCGCAGCCCAGGTCCGGGCCCGGATCGCAGCCCGGGTCCGGGGCCGAATCGCATCCCGGATCCGGGCCGCGCTCCGCGCCCCGTCCGGCGCCGTCCCGGCCGGCCGGCCCGCGCCGTACGGCCCACGATCCCGATCAGGGGCTGACCCGGGAGCGCATCGCCCGCGCCGCGATCGGCATCGCCGACACCGAGGGGCTGGACGCCCTGTCCATGCGCGGCGTCGCGGCCAAGCTCGATGTCGCCACCATGTCGCTGTACCGCCACATACGGGACAAGGAAGATCTCGTCCTGCTGATGACCGACGCGGCGTGCGGTGAGATCCGGTACCCGGAGGAACCGCCCACGGGGTGGCGGGCGCGTCTCGAACTGGTGGCGCGGCTGCTGTGGTCCACCTACCGGCGGCACCCGTGGCTGGCGCAGGTCGGCTCGGTGACCCGGCCGCTGCCGCTGCCCAACCTGATGGCCTACGCCGAATGGACGATGAGCGCGGTGGACGGCCTCGGCCTCGACGCGGAGACCATACTCAACGTGCACGTCCTGCTCTACAGCTACGTCCGGGGAATCGCCGTGAACCTGGAGTCGGAGGCCCAGGCCGAAGCGGACACCGGCGTCACCGGAGACGAATGGATGGACACCCAGGAGCCCGTCCTCTCCGGGCAACTCGCCTCGGGGGCTCTGCCGACGTTCTCCAGGGTCGTCGCGGACCTGGAGGACGGTTACGACCTCGATCTCGACGCGATCTTCGAGCTCGGCCTGCGGGCGATGCTCGACGGCCTCGGCGTGCTGATCCAGAACTCCGGGCGATGAGACGGGCCTGGCGGTCCCGTCCGTCCCGAGGCCGGGTCAGGGCCCCCGCCGGAGCCGGCGGGGGCCCTGGGACGGGCGAGGGCTCACCATGCTCTGGGCGCGTGCCCCGCCATCTGGGCGACGTCCTCCGCGCCTTCCCGCATCAGCTTGCCGGCCAGGTCGGACAGGGCGCGTCCGGCGGCCAGCTCGTCGCCGATCGACGGAACAGGCTGGTCATCCGGGTTACGTCGGGCGTATGCGACGCATTCCCGTTTCCTGCCGTCCGCCGTCATCAGCACGGCCTTGGCGGTGGTGACGGCGTCGGCGTCGTCCTCGCTGATGAATATCTGTACAGTCCATTCCTTTGATTCCATTACCAACACCTCCCATTCAAGACTGCGCCTCTGTCGGCGTTACCGGAAGGGTCCTTGGACCCGGCATTGTGGGGTTTTGCCGCTCAGGGTCCGACAGAAGGGGAAATCCCCGCCCGCCGTACGGCTCCGCACGCGCCCGGGCGGACGGGGGCCGCTGTCGGCGGAGGTGTTCTCCATCGGGTTCGCCCACGGCCCGCGGCCGGACGGCGCCTCGCACGCGTGCCTGATCCTGCCCGGCGTGGAGGGGCTCACGCTGATCCGGGAGCGGTAGCCCGCCGGGCCTTCCCGGCTCGGCCGATCGTTAGCCGTTCGGCCGCTCAGGGTAGAACTGTTTGTACCAGTGTGCCCCCCGCGAAGTAGGAACGTGGGGGTGTACCCGGGTGGTCGGGAAAATGTCGCTCAATGTCCTCGCCGTGCTCGTAGGAGGAGTGACGCTCCTCGCCCTCCACCCCGCAGGCCCGGCTCGACCGGCCGGCCCTACCCGCCCCATGAGCCCGGTTCAGGCCGTGAGCCTGGTTCAGGCCGCGAGCCCGGTCCGCCACGCGGGGACGGCTCAGCCCGCGGGCCCGATGCGGCGCGTGACCCTGGTCGAGCCGGTGAGCTTGGCCCGGTCGTCGGGGGCGGTCCGGTCCGCGCGCGCGCCGCGGTCGGCGGCCTCGGTCCGGTCGGCGGGCGCGGTCCGGTCGTCAAGGTCGACGGGGTCGGCACGGTCGTCAAAGGGGGTCCGGTCCGCCGGTACGGCCCGCTCCGCCCGCAGGGCCCGGCCCCCGAAACCGGTGGTGCCCACCCCCGGCCGGTCCGCGGGCGCGTCCGCCCGGCACGGGCGCGGCGCCCGGACGCCGATCGTCGTCGCGCACCGCGGAGCCAGCGCCTTCCGGCCCGAGCACACGCTCCTGTCCTACGAGGTCGCCATCCAGATGGGCGCCGACTACATCGAGCCGGACCTGGTCTCCACCAAGGACCACGTGCTGGTCTCCCGGCACGAGAACGAGCTCTCGGCGACCACCGACGTCGCCGACCACCCCGAGTTCGCCGCCCGCAGGACGACCAAGACCATCAACGGTGGCCAGGTGACCGGCTGGTTCACCGAGGACTTCACCCTCGCCGAGCTGCGCACCCTCCGCGCCAGGGAGCGCTTCCCCAAGCGGCGGCCGGGCAACGCGGCATACGACGGGCAGGCGCAGATCCCGACATTGGAGGAGATCGTCAAGCTCGCGCAGAAACACGGTGTGGGCATCTACCCCGAGATCAAATATCCGACCTACTTCGCCTCGATCGGGCTGCCGATCGAGGAGCCGCTGCTGGAGGTCCTCCGGCGGTACGGCTGGGACGAGGCGTGCGACCCGGTGTTCATCCAGTCCTTCGAGACGGGCAACCTCAAGCGGCTCCGGGCCCTCACGCGGCTGCGGCTGATCCAGCTCGTCGGATCGGGCAACAGCGCGCCGTACGATCTGCTCGCCGTCGACAACGCTCCCACCTGCGACGAGCTCGTCACTTCGGAAGGGCTGCGGCAGATCGCCGCCTACGCCGACGGCATCGGCGTGACCACCACGCGGATCGTGCCGGTCGGACCCGACGGGAGGACGGATCCGCCCACCTCGCTCGTCCGGGACGCCCACCGCTACGGTCTCCAGGTCCACGTCTCGACGATCCGCGACGAGAACGCCAAGCTCCCGGCGGAGTACCGGCGGGGCCGTCCCGGCGGCTCGGCCTACCGCCGGGCCGTCGGGGACGTGACGGGCTGGCTGGAGCGGCTGTACCGGCTCCGTGTGGACGGGGTGTTCGCCGACAACCCCGGGGTGGCGCGCGTGACGCGAGACCGCATGTTCGGAGGGGACTGACCGTCCGGGCCGGCCGGAGGGCTCGGCGGCCTCACTCGGGCCGGCGCCGCCAGGGCCTCGCGGGAGCCGCCCGGGATGTTCGCCCCGGCCGCGACCGGGGCGGGGAGGGCACACGCCGGCGGCCTCCCGCCCGCGTGCGACCGGTGCCCGACGCGGGCGTGATGAGGGAAGACTCCCTGATGTCGGCGATGAGACCGTCCGGAGGAGTAGTCTGAGAAGACCAAGGACATTCCGCACGTTGGCATTCAGGTCGGCGTCGCCCTAGGCGATACACAACTTCGGTCCTTCCCGGTCCGAGTCAGGCCGATCGATCATGACGCCGAAACTTCTCTCCCGGATCGCGCCCTCTGTGGCCGCCGTCCCCATGACCACCTCCTCCGCGGTACGCCTCAGCCTGGACCTCGTGCCCGGCCACCGGGGTCTCGTGGACGGGGCGTGGTGGCCGTATTCGCGGAACGCCGGCGTGGAGCTGCCCGGCCTCATCGCGGCCGTGGATCGGCTGCTGGGCCGTACCGTCCTGCGCGTGGGTCTGCACGCGGACGTCTGGGACGGCGTCCCGCGCCGTATCCCGGCGCGTGGCCGCCAGGTCGAGGTGGGCCCGTCACGGAGTGCCGACCACCGCCTGATCAGGCTGTCCGTAGCGGGCATGGATCACGTCGACCTGCTGGTGATCCCGTCCGGCACCGCGTGCGTCCCGGCCATGGACGCCCTGGAGCTGGCCGTCACATGTGCCGGCCGCCTACGTCCGATCGACATCCTCACCGCCGTTCACGCTCCTGTCCCGGCCGGATCCCCATGCGCGGGAGCCCGTGGTCCGGCCGCCCGTGCACAGGAGGGCGGACGGCCTGCCGGCCCTGTTTCCCTCGCCTGCCCATGACGGCCCGGGCGCTGCCGCCCATCCGGTCCGCGGCGGCGTGCGCGCCGCAGGCCGGCCGAAGCCTCGTTCCTTCTTCGATCGGAGATCCCATGACCGCTCTTCAGAGCCGGGCCGACGGAACGGTGCTCCAGCCCGTCCGCCCGTCCGTCACCGTCGTCAAGCTGTGCGGTGAGATCGACGTCTTCACCAGCCACTCCCTGCGCGAACGCCTGATCGGCGCGGTGCGGTCCAGCGTGGGCCCGCTCATCCTCGACCTGTCCAGGGTGTCCTTCCGCGACGTGTCCGGGCTGGCCGCGCTGGTCGGCGTCCAGCGTCGCGCCAGAGCCCGCGGCATCGCCCTCTACCTTGCCGAGCCCAGCTCCCAGACGGCCGAGCTGCTCCGGCTGACCGGCCTGGACCGCGTTCTCACGGTCTACCGGGGCATCCCGGGCAAGCCCGGAACGCCCAGGCTGCCGCGGCAGGCACGGAGGGGGGACTGAGACCCCGGCCACGTGAACGGGCTCCGAGGGAAACGGGCCCCGGGGAAGTGAACGGCGCCCCGGGGAAGGGGGGTGGGGCGCCTCCTGAGGGCTCGCGGGCACGGCCGGAACGGGCCGCCTTCCCCGGGCCCGCGTCCGCGGGCCTACCTCCGGGACCGGCGGGGCCGCGTGCGCGGCCGTTTTCGCGGATCTACGTCCGCGACTGGCGGGCCCGCCGTACCGGCCGCTCGCTCACCACCGGGGTGGCCAGGTGCCCGTTGAGGAGCCGTTCGAGGGCGCCGACGAAGGGGGCGCGCTCGTCGGCCGGGAGCGCCGCGAGCACGTCGGCGTGGACACGGTCGGAGATCTCCGTCCCCTCGGCCACGATCCGCCGGCCCTCCTCGGTGACCGAGATGATGCGGGCCCGGCGGTCGGTGCTGGACGGCCGGCGCTCGGCCAGTCCGGCCCTCTCCAGCTCGTCCACCGTCACCACCATCGTGGTCTTGTCGAGGTCGGAGATCTCGGCGAGCTGGATCTGCGTCCGCTCGGCCTCCATCGCGTGGAACAGGACGCAGTAGCCGCGCGGCGTGATCCCGAGCTCGGCCAGGGCCGCCGTCATCTGGGTCGCCAGCACGTGACCGGTGTGCGTCAGCAGCATGCTCAGGTCCGGGACGGTGCGGGACGGTGCGCTCGTGGTCATGCGGTGAGTATACCAAGATAGTTCTACTACGGGATTATCTAGAAGTAGAGATATTCGGTGGGGCGAGGCCGGAAAAGGGCTGGGCCGGGCGGACGGGCCCGAGGTAGAGTCGGCTCCATGACCTGGCGACATTGATCCATCACCAGAGGTCGACAGGGGACCCGTTGTCGCGGGCCGCCGGAGATGCCGAGCATCCCGAGCCCGCACAGTCCCCCGTCAGAAAGACCTCATGATGATCTCTCTTCTCCGTGGACCGGGCAGGCGCGCGGAGCGCCTGGCCGCGACGCTCTACGGTTACACCTTCCTCGACGATCTCATCCTGCTCTACCCGGTCTACGCGCTGCTGTTCGTCGACACCGGTCTGTCGACCGCCGAGATCTCCTCGCTGTTCGTGATCTGGTCGGTCACCTCCCTGGTGATGGAGGTCCCCTCCGGAGTGTGGGCCGACGCCGTCTCGCGGCGGCTGCTCCTCGTCGTGGCGCCGCTGCTGTCGGCCGTGGGCTACGCCCTGTGGGTCATCGCCCCCTCTTACTGGGCGTTCGCCGCGGGCTTCGTGCTCTGGGGCACCTCGGGAGCGCTGCAGTCGGGCGCCATGGAGGCGCTGGTCTACACCGAGCTCGAACGTCTGGACGCCGCCGGCCGCTACGCCACGATCATGGGCCGTGCCCGCGCGCTCGGCACCGGCGCCGTCATGGTGGCCACGGCGCTGGCCGCCCCCGCGCTGGCGGTGGGCGGCTACCCGCTGCTCGGCGCGGCCAGCGTCCTGGCCTGCGCGCTCTGCGCGGCCGTGGCGACGACCTTCCCCGAACACCGTGGGCAGAGCCCGGAGGAGTCGTCGCCGGAGGAGTCGTCGCCGGGCTCCTACGCGGGCATCCTGCGGGACGGCGTGCGGGAGATGCGCTCCAGCCAGCCGGTACGGCGGGCGGTGCTGCTGGTGATCGTGGTGACGGCGCTCTGGGGCGCGCTGGACGAGTACGTCCCCCTGCTGGCGGCCGGCACCGGTGTCGCCGAGTACGCCGTACCGCTCCTGGTGCTCCTCGTCTCCGCCGGAGGCGCGCTCGGCGGTCTGCTCGCGGCCGCCGGACGGCGTGGCACCGACCGGACGACCGCGGTGATCCTCGCCGCCGGGGCGCTGGCGCTCGGCGCGGGGGCGATCAGCGGGGTCCCAGCGGGCTTCGCCGTGATCGCGCTCGCCTTCTGTCTCTTCCAGATGGCGACCGTGCTGGTCGACGCGCGGCTGCAGGACCGCATCACCGGCCCGGCCCGGGCCACCGTGACCTCGCTGGCCGGGCTGGGCACAGATGTGGCCTGTATCGCCTTCTTCGGCTGTTATGCCGCCGCTTCCGCGGCGACCGGGCACAGCGTGATCTTCGCCGTGTCCGCCGTGCCGTACCTCGTCCTGGCCCTCGTGCTCGCCCTGGCCTCGGGCGGCCGGTCACGTGCCGCCGGCCGGCCGTACTCCATGAGCGCCGGCGCGGACCGCGGGGGTACCGTGAGCCGGTGAGCGGTTCACCCACCTTCGACGGCGTCGACCCCGAGACCATCGCGCGGCGGGCGTCCTCGTTCGGCGGCCAGGCGGCCGCGTACGCGAGAGAGCGGCCCGACTATCCCGACGACGCCGTGCTGTGGGCTCTCGGGCCCGTCCGGGAGCGCGCGCCGCTGCGCGTCCTCGACCTGGGCGCCGGCACCGGGAAGCTGACCGGGGTGCTGCTGCGGCATGTCGCCGACGTCGTCGCGGTGGAGCCCGACGCGGCCATGCTCGCCCAGCTCCGCGACCGGCTGCCCGGGGTCCGGGCGCTGTCCGGCACGGCGGAGGAGATCCCGCTGGCGGACGGGTCGGTCGACGCGATCCTGGTCGGGCAGGCCATGCACTGGTTCGACCTCGACCGGGCTCTCCCCGAGATGGCCCGGGTCCTGGCGCCGGGCGGGGTGCTGGCCGGGCTGTGGAACCTCGACGACGACCGGGTCCCGTGGGTGAGCGGCCTGAAGCGGGTGGCGGCCAGCACGGTGTCGTTCAGACGGTGGCGGCCCGCCGTGGCCTTCCCGCGGGGGCCGCACTTCGGCGCGAGCGAGCGGGCCGAGTTCGCGCACGGCCAGCGCCGGACCGCGGAGTCGATGGCGGCGACCATCGCCACCCACTCCCACGTGCTGACCCTCCCGGAGACCGAGCGCGCCGAGCTGATGGCCCGGGTCCTCGACTACCTGCGCGCCACCCCCGAGACGGCCGGCGGCGAGTTCGAGCTCCCGATCACCACCGTGGTGGTCCGCGCGCCGCGCGGGTAGCGGGCAGTCGCCCGTCACGCCCGGGCGGCGCGGGGCCGATGTCCGCAGCCGCGGCCGGCAGCGGTGAGACGGGGAGGAATTTATGCCCGTTTTGCCGAGTTACGTGCATATCTCAGTCTCTGTTCATAGGATCTATGCCGGACCGTGACCATCGCCTGGAATCGTGGACGCCCGCCCAGAGCGCTCAACTGTTCCGAAATGGAGAGAGACTGTGCTGAAGTCCAAGACGCGCCGCCGCGTCGCGGTCAAGACAGCCGCCATCGCAGCAGTGGGTGGAGGAATCTTCTTCGGCGCTGTTCCGGCGATCGCCTCCATGACGGCAGCCCCGAAGACCGTCACCTACACCTGCACGGCCTCCTCCGCCGGCACCGGGAACGTCACCTACAAGCTGCAGATGGACATCACGGGCCCGCTGGCGCCGACGCCCAACTCCGCCGTCGTGGCGACCTGGGCGATCCGGCAGCCCGCCGCCTCGCCGTTCCTCACCGCTCCCTCGGCCATCCCCGCGACCGACCGCCTCGTGATCGACGGTGACGCGCTCGTCACCAGCAACCCCTCGATCGTCCCCTCCGAGCTCCGGACGGTCGGGGCCACCGCCGCCGCCGCCGCGGCGACGGCGGGTGCCCAACTGCAGGTGCCCCCCGTGCTGATCACGGTGACCCCGACTGCGACCGGTGTCATCGCGGTCCAGCCGGCCTCCTTCGACCTCTACCTGGAGCCGGCCTCCGGGCCGGGCGGCGGCGGCACGGGCGGCACCCTCTACGCGTGCGACGTCGCGTCCACGGCCTCGGCCGAGGCGAGCGCCGCGGCGCTGCTGATCACGGTCAAGCCGTCGGGCACCTCGACCGGCACGGGCACGCCGACCCCCACGAACACGGGCACCGGCACGCCGACCCCCACGAACACGAGCACCCCGACCCCGGCGCCGGTCGTCACCGTCACCAGGACCAAGACGTCCAAGCCCGTCAAGCCCCCCAAGACCCGGCAGATCGACGAGACCCCCGGAGGCGGCGCCTCCACCGGAGGCGGCGGGGAGGCCGGGCCGGACGCCCGGATGATCGTCATCAGCGGCGCGCTGATGGTGGCGGGCGCGGCGGTCGGCGGCCTGGTGCTGCGGCGCCGTACGGCGGCCAGAGGCTGACCGGGGTGCCGGATGACCAGCCCGACGCCTGACGGCAGGCCGCCGAGGCCCCCCGCCCTGGGCGGGGGGCGGCCGGGGCGTCCCCAAGGGCCCGTGCCGCCGTACGGGCGGGGGCCGGTCCGCCCGCCCTATCCGCCGCAGCCCGGATACCAGCAGTACGGCCGGCCGTACGAGGAGTGGCCCGACGGCCGGATCGAAGGCGGCCGGGTGCTGCGGTCGGTGCTCATCCTGGCGGGGGTCGCCGGGGTGATCACCGTGCTGGTGGGCCTGCTCTACATGGTGGCGGCGCCCGAGCAGTACGGCCTGGCCGACCAGCGCACCACGCTGCCGCCCCGCAGCCAGATGAACGCCACCGCCCCCGCGGACCCCTACTTCCAGGCGCCCGCGACCGTGCCGCCGCCGCAGCCGAGCGTCCCGGCGGCCCCCGCCATGCAACCTTCGACCCCGGTCCGCCTGGTCATCGAACGGCTCGGCGTCAACGCGCCGATCAGGTCGGTGGGGCTCGACAGGCAGGGCGCGATCGAGGTGCCGCCGGTCGGCAACCCCAACCTGGTCGGCTGGTACCGCTCGGGACCCACGGCCGGGGAGGCCGGGCCGGCGATCATGCTGGGACACAAGGACACGAAGTCGGGCAGCGCGGTCTTCAGCCGCCTCGACGAGATCCGCAACGGTGACGTCATCGAGGTGCACCGCAAGGACGGCGTCATCGCGGTCTTCACCGTGGGAGGTCTCGAACAGGCCGAGAAGTCGGTCTTCCCGACGCAGCGGGTGTACGGCGAGTCGCCCAACCCCCAGCTCCACCTGATCACCTGCGGCGGCACCTACGACCACACGACCGGCCACTACACCGACAACGTCATCGCCTACGCGACGATGACGGGCACGCGCAGGGAATGAGCGCCGCCGCTCCGTCCGGTGCCGTGTCGTCCCTGAGAGCCCGCGGCGCCGCGTCCCCGAGAGCCCTCGCCACTGCGGAGACCGTGTGGCGGCGTCGGCACGGGCTGGTGCTGGGCGCGCTCGTGGCGCTGGCCACGACGGTCTACTCGCTGCTCGGCCTGGTCAAGCTCGCGACCTTCCGGGCCACCGTCTTCGACCTGGTCATCTTCGACCAGGCCGTGCGGGGCTACGCGGGTTTCGGGGCGCCCGCCGTGCCCTCGGTCGGCATGCAGTACGGCGCCGGGATGGACTTCCTCCAGCTCGCCGACCACTTCTCGCCGATCCTGGCCCTGCTGGCCCCGCTGTACTGGCTGCACGACGGGCCGCAGACGCTGATCGTCACCCAGGCGGTGCTGTTCGCGCTGGCCGCGGTCCCCATCTGGCACTACGCCGAGCGCCGTCTCGGCGCGCGCCCGGCCCACCTGGTCGCGCTGGCCTACACGGTGTCGTGGCCGATCGCGCAGGCCGCCGGGTTCGACTTCCACGAGGCGGCCTTCGTCCCGCTGCTGAGTGCGATCATGATCGAGCGCTCCGACGCCGGCCGGCCGGTCCCGGCGGTGCTCGCCGCCGCCGGGCTGCTGCTGGTCAAGGAGGACATGGGCCTGCTGCTCGCCGGCTTCGGGACGTATCTGTTCCTCACCCGGCGACGGCTCGCGGGAGCCGCCGTCATCCTCTTCGCGCTGGGCGCGCTCATGATGATCCGCGGCGTGCTGATGCCGGCGGCGGGGGCCGGCGCCACGGGTTTCCACTGGGCCTACGGCGCCTGGGGCGCGGATCTCGGCCAGGTGGCGCTGGCCCTCCTGCGTGATCCGATGGCCGCGCTGGCGCAGCTCGTCAGCCCGATGGTCAAGGTCAACACCCTGGCCTTCCTGCTGTGGCCGATGGCGCTGACCGCGCTGCTGTCGCCGCTGACGCTGGTGGCGGTCCCGCTCGTCCTGGAGCGGTTCCTGGCCGACCGGTCGCAGTGGTGGGGGCCGGAGCACCACTACAACGCCTTCATCGTCGCCGTCCTCGTCTGCGCCGGGGTGGACGGGGCGGACCGGCTCGCCGGACGGTTCCGGGGCCGGCGCCTGATCACGCACTGGGCGGTCGCGGTCTGCGTGATCGGCCTCACCCTCGTGCCGCGCTTCGAGCTCGGCAAGCTCCTGGACCCGGCCTTCTACGAGGGCGAGCCGCACGTCGCGGCGGCGCGCGAGGCCGTGGCCAGGGTCCCGGACGGGGTGGTCGTCGAGGCCGCCAACAACGCCGGTCCCGCGCTCACCGCCCGGACGACGGTCCTGCTGTGGGGCCCCCAGGCCCACGGCGCACCCTGGATCGTGGCCGACGTGGCGCGGTGGACCTATCCGTTCGGCGAGTACGGCATGCAGCAGCAGCGGGTCGACGAGGCGCTGCGGAGCGGTTACCGCAAGGTGTTCGAGCGTGACGGCTACGTCGTGCTGAACCGGCCGTAGCCCGCCGAGGATGTAGCAAATCTGAACGGTGTGTCAGTTCTTTTCACTTGTCCTGTTGAGTCGCCTGCGGCAGCGTTTACTCCCGAAGGCCGGACAGGAGGTGCGGAGTGTTCAGGGGCGGATACGGGACGTCGGCGCGCATGGGCGTGCTCGCCCTGCTGTGGGGGTCGACCTTCCTGTGGATAAAGCTGGCCCTCACCGGCCTGTCCCCGGCCCAGGTCACCTTCACCCGCTGCGCGCTGGGCGCGGCCCTCCTGATCGTCTGGTGTCGTTCCGCGGGCCGGCGCCTCCCGCGTGACCGTGCGACCTGGGGTCACGTCGTCGTGGCCGCCTTCTTCTGCAACGCCCTGCCGTTCGCCCTGTTCAGCATCGGCGAGCAGACCGTCGACTCCGGGGTGGCCGGCGTGCTGAACGCGACGACCCCGCTGTGGTCCCTGCTGATCGGCATCGCCATCGGCACCGAACGCGGGCTCCACCCGGTCCGGCTGGGCGGGCTCCTCCTCGGGTTCGCGGGCACGCTGCTGATCTTCGCCCCGTGGCGTCAGGCCGGGCTCGCGAGCTGGGGCTCCCTCGCCATCCTCACGGCGGCGGCGAGCTACGCCGTCGCCTTCGCCTACATGGGGCGCAAACTCGTCGGGAAGGGCACCCCCACCATCGCCCTCTCCGCGTCCCAGCTCGTCGCCGCGACGGGATTGAGCGCGCTGGCCCTGCCCGCCGGCGGCCTGGCGCCGGTGCGCGTCGACCCGGTGGCCCTGGTCGCCGTCGCCGTCCTGGGGGTGTTCGCCACCGGGATCACCTTCCACCTCACCTACCGGATCATCGCCGACGAGGGCGCGACCGACGCCGCCACCGTCGGTTACCTGCTGCCGGTGGTCTCGGTGGGGCTGGGGGCGACACTGCTCGGCGAGGAGCTCAGCCTCCGGGTCGTCGTGGGAATGGCCGTCGTGCTCGTGGGGGTCGGCATGACGCGGCGGCGGAAACGGGCGGCCGAGGCCGGGCGGGACACGGACGAAGATTCTGTTGTAACCTCCTAATAACCGAACAATGCTCGGTTTCATAAGCAGGAGGCGAGGCACTGTGGCAGAGGCGTACATCGTCGGGGCGGTCCGCACCCCGGTCGGTAAGAAGAAGGGTGGGCTGTCCACCGTCCACCCCACCGATCTGGCCGCGCACACCCTCAAGGCGCTCATCGACCGCACGGGCGTCGACCCGTCCGCGGTGGAAGACGTGATCATGGGCTGCGTCATGCAGTTCGGCCCGCAGAGCATGGACATCGCGCGCAACGCGTGGCTGTCGGCCGGCCTGCCGGAGAGCGTCGCCGGGGTGACCATCGACCGTCAGTGCGGCTCCTCCCAGCAGTCCATCCACTTCGCGGCCCAGGGCGTGCTGTCCGGCACCCAGGACCTCGTGGTGGCCGCCGGGGTCGAGTCCATGAGCATCGTGCCGATGGGGTCGTCGATCACCGCCGCGCTGGAGAAGGGCATGCCCTTCCCGTTCGGGGACATGTGGGTCGAGCGGTACGGCAAACAGGAGATCTCCCAGTTCCGCGGCGCCGAGCTCATGTGCGAGAAGTGGGGCCTCGAACGCGAGGAGCTGGAGCGCTTCGCCTACGAGAGCCACCAGCGGGCGGCCAAGGCCGTGGCGAACGGCTACTTCAAGGACCAGATCGCCCCGGTCAACGGCGTCGAGGACGACGAGGGCCCGCGCGCGGACACCACCCTGGAGAAGATGGCGTCGCTGAAGACGCTGCGGGACGGCGGCCGGATCACCGCGGCCACCTCGTCGCAGATCTCCGACGGCTCCGGGGCGCTCCTGATCGCCTCCGAGCAGGCGGTCCGCGACCACGGCCTGACCCCCCGGGCGCGCATCGTCACCCTGGCGCTCACCGGGGACGACCCGGTCTACATGCTGACCGCGCCGATCCCGGCCACCCAGAAGGCGCTGAAGAGGTCAGGCCTGTCGATCGACGACATCGACGTCACCGAGATCAACGAGGCGTTCGCCCCGGTCCCGCTGGCGTGGATCAAGGACATCGGCGCCGACCCCGCCAAGGTCAACCCCAACGGCGGCGCGATCGCCCTGGGCCACCCGCTCGGCGGGACCGGCGCGATCCTGATGACCAAGCTCCTGCACGAGCTGGAGCGGACCGGCGGCAGGTACGGCCTGCAGACGATGTGCGAGGGCGGCGGCCAGGCCAACGTCACCATCATCGAGCGGCTCTGAGCCGGGCGCCCGGCTCAGAGCCGGGCGCTGCACGAGACGGACGCCCCGCCCCGGGAAATCGGGGCGGGGCGTCCGCCGTCTCAGCGTCCGCCCTTGCCGGGGATCCGGCGCGGCTGCTGGGTCGGCCTCATCGGCAGGTGCGGCATCGGCAGGTGCCGCGGCGCCGCCGGAGGCAGGTTCCGCTCGGGCAGCGGAGTGTGGGTCTTGGTGGTCTTGTTCTTCCCACCGCGCTTTTGGCCGGCGTGAATTCGCATATGGACTCCTTGAGGATGATGACGACGCGGTCGATGCCGTGCCGGAGACTCAGCTGCCGCGTCAGACGTACGGGGCCAGAGGGCTGAGTGTGCGGGCGGATCAGTCGGAACTGATCGACGCCGGCTCTTAGGAGTTGATCCACATGCGATCGACCGTACGGCGGTCGCCCCGGACGGCGCAACCCATTTAATCCCGGCCGATCCCGTTTAATCCCGGCTGATCCCGGCACGGATCCCCGCCCCGGAGGGCAGCCTCCGGGGCGGGGATCCGTGCCGGGCCGCGCCCCGCCGCCTCGGGCGGGGCGTTCTCAGCCGATCGACCGGTGCACGTTCTCGGAGGTCGAGGCGCCGGGGGTGGCGGCGGCGATCCACGGGCCGTCGATGGAGGCGTCGAGGATGCCCTCCTCGAGGAAGGTGTAGCGGCCCTTCAGGAGCTGGCGCGCCAGCCGCACGTCCCGGGCGTCGCTGTTGTCCCACAGCTGGTCGAACAGCGCGTCCGCGCGGAGCCGGGCCTGGTGGCAGAAGGTGTCGGCGAGCTCGGCGGGCTTGCGCCCGAGCTCGGCGGTCTCCTCACGGGCGCGGACACACGTCGCGGTGATCGCGAAGAGCTCGGCGCCGATGTCGACGATCCGGCCGAGGAAGCCCTGCTTGTGTTCGAGCCTCCCCTGCCAGCGGGACATGCCGTAGAAGGTGGAGCGGGCGAGCTTGCGGCTGGTCCGCTCCACGTAGCGCAGGTGCCGGGCCAGCGCGCCGAACTGCGCGTAGGACCCCGGCCTGTTGCCCGACCCGGCGACCAGTGTCGGCAGCCAGCGCGCGTAGAAGCCGCCCGCCCGTATCGCGGCGCGGGCCTTGGCCCTGCCGTCCAGCGACGGGTCGATGAGCTCGCCGGCCGCCGTCAGGTGCGCGTCGACCGCCTCGCGGGCGATCAGCAGCTGCATGATCTCGGTGGAGCCCTCGAAGATCCGGTTGATCCGCATGTCCCGCAGCACCTGCTCGGCCGGGACCCCGCGCTCGCCCCGGGCGGCCAGCGACTCGGCCGTCTCGTAGCCGCGTCCGCCGCGGATCTGGACCAGCTCGTCGGCCACCTTCCACGCCATCTCCGAGGCGTACAGCTTGGCGAGCGCCGCCTCGATCCTGATGTCGGTGCTCTCCTCGTCGGCCATCCGGCACGACAGCTCCATCACCGCTTCGAGGGCGTAGGCCGTGGCGGCGATGAAGGCGATCTTCCGGGCGACCGCCTCGTGCTCCCCGATGCGGCGCCCCCACTGCACCCGCTCGCCGCCCCACTCCCTCGCGATCTTCACCGCCCACTTGGAGTTGCCCGCGCAGACGGCCGGGAGCGAGAGCCGGCCGGTGTTGAGCGTGGTCAGCGCGATCTTCAGGCCCTGGCCCTCACGGCCGATCAGGTTGGCGGCCGGGACGCGGACCCGGTGGAACCTGGTCAGGCCGTTCTCGATGCCGCGCAGGCCCATGAACGCGTTGCGCCGCTCGACGGTGATCCCCGGGGTGTCCGCCTCGACGACGAACGCGGAGATCTTCGCGCCGGTGCGGGCCATGACCACCAGCAGACCCGCGACGACCCCGTTGGTCGTCCACAGCTTCACGCCGTCCAGCACGTAGTCGTCGCCGTCGCGCACCGCCGTGGTGGCCAGCCGTGCGGGGTCGGAGCCGACGTCGGGCTCGGTCAGCAGGAAGGCCGACACCTCGCCCCTCGCGCAGCGGGGCAGGAATCTCCGCTTCTGCTCCTCGGTGCCGAACTGCTTCAACGGCTGCGGCACCCCGATCGACTGGTGCGCCGACAGCAGCGTGCTCAGCGCCGGGCAGTATGACCCGACGAGCATCAGCGCCCGGCCGTAGTCGAGATGGCTCAGCCCCAGCCCGCCGTACTCCTCCCCGATGGTCATCCCGAAGGCGCCCAGCTCCGCCAGCCCCTTGACCACCTCGTCCGGCACCTGCGCGGTCCGCTCGATCAGCGCCGGATCGACCCGGGTGTCCAGGAACCGCCGCAGCGCCCGGAGGAACTCCCCGCCCCTGCCGGTCCCGGCCCCGGACAGCGCCGGAGCCGGACGCACCAGGTCGAGGCGGAAGTCTCCCAGGAAGAGCTGCCTGCCGAAGCTGGGGCGGGCCCATTCCTTCTCCCTGGCCTGCTCGGCCACCTCGCGCGCCTTGGTGTAATCGGTCATTGTGACCTCCTCGGGCATAGATCACCTCGACGTTACGCCCGGGTGGCGGCTCCGGGAAAGCAACGACGCGGTAGGAGTCCGATATGCCCGCAGGTGCCCTCGCCGAGGGCCGAGGTGCTCCGGCGGCTGATCCGTCGACGCCGGGTGACGATCACATCCGGGACGGTCAGCGGGGGAGGGGCGCGCTTTACTTCGGGACGCGGGCCACGCAGAAGACGGTCTGGCCGAAGGGCGGCCGGACGAAGCGCTCGATGAAACGGGTGGCGGGGACCACGGTGCGGTCGTAGATCTTCACCAGGCGCGGGTCGGGGTAGCCGACACCGCCGCGGCGGACGGCGGCCCACCACGCGATGCCGCCGAGGAAGTTGATCGGCTTGAGCACGTCGATGTCCAGGCCCGCCTTGGAGACCGTGCTGCGCAGGGTGGCCGGGGTGTAGCGGGTCACGTGGCCGACCTTGCGGTCGAAGTCTCCGTAGAGCTGCATGTAGCCCGGGACCCAGATGACGATCCGCCCACCGGGGACGGTGACCCTGGCGAGGGAGCGCAAGGCCTCGACGTCCTCCTCGATGTGCTCCAGGACGTTCATCATCACGACGGTGTCGACCTTCTCGCCGATCGGGATGTCGGTCGGCAGGCCGAACTGCAGCACGTCGATGTCGTCGCGGCCGGTGAAGCGCTTGCGCAGCTGCTCCACGCAGTAGGGGTCGAAGTCGCTGACCACCAGCCGGTCCAGCCGCGGCAGGAACGCCTCGGCGAAATGGCCCAGACCGGAGCCGATCTCCAGCATGGAGCGGCCCACGTGCGGGGCGACCATGTCGAGCTCGTACTGCCGGTAGTTCTTGGCCTCGTCCCCACCGAGGTGGTTCTCCAGGGCCTCGTCACCGGCCGCGGGTTGCACTACGCGGTCATACCCAGACATGCGGTTCCGTCCAGATCGCTAACAGAAAGCCGTGGCGCGGGGGCCACGGCTGCGGACAGGCAGAGTCTAGTAGCGCTTCCCCGGGAGCGGCCCCCCAAACGACATCCGGCGGCCTAGCATGGGCCACCCCATGGAAACTACCTTCGTCGGCAGGCACGCAGAGATCGCACAGGTGGTCCGCCTGATGCGGGGGGCCCGGCTGGTCACGCTCACCGGGCTGGGCGGCGTCGGGAAGACGCGGCTGGCGGGCCGGGTGGCGGAGGAGGTCGCGGCGGACTTCCCCGACGGCCTCTGGCTGGTCGACCTGGCCGATCTGACCGACCCCTACCTCCTGGCGGAGACCGTGGCCGGTGGCATGGGCCTGGCCGACCAGCCGGCCCGGCCGCAGGAGGAGGCGCTGGCGGAGTGGCTGGGCTCGCGCAGGTCGCTGCTCGTGCTGGACACCTGCGAGCACCTGGTCGAAGCGGTGGCCTCGCTGGTGGACACGCTGCTGCGCCGCGCGCCCAACCTCCGGGTGCTGGCCACCGGCCGTCAGCCGCTCGGCGTGTCGGGCGAGCACATCCACCTCGTCTCGCCGCTCCCGGCCGAGGACGCGGTGGCCCTGCTGCTCGACCGCGCGGGCCCGGCCGCCGGCGCGGACGGCGTGGCGGAGCTCTGCGCGGGGCTCGACGGCATCCCGCTGGCCATCGAGCTGGCGGCCGTACGGCTGCGCGCCATGCCGCCCGCGCTGCTCACCCGGCGGCTGGGCGACCGCTACCACCTGCTGACCGGCGGTGGCGGCCCGGTGCGGCACGAGTCGCTGCGCGCGGCGATGGGCTGGAGCCACGAGCTGTGCACCCCGGCCGAGCGGTTGCTGTGGGCCCGGCTGTCGGTGTTCGCCGCCGGCTTCGACCTGGAGGCGGCCGAGCGGGTCTGCGCCGGCGGGCCGCTCCCGGCCGGGCTGGTGCTCGAAGCGCTGAGCGGGCTGGTCGACAAGTCGCTCGTGCAGCGGGAGGAACACCCCGCCGGCGTACGGCTGCGCATGCTGGAGACCGTCAGGGAGTTCGGCGCCGAGTGGCTGCTCAGGCTGGGCGAGACCGGCGCGGTCCAGGGCCGTCACCGCGACCACTACCTCCGGCTGGCCAGGCGGTGCGCCGTCCAGTGGCCCGGCCGGCAGGTGGAGTGGTACGGCCGGATACGGGCCGAGCGGCGCAACCTCCGCAGGGCGTTCGAGCTGTGCCTGGCCGACCCGGAACGGTCCAGGGCGGCGCTGGGCCTGGCCGGGACCCTGTGGTCCCTCTGGATCTGCTGCGGCATGCTGCGCGAGGGCCGCCACTGCCTGGAGACGGCGCTGCGCCAGGACACCGGTCCCAGCCCGGAGCGGATCAGGGCGCTGTGGGTCTGCGCGTGGGTGGCCGCGCTCCAGGGCGACCTCGGCGCCGCGCGGGAACGGCTCGACCGGTGCCGCGCCGAGGACGCCGAAGGGAGCGCCGCCGGATACATCGCCCAGCTGGAGGGCCTGCTCTCCCTGGCGCGGCGCGACCACCTCCGGGCGGTCGAGCTGCTGGAGGAGGCCATGGCCTGGCACATGGCCAAGGGCGACGTGCTGTCCGGGCTGCTGCCCTGCTACACGCTGACGGCGCTCGGCCTGCTGGCGGCCGGCAGACCCGAGGAGAGCGCGGAGACGCTGGCGGAGGGGCAGGCGCTCTGCGAGGCCCACGGGGAGGAGTGGAGCAGCGCCCAGATGGAATACGTGTCCGCCTGGGCCGAGCACGTCAGGAACAGCGCGTCCGGGGCGCTCCGCCACGCCAGGACGGCGCTCGCCGCGGCGCGGCTCTTCGAGGACCCGCTCCTGAGCGTCGCCTGCGTCGAGATGATCGCCTGGGCGGCGGTGGCGGAGGGAGCCGCGCGCCGGGGAGCCCGGCTGCTGGGCGCCGCCCAGGCCGTCCGGGACTCCTCCGGGCTGCCGCAGTCCGGCTCACCGATCTCCGTCCCGGTCCGGGAGCGGGCCGTGACCCATGCGGTGAAGGTCCTCGGCGGTGGAGAATTCGACACCCTGTTTGCCGAGGGGCAGGGCTTTGACCTGGGCATCGCTGTGAAATATGCGCTGGGGGAGAAGATCTCATAACCGGGGGTGCCGTACCCCGGCGGGCCTTTGGCCGGTTCCGTGGTTGGCTTGCCACCTCACGCGGAGGGGCTGGGGAGCGGTGGCGCAGACGCGGACGCGCCGGGACAACGTCCCGGCGGAGACGAGCAGTCTCGTCGGGCGGCGGGAGGAGCTCGCTGAGATCGCCGTGCTGGTCGGCCGGTCACCGCTGGTGACCCTCACCGGCGGTGCCGGCGTGGGCAAGACGAGACTGGCGGTCAGGACGGCCGACCGGCTGCGCGGCTCCTTCGCCGACGGGGTGTGGGTCGTCGAGCTCTCGGCCCAGCAGAACGGCGACCTGATCGGCCACGACATCGCCGCCGTCCTCGGCCTGCGCGAGCAGTCGGCGCGCCCCCAGCCGGAGGTGCTGGCCGACTTCGTCGCCGGCAAGCGGCTGCTGCTGGTCCTGGACACCTGTGACCATCTGACCGACGCCTGCGCGGCGCTGCTGCGCCGGATGCTGCCCGAGGCTCCGCACGCGCGGGTGCTGGCCACCAGCCGCCGGCCGCTGGGCCTGCCCGGAGAGCGGGTCCTGCCGATCGAGCCGCTGGCGGCGCCCGGGGACGCGGGGGCGGACGCGGTCCGGCTGTTCACCGAGCGGGCCCACGCCCTGGTGCCCGGCCTCACCCTCGACCCCGCGGCGGTGGCCCGGGTCTGCCGCCGGCTGGACGGCATCCCGCTGGCCATCGAGCTCGCCGCCCGGCGGCTGCGGACGCTGTCGCTCCAGCAGATCGCCGAACGGCTGGACGACCGCTTCGAGCTGCTCGTCGGGGGGAGCCCCGCCCCGTTGAGACGCCACCAGACGCTGCGCACCGCGGTCGGCTGGAGCCACGAGCTCTGCACCGCGCAGGAGCGCCTGCTCTGGGCACGGCTGTCGGTCTTCGCCGGGCCGTTCGACGCCGCCGCCGCGCGGGCGGTCTGCGCCGACGAGCGGCTGCCGGTGCTCCCGCTGTCCGGGCTCGTGGACAGGTCGATCCTGACCGCCGAGGGGTCGCGTTACCGGATGCTCGACACGGTCCGCGACTACGGCGGTGAGTGGCTGCGCCGGCTGGGCGAGGAAGACACCCTCACCCGCCGCCACCGTGACCACTACCTGGCCCAGGCCCGCAGGGCGGAGGCCGAGTGGTCCGGCCCGCACCAGCTCCACTGGGCCGACTGGGCCCGGCGCGAGCTGCCGAACCTGACGGCCGCCCTCGACCACGACGACGGGGCCGACCTGGTGACCGCGCTCTGGTTCGTCTGGTGCTGTCTGGGACAGGCACGGCGGGGGCGCCGCCACCTGGAGCGGGCGCTCCGGCGGCACACGCGGCCGGGCCCGGCGCGGACCAAGGCCCTGTGGGTGTGCGCCTGGGCCGCGCTCGCCGACGGCGACACGGCGGCGGCCCGTGCCCGGGCCGCCGAGGCGTACGAGACGGCGATCGCGGCGGGCGACTCCGCCGCCGCCGGCCGCGCCCGGCAGGTCGCCGCGGCCGCCGCCCTGGCCTGCGGCGACCTCGACGGGGCCGGCCGCCTCGCGGCCGAGGCGGCCGAGCTGTCCGGGCGGGCGGACCCCGACCACGCCGGGCTCGCCGCCGCCGAGGTGACGCTGGCCATGGTGTCCGTCGTCCGCGGCGAGCCCGACCGGGCCGTGGAGGTGCTGGCGCGGCAGAGGGAGCGGTGTGCCGGACGCGGCGAGCTGTGGGCGCGCGCCCAGGGCGACTACGTGCGCTCGCTCGCCGAGCTGGACCGCGGCGAGCCCGGCGCCGCCGAGGCCCACGCGCGGGCGGCGCTCGAGGTGAAATGGCGCCTGGGCGACGTGGTGGGCGGCGCCCTGGCGATGGACCAGCTCGCCGCCGCCGCCGCGGCGGGCGGCGACGGGCGCCGGGCCGCCTGCCTGCTCGGTGCCGCCCGGCGGATGCGGGCGGCCGCGGAGCCGTCCCGGCCCGGTCCGCCGGGGCCGGCGGCCTCTCGCGCGTCCGGGAAGGGCTCCGGAGCCCCCCGTGCCCTGGGGCCCGGAACCCCCCGCGCCCTGGGGGAGGACCCGGTGGGGCCGGACGGACCGGGCCCGGCGGCGGCGCACGCCGCGGCCGTTCACGCGCCGGTGTCCCGCGAGGGTGCCGCGGCCTCCCGCGAGCGTACGGAGCGGCGGGCCAGGGCACTCGTCGGCGACGCGGTCTACGACCGCCTGTTCGCCCGGGGGCTGGTCATGGATCCGGGCGTGGCCGTGGCGCGGATCCGGGACGCCGGCGGCGACCGGGCCGGTGGCCGTACGGCCGCGCACGGCGAGCCCCGCTGACCTCACGGCCGCCCGCCCGGGGCCGAGGCTCCCGACCGGGTGGTCAGGCCGGGCGGTCAGGCCGCCATTGAGCGGCAAACTCTGACGATTCGGAAATTCCACCGTGCACGGGAGGAACTTCGACCTTGGAACGACGGTGAGTTTTGCACTCGGGAAGAAGTAAACCCCACCCGCGAGAGGGAGGCTGACCGGTCCGTGACCCTGACGGGGTGCGATTCCCACAGAGTGGAAGGAGCACGAACCGATGGAACGGAACCCATGGTGGCGCGGGAACCTCCCCGCGGAGACGACCGGCTTCGTCGGCCGTGAGAGCGAGATCCGGGAGCTGCTGAAGCTCCTGGCCGAGACGTCGCTGGTCACGGTCACCGGCGCCGGAGGCGTCGGCAAGTCACGGGTCGCGGTAAGAGCGGCGGAGGAATGCCACGGCTCCTACCCGGACGGCGCCTGGCTGGTGGAACTGTCCGGCGAACGCGACGGCGACCTGCTCGCCCACATCGTCGCGGCCGCCCTGGGGTTGCGCGAGCAGTCGGCCCGCCCCGGGGGCGAGGTGCTGGCCGAATTCCTCGCGGGCAAGAACCTCCTGCTGATCCTGGACGGCTGCGAGCGTCTCCCGGACGCCTGCCGCGACCTCGTCACCGCCGTCCTGGCCGGGGCGCCCGGCGTGCGGATCATCGTGACCTCCCGGCAGGCCCTCGGCCTTCCGCGGGAGGCGCTGCTGCCCCTCGGGCCGTTCGAGCCGCCGGCCCCCGACGCCGCGGGGCCGATGACGGACGACGCGCTCCGGCTCTTCCTCGACCGGGCCCGGGCCGCGGCCCCCGGCCTGGAGACGGACGGGGCGGCACTGATGTCCGCGGCCAGGATCTGCCGGCGGCTGGACGGCATCCCGCTGGCCATCGAGCTGGCCGCCGGCCTGCTCCGGACGCTGCCGCCGGAGCGGCTCGCGGGGTGGTCGGAGGAGCGGTCTGGAGCGTCGCCGCCGGAGCGGCCCGCGGGGCGTCCCGAAGGACGGCCCGGAGCGTCGCCGGTGGAGCGCCGAGGGGAGCGGCCCGGGGGACCGTACGACGATCGGGGGCCGCTGTCCCGCCCCGGGAGCCCGCACGCCACCCTGCGCACCGTGATCGGCTGGAGCCATGAGCTGTGCGGCCCCGGGGAGCGCCTGCTCTCGGCCCGGCTGTCGGTCTTCGCCGGAGACTTCGACGCCGAGGCCGCCCGGTGGGTGTGCGGCGACGGCCTGGCCGACGTGCCCGTTCTGCTGGCCGGCCTGGCGGACAGGGCACTGCTCGCCCGCGTCCCCGGCGGCTACCGGCAGCCGGAGGCGGTCAAGGAGTACGGCCGGCGGCGGCTCGCCCGGCTCGGGGAGGAGGCCGGGCTGCTCCGCCGACACCGCCGCTACCACCTCGACCTGGCACGCGGGGCCGACGCCGGCTGGTACGGCCCCGGGCAGGAGGGGTGGGCGGCCCGGCTGGACTCCTCCAGCACCGATCTCCGCCGCGCGCTCGGCTCCGGCGACCCGTCGAGCCCGCTGTCGGTCGAGCTCGCCGGGAGGCTCTGGATCCTCTGGCTCTGCCTGGGCCGGTCGGGCGAGGGCCGCCACCACATGGGGCGGATGATCGACGCCGCGCCCGGCACCGATCCCGGGCTGCCCAGGCTCCTGTGGGCCGACGGCTGCGTGGCCATCGCCGAGGGGGACCTGGAACGGGGCCGCCGCCGGCTGGAGGCGGCCCTGTCGGCCGCCCTCGACGGGGACGACCACACGACGGCCGGGCACGCCCGGCTCCAACTGGCCGTCCTCTCCCTGTCCGTCGGCGCCTTCGACGAGGTGGAACCCGGCATCGAGCGCGCCCGTGAGTGTTTCCGCAGGGCCGGCCGGGCGACCGTCGGCGAGCCGCTCGCCCTGGTGACCCTGGCGATGGCGGTCACCTGGCGCGGCGAGTTCGCCAGGGCCGTCTCCATGCTGGAGGAGGTGCAGCGGCTCTGCGACGCCAGAGGCGAGCGCTGGGCCCGAGCCTGCGGTGACTACGTGCTGTCCATCGCGCGGCTCGGCCTCGGCCGGGCGGCCGAGGCCGCGGCGGCGGCCAGGCAGTCGCTCGACGTCAAATGGCGGCTGCGCGACACGGCCGGCGTGGCGCTGGCCGTCGACCAGCTCGCGGTGATCGCCGCGGTCGAGGGGGACGGCTACCGCACGGCCCGCCTCCAGGGCACGGGAGCGCGGCTGCGGGCCATGTCCGGGCTGCGGAGGTCCGGCTGCCCGCAGGGCATGTCGGAGCCGGGGACGGTCGCCGAGCGCACGGCCAGGCAACTGCTCGGCGACGACGCCTACGACGCGGCCTTCGCCGAGGGCCACGACGACGACCCCGACTCCGCGGTGGCCTACGCCCTCGCTGACAGCGCCCACCACGGCCCGGGCCGTGGACCGGCCGTCAGGTCGGCCGTGGTCCGAACCCGCGGACCGGCGCTCGCCTGAGCCCGTAGGGCGGTCACGGTCCGGGCTCGCAGGCCGGCCGTGATTCGGGCCGGGAGGACGGCGGTCGCCCGGCCCCGTGGACCGGCCGTGGCCCGGGACTCCGGCCGGGAGCTCCTGCCCGGGGGCTTCCCTCCGGGCGTCGCCGTGCGGTGGAATCTCTCACGACACCGCGAAGGAGCCCCCGACGGACGACGACGAGGCAATCGCCCGCTCCCTGGCCGGTGACCTGGACGCCTACGAGGTGCTGGTCACCCGCTACAGCGCGCTCGCGCACCGCACGGCGGCGATGCTCGGCGCCGCCGACGAGACCGAGGACGTGGTCCAGGAGGCGTTCGTCAAGGCATACCGCCACCTGGCCGGCTTCCGCCGTGAGGCGCCGTTCCGGCCCTGGCTGCTGCGGATCGTGGCCAACGAGACCCACAACCTGACCCGTTCGCGGGGCCGCCGGGCCGAGCTGGCCGTGAAGCTGACCGAGCTGGACCCTCCCGGGGTGGAGGACCCGCAGGACGTGGCCGTCGCCACCGACCGGCGGACCCGGCTCCTCGACATGGTCCGTACGCTTCCCGTGCGGGAACGTGAGGTCGTCGTCTGCCGGTATTTCCTGCAACTGTCGGAGGCCGAGACCGCCCAGGTGCTCGACCTCCCGGCCGGCACCGTCAAGTCGCGGGCCTTCCGCGGCCTGAAGCGTCTGCGTGAGGAGGTGGACCGTGACCTCGCCTGACGATCTCGAAGCCCGGCTCCTCGCCCTCGGCGAGTCCGTCGACGTCCCGGCCCCGCCCCCCGCCGGGGTGGCGCGGGCCGTACGGGCGCGTCTGGAGGCCCTCCCCGCCGCCGACCGTCACCCCGCGCCCGCCCCGCCCACCGCGCCGGTACGGCGGGCATGGCGGGCGCCGAGGCTCGGCGGTCACCTACGGCGGCGGGCGATCGTCTCCGCTGTCG
This sequence comes from Streptosporangium sp. NPDC048886, assembly GCF_055586905.1. NCBI lineage: Bacteria > Bacillati > Actinomycetota > Actinomycetes > Streptosporangiales > Streptosporangiaceae > Streptosporangium > Streptosporangium sp. NPDC048886. Next base: position 154,925 of record NZ_JBVJHH010000020.1, read on the forward strand.
CGATCCTCCTCGCCCTGTTCCTCGGAGGAACCCCGGTGGGGCGGGCCGCGGTGACGCAGATCCTGCGGTTCGCGGGGGTGGAGCTGGAGATCGGTGCCCCCGGGCCGCTGCCGTCCGGGCTGCCGGAGCCGCTGCCGGGGGAGCGGCGGGTCACCCTGGAGCAGGCCCGGGAGCAGGCGGCGTTCCCGATCTCCGTCCCGGCCGGGCTGGGCGATCCCCGCGAGGTCAGGGTGGGCGACGGAGGCCGGGTCGTGTCGCTGCTGTGGCCGGGTGTCAGGCTCGACGAATACGACGGCACGCTCCAGGTCGTCTTCCGCAAGGAGCTGGGCCCGCCCTGGCCGGAGGAGGTCCCGGTGGCGGGCGCCTCCCGGGGACAGTGGATCCAGGCCCGCCACGGCCTGAGCTACCTGCCCCGGGGCGGCGGCCAGGCCCCGGTCCGCCCCCGCACGGCAGGCCCCACGCTCATCTGGCAGGAAGGACGGACCGGCCTGCGCCTGGAGGGCGTCGGCGATCTCCGGCGGGCCCTGGAGATCGCCGGCTCAGTCCGCTGACGCCAGCCACTCGTCGATCTCCTTGAACAGCTCCCGGCGGACGTGCTCCGGGGCCGTCGACGCCCGGATCGACTGCCGGGCCAGCTCGGCGAGCTCCGCGTCGTCGAAGCCGTACACCTGCCGGGCCAGCTCGTACTGCGGCAGCAGCCGGGCGCCGAACAGCAACGGGTCGTCGGCGCCCAGCGCGATCGGCACGCCGGCGTCGAACAGCCGCCGCAGCGGCACGTCCTCGGCCCGCTCGGCCACCCCGAGCCCGACGTTGGAGGTGGGGCAGACCTCACAGGTGATCTGCCGTTCGGCGAGGAGCTCCATCAGTCGCGGCGACTCGGCCGCCCGCACGCCGTGTCCCACCCGGTCGGCGCCCAGCACCTCGACGCACTCGGCCACGCTGGCGGCGCCCAGCAGCTCCCCGCCGTGCGGTACGGCCAGCAGCCCGGCCCGTTTCGCGAGCCGGAAGGCCCCGTCGAAGTCACGGGCCCGGCCGCGGCGCTCGTCGTTGGAGAGCCCGAAACCGACCACGCCGTGGTCCATGTACTGGGTGGCGAGACGGGCCAGCGTCTTGGCGTCCAGCGGGTGCCGGGTCCGGTTGGCGGCCACCACGACCGCGATCCCTATACCCGCGTAGCCGGCCGCCTTGTCCGCGGCGTCGAGCATCAGCTCCATGGCCGGGGTGAGCCCGCCGAACCGCTGGGCGTATCCCGACGGGTCCACCTGGATCTCCAGCCAACGGGACCCCTCGGCGGCCTCGTCCTCGGCGGCCTCGCGCACCAGCCGGTAGACGTCGTCCTCCCGCTGCAGGACCGCCCGCGCGATGTCGTAGAGCCGCTGGAAGCGGAACCAGCCGCGCTCGTCGGTCGCCCGCAACCTGGGCGGCCAGTCCTCCTTCAGCGAGTCCGGCAGGTGCAGACCCTGCTCCCGGGCGAGCTCGATCAGGGTGGAGTGCCGCATCGAGCCGGTGAAGTGCAGATGCAGGTGGGCCTTGGGCAGTTCGCTGAGGGGACGTGGCATTTCCATATGGTGCCGTACGGCCGGCACCGGCGGTCACCGTTGGCCCCAACCCGCCGGCGACCCGTCGGCGCGCCCGCGCCGGGGCGCCCCGGCCGGCACGCCTTTCCCGGCCGGGGCGCCCGCCGGCGTCCGGGCCCGTCCGGCGGGTCCGTTCTGGGGGTCCGTGTCGCGAGTCCGCGCTGGGAGTCCGTTCCCCGGATCCGGTCGTGGGGCCGGCGGCGCGGCTGCCACGGCACATGTTCCTGACTGGCGGCGTGACCCGGGGAAATGTGGCAGATGGGGTACCAGCCGACCGTTCCGTCATGCGACCGTAGGGACACGTGTAGTCAGTACGGAGCTGGGGCTGCAATGAGAGCGGATGTCTTCGTCGGCAGGCAGGCAGAGCTGGCCGAGGTCTCCGCCCTGCTGGAAAGGGCGCGTCACGTCACGCTGACCGGCACCGCGGGGGTGGGCAAGACCCGCCTCGCGCTGAGCCTGGCCCGGACCCTCGGAACGGAGTTTCCCGGCGGCGTCCACGTCGCCGACCTGTCCGACACCCCCGCGGACCTCGCCTCGCTGGCCGAGACGCTCGCGGACGCGGTCGGCGCCGCCCGGCGGCCGGGCGAGCCGGCGATGGAGGCGCTGGTCCGCCGGCTCGCCCGGGGCCGGAGCCTGATCGTCCTCGACGGCTGCGACCGCGCCGTCGGCGCGGCGGGCATCCTGGTCGGCCTGCTGCTGCGCTCCGTCGAGGGGCTGCGGGTCCTGGTCACCAGCCGGCAGCGGCTCGGGCTCCCCGGCGAGCACCTCTACCAGGTCGGCGGCCTGCCCACGGCCGACGCCGTCCACCTGCTCGCCGTCCTCGCCGACAGGAGGCTCGACGGCGTCGACGCGGCGGCGCTCTGCGAACGGCTCGACAACCTGCCGCTGGCGATCGAGCTCGCCGCCGCCGCCCCCGACCCCGCCGCCGCCGACGTGTTCGCCACCGCCTCCGACGGCCGGCGGCACGGCTCCATGCGCGCCGCCCACGGCTGGAGCCACGAGCTGTGCAGCCCGCAGGAGCGCCTGCTGTGGGCCAGGGCGTCGGTCTTCCCCGACACCTTCGACCTCGAAGCCGCCCAGGACGTCTGCACCGCCGACGGGCTCGACGCCGGCGAGGTCCTCGACACCCTGCTCGGCCTGATCGACAAGTCCGTCCTCGCCCGCGAGGAGGGGGAGTTCGACGTCCGCTACCGCCTGCCGGGCACCGCCCGCGCGTTCGGCGCCGTCTGGCTGGAGCGGCTCGGCGAGACCGGCGAGACGCGCCGGCGCCACCGCGACCACTTCCACGGCCGCTCCGCCCGCGCCGAGCTGGACGGGGAGCACCTGCAGCTGGAGCGGTACCGGCGGCTGGCAGCGGAGACCGGCAACATGCGCGTGGCCGTCGAATACTGCTACTCCCGGCCGGAGGAGCACCGCAAGGGCCTCGACATGGCCGGCAACCTGTGGTCGCTGTGGACGCGCTGCGGCATGCACGCCCTGGGCGACGAGCTTCTCCGGCGCGGGCTGGACCTCGCCCCCGCCCCCGGTCCCGAGCGGCTCAAGGCGCTTCTGGCGCACGCCTGGCTGTCGATCCGGCGCGGTGAGCTCGAACACGCGGAGCGCACCCTCGCCGAGTGCGTCGCCGCGGACGCCGACGGACACGCCGCGGCCTACGTCAGCCAGTTCCGGTCCCACCTGGCGGTGCTGCGGGGCGAGGTGGGCGAGGCCCTGCGGCACATCAGGCACGCCCGCGGGCGGCACCGCTCGACCGGCGACTTCTTCCCCGGCTTCCTGCCCACCTACACGGTCATGGCCACCGCCATGATGCTCGAAGGCAATCACGGGCAGGCCGTGTCCGTCCTGCAGGAGGGGCGCGACCTCTGCGAATCCTGCGGCGACCAGTGGACCCTCATCCGCCTGAACCTCCTCCTGGGCCAGCTGGAGCACCTGCTCGGCAACAGCGCCGAGGCCGCCGCCGCCATCCGCGACGCCCTCCTCGGCGCCCAGCTGTTCGGCGACACCTTCTCCATGCTGGAGGGGCTGGAGCTGTCCGCCGTGATCGCCGAGTCCGGTGTGGACGACACGTTCGCCGCCCTCCTGCTCGGCGCGGCCGACGCCGCCTGGCGGAGCGCCGAGGTGTCGCCCAGCCGCTCACCCATGCTTGCGAGCCTGCTGCGCGTCGCCGAGCTGAGGCTGCGCGGGCGCATGGGCAGGACGGAGTTCGAGCGGCTGGCCAGGGTGGGGTCCTCGATCAGCCTGCAGACCGCCGTGGAGCGCACGCTCCAGGAGACCTTCTCCCGGTTCTGACCCGTACGGCTCCCGATTCTGACCCGTACGGGGAGCCCGCCCGCCCCAGGGGCGCCCCCGCGCCCCGGCCGGCTCCGCGAGCGGCGGGCCCCACGCGTGTGCCGGGGGCCGTGGCCGTACACGAGGAAAGGCCCGGGCGCGGGCCCGGGCCTTTCCTCGTGCAGACGTGCCCGGGGCTAGCGGGCGCCGCCCAGGAACTTGGCCACCCGGCTGACGCCCTCGACGAGATCCTCGTCGCCCAGCGCGTAGGACAGGCGGAAGTAGCCCGGGGTGCCGAAGGCCTCGCCGGGGACGAGGGCGACCTCGGCCTCTTCGAGGATCAGCTCGGCGAGCTCGGCGGAGGTCTGCGGGCGCCTGCCGCCGAAGTCCTTGCCCAGCAGTTCCTTGACCGACGGGTAGGCGTAGAAGGCGCCCTTCGGCTCGGGGCAGAGCACGCCCGGGATCTCGTTCAGCATGCGGACCATGGTCTGGCGGCGGCGGTCGAAGGCCTCGCGCATCTTCGCCACGGCCGACAGGTCGCCGCTGACGGCGGCCAGGGCGGCGGCCTGGGCGACGTTGGCGACGTTGGAGGTGGCGTGCGACTGCAGGTTGGTCGCCGCCTTGACGACGTCCTTGGGGCCGATCAGCCAGCCCACCCGCCAGCCGGTCATCGCGTAGGTCTTGGCGACGCCGTTGAGGACGACGACCCTGTCGCCCAGCTCGGGCACGACGGTGGCGATGCTGGCGAAGGTCGCGCCGCCGTAGGTGAGGTGCTCGTAGATCTCGTCGGTGACGACCCACAGGTCGTGCTCGGCGGCCCAGCGGCCGACCGCCTCGACCTGCTCGGGGGTGTAGACCGCGCCGGTCGGGTTGGACGGCGAGACGAACAGCAGGACCTTCGTGCGCTCGGTGCGGGCCGCTTCGAGCTGCTCCACGCTCGCGAGGTAGCCGGTGGTCTCGTCGGTCACGACGTCGACCTGGACGCCGCCGGCCAGCTTGATGGCCTCGGGGTAGGTCGTCCAGTAGGGGGCGATGACCAGGACCTCGTCACCCGGGTCCAGCAGCGTGGCGAACGCCTCGTAGACGGCCTGCTTGCCGCCGTTGGTGACCAGGACCTGGGCGGCGTCGACCCGGTAGCCGGAGTCGCGGAGCGTCTTGTCGGCGATGGCCTGCTTCAGCTCCGGCAGGCCGCCGGCCGGCGTGTACTTGTGGAACTTGGGGTTCCGGCACGCCTCGACGGCAGCCTCGACGATGTAGTCGGGAGTCGGGAAGTCCGGCTCGCCGGCGCCGAAGCCGATGACCGGGCGGCCCGCCGCCTTCATCGCCTTGGCCTTGGCGTCCACGGCGAGCGTGGCGGACTCGGAGATCGCGGAGATACGCGCTGAGATGCGAGGACGGGTCATGCCTCCATGGTTACAGACCTGTGGCTCTGTTTCCGCCGCTTATCCAGGATGTGGACGAGTCACCAGCAGGCCGTACAAGAGGGTTAAAGAGGCGGTAATCCGGGAGGCGACCGGGACGGATCGTCACCGGTTCGACGTGGAGGCCATTCCCACGTAGACTCCCCATGGTCTTCCCGCCGTATGCGTGAATCGGCGGTCAAGACCGTGAGCCACGGACAAACCTCGGTCCAACCGATGTATGGTGGTTCATGTCTTAGGGCACTAGCGCAATTGGTAGCGCACCGGTCTCCAAAACCGGCGGTTGGGGGTTCGAGTCCCTCGTGCCCTGCGAGGAGCGGTCCGCGCATCAGGGCGTCTAGCGCGCCGCAGACATGCGTTGGATACGACCGGATCAGGTGAGGACTGTGGCGATCGACACGCGCGGCGAAACCGCAGACAAGCCGAGCGGTGAGAAGAAGGCGAAGCGCACTTCTCCCGCCCTTTTCTACCGGCAGGTTGTCGCTGAGCTGCGCAAGGTCATCTGGCCTACGCGTAAGGACCTGATTTCTTACACCATAATCGTGCTGGTCTTCGTTCTACTCATGGTCGGGATCGTGGCTGGGCTCGACGCGGTGTTCACCGAGGGCGTCCTGCGGATCTTCGGCGGAGCCTGAGCCGCCATCCGGCGTGTCCTCCCGCGGTAAGTCCATCAGCCCATCGACGGAAAGAGAATGAGTCACCGTGTCCGAGTCTTCACACCCGGCCGGCGAGCCCCGCGAGGAGCGGGCGGGCGAGCCGGAAGAGGTCATCGACGCTGCGGAGGACTCGCTCGCCGAGTCCGACGACTTTGACGTCGATGCCGACGCCGAGGCCGAGGACGAAGAGGCCCCGGCCGACGCCGTCGACGAGGCCGAAGAGGCCGAGGAGGCCGAAGAGGTCCCGGCGGACGACGTCGACGAGGACGGTGACGTCCTCCCCGACGTCGACCCGGTCGAGGAGTTCAAGCGCCATCTGCGGAGCCAGTTCGGCGAGTGGTACGTCATCCACTCCTACGCCGGCTACGAGAACCGCGTGAAGTCCAACATCGAGACCCGCACGCAGTCCCTCAACATGGAGGACTACATCTTCCAGGTCGAGGTGCCCACCCACCACGTGACCGAGGTGAAGAGCGGCAAGCGCCAGCTCGTCAAGGAGCGGGTGCTGCCCGGCTACGTGCTGGTCCGGATGGACCTCACCGACGAGTCCTGGTCCGCGGTGCGCAACACGCCCGGTGTTACCGGCTTCGTCGGCCTGTCCAACAAGCCGAGCCCGCTGAGCCTCGAAGAGGTCGCCAAGCTGCTCGCGCCGGAGCCGTCCGAGGAAGCCAAGAAGTCCACCACCAAGGCCACCGCCGCCACCGTCGACTTCGAGGTCGGCGAGTCGGTCACGGTCATGGACGGCCCGTTCGCCACGCTGCCCGCCACGGTCAGCGAGATCAGCGCCGAGTCGCAGAAGCTCAAGGTGCTGGTGTCGATCTTCGGTCGTGAGACCCCGGTTGAGCTCTCGTTCAACCAGGTCTCGAAGATCTGACCCGGTCACATAAACTAAGACGTTCGGCGGCCGTGCTTCGCGTAGTGCGGCCTGCCGACATGCTCCCCGTGTCTGCGTGGGAGCCGCATCACCCCGATTAGGACCCGGAGAGAACCATGCCTCCTAAGAAGAAGATTGCGGCACTGGTCAAGGTCCAGCTTCCCGCTGGCCAGGCCACGCCCGCTCCGCCGGTCGGTACCGCCCTCGGTCCGCACGGCGTCAACATCATGGACTTCGTGAAGCAGTACAACGCTGCCACCGAGGCCCAGCGCGGCAACATCATCCCCGTTGAGATCACCATCTTCGAGGACCGCACCTTCACCTTCATCACGAAGACGCCCCCGGCGCCTGAGCTGATCAAGAAGGCCGCCGGTGTGGCGAAGGGCTCGCCCGTCCCGCAGAAGGACAAGGTCGGCAAGCTCACCAAGGAGCAGCTGCGCCAGATCGCCGAGACCAAGATGCAGGACCTCAACGCCAACGACATCGAGGCGGCCGAGAAGATCATCGCCGGCACCGCCCGGTCGATGGGCATCACGATCGCCGACTAGTTGGAAAGCGGCGAGCCGGGCCCGGCGGCGAGCGCGCGGACGCGAGACATGATCCGCGTGACCGGCGGGGGTCCGACAGCGGACGCGGCAGTGAGCGCGTCCGGCACCACAACTTCGAAGTAAGTGGAGGGGCCAGGCGCTGGCCCGCACCACGAACACTCGGATCCACAGGAGTGATCAAGTGAAGCGCAGCAAGGCTTTCCGCAACGCGGCGGAGAAGATCGACAGCGAGAGCCTCTACAGCCCGGCCGAGGCGGCCAAGCTGGCCAAGGAGACCTCGGTCACCAAGTTCGACGCCACCGTCGAGGTCGCCCTGCGACTCGGCGTCGACCCCCGCAAGGCGGATCAGATGGTGCGTGGCACCGTCAACCTCCCGCACGGCACCGGTAAGACCGCCCGGGTCCTGGTCTTCGCGACCGGTGACCGTGCCGAGGAGGCCCGCGCGGCGGGCGCCGACATCGTCGGTGCCGACGAGCTGATCGACGAGGTCGCCAAGGGCCGTCTCGACTTCGACGCCGTCGTCGCCACCCCGGACCTCATGGGCAAGGTCGGCCGCCTGGGCCGCGTGCTCGGTCCGCGTGGTCTGATGCCCAACCCCAAGACCGGCACGGTGACCCCGGCCGTCGGCAAGGCCGTCACCGACATCAAGGGCGGCAAGATCGAGTTCCGTGTCGACCGGCACGCGAACCTGCACTTCATCATCGGCAAGGTGTCGTTCGGCGAGCGCCAGCTCATCGAGAACTACGCCGCCGCCCTCGACGAGGTGCTGCGTCTCAAGCCGTCGGCGGCCAAGGGCCGTTACATCAAGAAGGTCTCCTTCTCCACGTCCATGGGCCCGGGCATCCCGGTCGACCCGAACGTGACGCGGGCGATGACCGCCGAGCTCGACGCCTGATACCAGACGTCCCCGTAAGAGGGCCTCAACCGAATGGCCATTCGGTTGAGGCCCTTCTTCGTTCTCCCGGAGGACGCGCGCCGGGCGTCTGCCACGTAGTGTCGTAGACAAGTTGATCGGGGGACACGAAGGGGTGAGACGGATGCGCCGATTGGCTCCCGCACTGGCACTGGGAGCGGCCGCGCTGGTCGCGGTCACGGGATGTGGTGCGCAAGACGGCACCGCATCCCTCGGAAAGGTCAGGCTCGCCGCCGCCGAGGCGGTGCAGCAGAGCGCGCAGCGGGCCGGGGAGGTCACCTCCTACTCGGCGGACCTGGTGCTCGACGCCACCGGTGGGGACAAGGGCGCGAGCAAGGTCCAGGGCAGCCTGCTCTACCAGAGCAAGCCCGAGCTGGCGACCGACATCAAGCTGGACACGATCACCTTCGGCGGGCAGAACGTGCCCGGTGGCGCGCGGGCGATCCTGTCCGGTGACACCGTTTACGTGAAGTCGGAGCTGATCAACAAGTTCGCGGGCGCGACCAAGCCGTGGATCAAGGTGTCGCTCACCGAGCTCGACGCCCAGGAGCAGGCCGAGGTCAAGGACGTGATGGCCCAGGTCCAGCAGTTCGACCTGGCGGGCACCGTCAAGTTGCTGACGGCGTCGAAGGACGTCAAGGCGGTCGGCACCGAGACGGTCGGCGGGGTGGAGACGACCCACTACAGCGGCACCTTCCCGGTGGCGGAGGCCGCGCAGCTGGTCGACCCGGCCGAGCGTGAGCAGCTCCAGGAGGAGCTCTCGCGGGTCAAGGACGTCAAGTTCGACCTGTGGTCCGACGCCGAGAGTCTGCCCCGCAGGGTGACGCTGAGCGGCTCCGAGCAGGGTGCCACGTTCAACCTGGCGGCCTCCTTCAGGGGCTTCAACGAGCCCGTGCAGATCGCCGCGCCGCCCGCCGACCAGGTGGGCGACCTCCCGGACGGCCCCGCCGGAAACTGATCTCCGGCCACGGCCCGCGTCCCCGGCCCGGATGGCCGGGGACGCGGGCCGTCCTGCCCGATTTGGCATGCGGCCCGGCAGGCCGTATGCTGTCAACGCCGAAGACCGCCGGTCGTCGTCGGGCCTCATGGCCTGATGACCCAAGGATCCACGTCTGTGGACGGCCCGCGTAGGTGTGATGTGAGTTTCCATTTGGTTTGATCCTTATGTGAGCCCCGTGCGCCTGCGCCGGGGCTTGTCTGTGTTCATGGGCCTTTGCCGGCGGCACATCTGGAAGGAGGCCCATGGCGAAGGCGGAAAAGGCAACGGCTGTAGCCGAGCTCAAGAGCAGCTTCGAAGGCTCTAGCGCTGCCGTTCTGACCGAGTACCGCGGTCTCACCGTCGCTCAGCTCAAGCAGCTGCGCGTCTCTCTCGGTGAGAATGCGAAGTTCGCCGTGGTGAAGAACACGCTGACCAAGATCGCGGCCAACGAGGCCGGGATCAACCAGCTCGACGACCTGCTCGCGGGTCCGTCGGCGATCGCGTTCGTCAACGGCGACGTGGTCGAGGCTGCCAAGAGTCTGCGTGACTTCGCCAAGGCCAATCCCCTCCTGGTCATCAAGGGTGGTGTCGTCGACGGCAAGTCGATGTCCCCGGCCGAGATCAGCAAGCTTGCCGACCTTGAGTCGCGCGAGGTCCTCCTCGCGAAGCTGGCCGGTGCTCTGAAGGCGAAGCAGGGCCACGCGGCCGCCGTCTTCAACGCGCTGCCCACCAACATGGCTCAGCTGGCCGAGGCTCTGCGCGCCAAGCGCGAAGAGGCCGGCGAGTAGGTCCGCGCAAGCGGTCGTAGGGGATTAGCGCATACATACCGCGGTCCCAATTCTTAGTTGTTAGATCCATACGGAGGAACCACCATGGCGAAGCTCAGCACCGACGAGCTGCTCGACGCTTTCAAGGAGATGACCCTCCTTGAGCTGTCCGACTTCGTGAAGCTCTTCGAGGACACCTTCGACGTCAAGGCCGCCGCTCCGGTCGCCGTCGCCGCCGCTCCGGGCGTCGGTGGCGCTGCCGCCGCCGAGGAGGTCGAGGAGCAGGACGAGTTCGACGTCGTCCTCGAGGCCGCCGGCGACAAGAAGATCCAGGTCATCAAGGAGATCCGCGCTCTGACGAGCCTGGGCCTCAAGGAGGCCAAGGACCTCGTGGACGGCGCCCCCAAGCCCGTCTTCGACGGCAAGGTCAACAAGGAGCAGGCGGAGAAGGCCAAGGCCGCCCTCGAGGCCGCCGGCGCGACGGTCACCGTCAAGTAATTCGGCTTCACCGGAGAGAGCGGGTCCACCAGGTGCCGGTGGCCCGCTCTTTCTGTGTCCGCACGGGCGTGTCCCCTCCGAGGGGGCACGCCCGTGCGTCGTTTCCACGGGCACGCCCGCGCGCACGGCCGGCCGCTGCCGGCCATGCGGTCACTGTTGGACGCCATGTCTCATAACCGTGCCGTAACGATCACGGGATCTTATTGGACCCTCTTCCAATCCGGGCGATCGTGGCTACGGTTGTGTCATCCGTAGGTGATTCCCCGTCAAGCCGCCGACCGGTCACGATCGGTGGCCTCCGGAGGGCGGCACGTGGGCGTCGAAGTCGTGGTCGAGGGCCTGACCAAGTCGTTTGGCAGGCAGGTCATCTGGGAGGACGTCACGCTGACCCTCCCCGCCGGAGAGATCTCGGTGCTGCTCGGCCCCTCGGGCACGGGCAAGTCCGTCTTCCTGAAGACCCTGGTCGGTCTCCTGAGGCCCGAACGCGGCCACATCTGGATCGACGGCCACGACCTGGCCAACTGCAGCGAGAACAAGCTCTACGAGCTCCGGAGGTTGTTCGGCGTCCTGTTCCAGGACGGAGCCCTGTTCGGCTCGCTCAACCTCTACGACAACATCGCCTTCCCGCTGCGCGAGCACACCAGGAGGGGCGAGAGCGAGATCCGCCGCATCGTGATGGAGAAGATGGACCTCGTCGGCCTGCTCGGCGCGGAGGCGAAACTCCCCGGCGAGATCTCCGGCGGCATGCGCAAGCGGGCCGGCCTGGCCCGGGCGCTCGTCCTCGACCCGGAGATCATCTTGGTCGACGAGCCCGACTCCGGCCTGGATCCGGTCCGCACGGCCTATCTGAACCAGCTCTTCGTCGATCTCAACGCGGAGACCGAGGCGACGTTCCTCATCGTCACCCACGACATCAACACCGCGCGCACGGTGCCCGACGACATCGGCCTGCTGTTCCGGCGGGAGCTGGTCATGTTCGGGCCGCGCGAGATGCTGCTCTCCAGCGACGAGCCCGTCGTGCGGCAGTTCCTCAACGCCCGCCGTCACGGGCCGATCGGCATGTCCGAGGAGAAGGACGTCTCCGAGCTGGAGGCGGAGGCGCAGATGGGGCACGACCCGGGCGGCCTGCCGCCGATCCCGCCGCAGCTCATGCCCAGCGCGGGCCGGATCCGGCGCACGCAGCGCCCGCCCGGCTCCTGGCTGGCGGCCAACGGCGTCATCCCGCCGCCGAACTCGTTCGTGGACGAGCGGGGCCGCAACTGGCTGGAGGAGTATCCCCGCCTCGTCGCGGCCCACGTCAACAGCGTGAGGTGACCCCGCCCCCGTGACAGGGGTCCCTCCGGCCCGCAGGGCAGGAGCCCTCCCGCCCCCTCCGGTCCCGCCTCGCGGGGGTTCTCCCGGCCTCGTCCGGTGGAGTCTCCCGACCCTCCGGCCCGACCCCTCCGGCGGGGGCTCTCCCGCCCCCTCCGGCGGAACCTTCCGACCCGCCCCGCGGGGTCCTCCCGGCCCGTACGGCGGGCTCCGGGACCGGCGGAGCCGCAAACGGCTCCGGAAAGCCTCCTGTGGGTGATCCGCGCGACGGGTTATGATCCGGCGACCGGGGGCTTACCGGTCTGGACGGCCGGCGCTGGGCGGTCGCCGGCCGGCGTTCCGGAGACCGTGCGACGGGAGACAACGCATGGCGGTGAAAGCTGCTCGGCCCCCTCGCCCGCTGAGGATCGCCGGACCGGCGCTGGGCGTGCTGATCGCGGCGCTGCTGGCCGCCGCCTTCTGGATCGGCGGGGACCTGCGTCAGGCCCAGGCGGCCGCCGACGACCGCGAAGCGGCGGTCCAGGCGGCGGGGGCGCACGCGGTCGATCTGCTCTCGGTCAGCCATCCGAGCGTCGACGCGGACATCAAACGCATCCTCGACACCTCCACGGGGCCGGCCAAGGCGGAGTACGCCAGGAACCTCGCGGCGCTCAAGGAGACCACGCTCAAGGACAAGGTCGTCCAGACGGGCGCGCTGCGCGCCTGCGGTCTCGTCTCGCTGCGGGGGGACAGGGCCCAGGTGATGGCGGTGGGCGATGCGCTGATCCGCCGGGAGGGGAGCAAGGACGCGCCGCAGGAGCGGTTCTACCGGTGGAACATGGAAGTGACCAAGGTCGGAGGCGTCTGGCTCGTGTCGAAGGCGGAGTTGGTCCTGTGACGCGCCTGTCCCTGCTGGTGACGGGGGTGCTGACCGCGGTGGCGTTCGCGCTCGCGGCCGCCGTCTGGGTCATGTCCGCCGACCTCGGCCGGCTGCGCGAGGAGGAGGCCGACGGGCGTGAGGCGCTGGCGGCGGCGCGCCTGGTCGCCTCGGACATGTTGTCGTACGACTATCGTACGATCGAACAAGATTTCGCACGGGCCGGAGGCTACACCACCGGCGCCCTCACCGAGCACTACAAGAAGCTCGCCACGACCCTGGTGCCACTGGCGAAACGGGAGCACACGGTGCAGCAGGTGACGGTGGCGGGGGCGGCGGTCGAGTCGGCCCGGTCCGGCCGGGTCGAGGTGCTGCTGTTCATGAACACCGGCACCGTGAAGACCCTCGCGGGGGAGAAGGAGCCGCGGCGCCAGGTCAGCCAGAACCGGGCCCGGCTGGTCATGGTCAGGAAGGATTCGCGCTGGCTGGTGGCGGAGCTGTCCACGTTGCTCGGAGACCCTCCGCCGGGCTAGTCGGCGTGGCGGGTTGCTCAATTGTTAGTAAAGACCATGTTTGGGCCTGGCAAGCCTCCGGGTACATCACCCATGGCAGTGTCGATCGTCAGCCGTTCCTCGGCTAGCGTTCGAACCGGCGTGTGACTGAGCGTTAGCCACCCCAGGTCGCGGGTATCGTCTTGGAGCCGGTGGTGTGCGCAGGTCACGTGGGGGGAAAACTCCCAGCGTCACGGCTGCTTCCCGGCCGAAATGTCGGGTCGCGGGCTTGACGTTTCGGCGCTGACGGGCGATGCTGCGACCAACGTGGAGCATGCAGCAAGACTGAAGTGGACAGGTGTATGCCGTTCGGCTACACTGCCCCTTTGCGCTGCCCTTTGACGACCCGCTTCTTTTGGTGCTCTGATGCATGGTCGTCTGGCGTGCGTGTAGTCAGTCCGCCGCGAGCCCTCGGAAGGACATCTGTTGGCAGCCTCGCGCAACGCCTTCGCCGTACCCGCTGGTCCCCGTCGTGTGTCTTTCGCACGAATTCAGGAGCCGCTCGAAGTTCCTGATCTTCTCGCTCTCCAGACCGAGTCCTTCGACTGGTTGCTCGGCAACGAGAAGTGGAAGGGGCGGGTCGAGGC
>NZ_JBVJHH010000021.1:0-164669 GCF_055586905.1 Streptosporangium sp. NPDC048886
CCCCGCCGCTGGGTCGTGGAGCGGACCTTCGGCTGGCTGATGCTCCACCGCCGCCTGACCCGTGACTACGAGGCCCTGCCCACCCGCTCCGAAGCTATGATCCACACCGCCATGATCGACCTCATGACCCGCCGCCTCACCCGCGAATCCACCCCGACATGGCGAAACACCTGAAAGCCAAGAGCGGAGGGCCAACCAGGAAGGGTGGTCGACGGGCTACCGCCGCCTTCCTGCAGCGGGAACCCTGTCCGGAAGCGGTCACGGCCGAAGGGTGATTTCCCGTGCGTAATCGTCTCTTATGGAGACAAGGCGGCGCACCGCCATCTACCGCTCCAGTTCGAGAGGACCCCCATGGACATCCCGGCCCGAGCCACCCTGATCAACAAGAAGTCCGGGCTCGCCCTCGACATCAAGGAATACGACATGTCCGATGGTGGCTGGGTGATCCAGTGGACCCCCCACGGCCGGGCCAACCAGATCTTCCACCTGGAACCCGCCGATGGCGGCTACAAGTTCATCGCCGAACACTCCGGCAAGGCCCTGGACGTCAGCGTGGCGAACCAGAACTCCGACTTCGCGATGCAGTGGGGCATCAATGGCAGCCCCAGCCAGATCTGGTACCTCAAGGAGCACGAGGCGGGCGTCTACCGGCTCATCGCCAAGCACTCAGGCAAGGTGCTGGCAGTCGCAAACGCCTCCACCGACCCGGGCGCGCGCGTGGTGCAGTTCGAACCGGGTCATGACGAGAACGAACTCTGGCTGATCAAGGCCGTTCCCTAGCTAGTGCTGCGTTCCTGAATGGGGGCGGATATCCCTGCTGACCTGGGGCGATGATGGTCTCGGGGGGGATTGTCATGCCGAAACTGCTGCACGCGCGTCCGCCGGCGGACGCCGAGGAGGAGCGGCAGATCCGCAAGCTGGCCGGGGCCCGTCACGCCCCGGCAGACTGGATCATGCGAGCACAGATGATCGTGTTCAGCTGGCAAGGGCTGCGCACCAGCGCCATCGCGGCCAAGCTGGGCTGTCACATGCAGACCGTGCGCGAGCGGATCGACCGGTTCGACACCGAGGGCCTGACCGGGCTCGGCGACCGGCCCGGAGCAGGCCGCAAACCACACATCACCGAGCTCGAACGCGGACAGCTCATCGCGCTGGCCCGCTCGACCCCGCCCGGACGGCTGGTCCGCGACGCGGCCGGGGACCTGGCCGCCACCGACGACAGCGGCCCGGCGCAGTGGACGCTGGACAGCCTGACCGCCGCCGCCCGCGCGCGGGGCATCGTCATCGCGCGCAGCCAGGTCCGCCGGATCCTGCGAGCGGAGAAGGTCCGCTGGCGCCACACCCGATCCTGGACCGAATCGACCGATCCGGACTCCGCCCCAAAAGAGCCGCGATCATCGACCTCTACACCCAGCCGCCGCCCGCCACCACGGTGATCTGCGCCGACGAGCTGGGGCCGGTGACCCCGCGCACCTTCCCACCCGCGCCCGCCTGGTCGCCCGACGGGCACCGGATCAAAGCCCGGCTGGAGTATTTCACGCGGCACCGACAAGATGTGGGTGTACGGCGCGCTGCGCATCGCCGACGGCATCGAGCTCACCTTCTGCGCGCCCTCGCGCAACAGCGACGGCTGGATCCAGTTGCTGGCCCAGATCGCCAGGGCCAACCGGCGTGGTGCGATCGTCGTCATCACCGACAACCTCTCCAGCCATTCCAGCTGGAAGGTCCGCCAATGGCTACTGCGTCACCCGCGGATCCGCCAGGTGTTCCCGGTCAAAGCGTGCTGGCTGAACCTGGCCGAAGGCTGGTGGCGACTGCTCCGCAAGGCCGCGTTCGCCGGGCAGACCTTCGCCGACGCCACCGAGGTCGCCCACGCGGTCACCCTCGCCACCGCGCAACTCAACGCCCACGCCCAGCCCTGGATCTGGGGACGACCACCGCCCCAGCCCCGGATCCTGCGCCGCAGGCTCGTCTACCTGCTATGAGGAACGCAGCACTAGGGCACTGACTTGATCCGCCAGATCAGCACGGCGCCAAGCGTGGAGAGGATCGCCGAAACCAGGTAAAGGCCCGAGTAGCCACCGAAGTCGCTGATGATCACCGATGCGGCCGCAGGGACGATCACGTACGGCATGCTCCCCATCAGCCCCGCGATGGCCAGGTCCCTGCCCTGGTCGTCGGCGGCGGGAAGCACCTGGGTGATCAGGGCGCCGTCGACCCCGATGTAGATGCCGTAGCCCACGCCGAGCACGACGGCGGTCACGATCGTCATGGTCCAGGTGGGCGACAGGGCCAGCATGATCGCGGCCGCCGCCATGATGGCCGAGCCGACGAAGACCAGGATCCTGCGCCGGCCGATCCGGTCGGAGAGCCAGCCGCTGAACACGGACAGCGCGACGACCGAGACGCCGTTGATCGCGACGACGGTCAGCAGGTCGTCGGGATGGTTGACGACATCCTGCAGGAAGTAGGGGATGTAAAGGGTGCCGATGCCGTATCCCAGTCCCATCAGGAAGCGGGTGGCCAGCGCCCAGGCGTAGTCGGGGTGGCGGCCGGGGTCGATCCGATATCCGGCCAGGAAGGTCTTGAGCGAGAACGGCAGGCGCCGCTCCGGGGGAAGCGGCTGGTCAGCGGTGACCGCAACGAACGGGATCACCAAAACCAGGACCGCGGCCAGCATGAGATAGCCCGCGACCGGGCCGGAGGCGAGCGCGAGCAGCAGCCCGCCAGCGATCAACCCGGCTGCCTGCGGCACCGCGGCCCAACCGAGCACCAGGCCACGCTGGGTGACCGGGACCTGGTCGGGGACGATCGTGTTGTACCCGGCGCCCAGCACCGACACGGCGATCGACAGCAGCAGGGCGCCGATCGCGACGCCGACCACGCTCTTCTGGACGGCCAGGAAGACGAAGGCGGCGGCACAGGTGAGCGCGCCGCCGACGATCCACGGGCGGCGGCGGCCGAACCGGCTGCCGGTGCGGTCGGACAGCGCGCCGAACAGCGGCCCGGCGACGATCCCCGCGACCGCGCTCATGATGCTGACCCAGGCGAATCCGCCGACCTTGCCCGCGGGGTCGATGTCGGCGATCTGCTGCGGCATGACGAACGTGCTCGGCGACTGCAGCGCGATCTGCATGCCGAACCCGGCGACGACGTACGTGGAGACCCAGCTGGCTCCCACACGGCGTGTGGGGGTGATGAGGGGCGGGATGGACATGGCGACCTCTGCTCGATGGACGACGACGGAATGGGGCCTTCGCTCGATGCCGAGCCGACCGAGGAGGGCGGGACGGTGGGTTGTCAGTCGACGCGGGTGAGGTGGACGAACTCGCTGGTGCCGTCGAAGGGCATCAGCCCCGCGCCGACACCGTGGGCGAGCAGCACCGCGCCGTGGTGGACGTCCCCTGTGGCCAGGTCCCGATAGCGCGCTGTCGGGTCGAGTCCGGTGAGCCTGAGCGGGATGGGCGTCCGCCCGAGCGCGCTCGGCTGATATGTGAGGACGACGACCTCGCGACCGTCGGCGGAGACGTACTGCGTCGCCTCGGGGCCCAGCCGGTACTGCGCGCCGCCGTGGACCACAGGCCGGGCCCGCTTGTATTGCTCCACGAACGCGGCCGCCCAGGCAAGGTCGTCCTCGCTCCACGTCCGCAGGTCGCCGCCGACGCCGAGGGCGCCCGCCATGGAGACGTGGAAGCGGTAGCGGACCCAGTGGGTGCGGGCCGTCATCGAGTTGGGGCTGTCGGTGGCCCAGGCACCCATCGTGCAGGCCGGGTAGATCTGGCCGTAGCCGTGCTGGATGGCGACCCGCTCGGCGGCGTCGGTGTTGTCGGAGGCCCATATCTGGTCGACGCGGGCCAGCATGCCGAGGTCGACCCGTCCTCCGCCGCCCGCGCAGCCCTCGATGGACAGGCCGGGATGGTCGGCGCGGAGCCGGTCGATGATCGCGTAGACGTTCCTGACGTGGTCGATCCAGAGCCGGTCGGGATCATCGCGACCCGGCCAACCGGCCTCGCTGAACGACCGGTTCATGTCCCACTTCAGGAAGGAGATCTCGTTCTCGCCGACCAGGGCGTCCAGCCAGGCGTGGGTCCACTCGGCCACGTCGGGCCGGGCGAGGTTGAGCACCAACTGGTTGCGGCTCTCCGTACGGCGCCGCCCCGGCGTGTGCAGGACCCAGTCCGGGTGCCGCCGGTAGAGGTCGCTGTCCGGATTGACGGCCTCGGGCTCGACCCAGATCCCGAAGTCCATGCCGAGCCGGCGTACCTTGTCGATCAGCGGCCCGAGCCCCTTCGGGAACCTGTCGGGGTTGGGCCACCAGTCGCCGAGCCCCGCCGCGTCGTGGGTGCGGGTGCCGAACCAGGCGTCGTCCAGGACGAACGTCTCGATCCCGATCCGGGCGGCGCGGGCCGCCAGGTCGAGCTGGAGCGCCTCGTCGTAGTCGAACTCGGTGGCCTCCCAGGCGTTGTAGACGACCGGCCTGACCCGGTCGGGGGCCGGCAGGACATGCTTGCGGATGTGGTCGTGCCAGCCGCGGCTGGTGGCACCGAACCCGTCCGCGCAGTAGAGGCCGGCGAAGGCCGGGGTCTCGAGTACGTCGCCGGGGGCCAGCCGCCAGGTCAGGCCCTCGTGGCCGAACCCGCCCGACCATCCGGCCCGGCCCCTCAGGTCGCGAAAGGCGGTGATCCGCCAGCTACCGCTCCAGGCCAGCGCGGCGCTCCACACCTCGCCGTGCTCCTCGGTGGCCTCCCCCGCGTCGACCATCAGCCAGGGATTGCCCGCGTGCCCGGTGACGCCGGCCCTGCTGGTGAGCGTGGTCTCGCCGCACGCGAGCGCGCCCCGCTGGAGCTGGAATTCCTTGCCCCACTCGCCGACGACGTGGCTCAGCCGGTAGCCGGGCCTGGGCGGGAGGGTCCAGGCCGCCGAGTCCAGGCGGAGGATCTCGATCGACGGGCCCTGTCCGGTGTGGCGCAGTACGACGTGCCGTTCGATCACGTCGGAGTCCTCACGGACCCGGTAGTGAAGGGCGATCTCCAGCGGGTACCGCCGGTCAGTGAAGACGATCTCCAAGTGGCCGTCCTCGATCCGCTGACGCAGGAAACGCCACTCCACGCCGCGGGTGGCGTCGCCGTACCGGACGATCAGGGACGGCACGCCGTACCGCAGGCCGCCCTCGACGGAGAGCTCCTCGCCTCCGGGGTCAGCCTCGGTGTCGGCCAGTGCGGCGCGCAGCTCGGCGAGCCGCTTCGCCTGGTCGAGCGTGAGACGGGGACCCCAGTGGACGTGCCGGGGCGCGTCGTCCTCGTCCAGGCGCAGGACGTAGGAGGTGGCGAGGGTGCGCAGCAGCCACAGCCGGTCGCGGGCGTCGAAGAGGATGCTCATCGGGCGTGCCAGACGGCCGTGTCCGCGGGCAGCAGATCGCCTTCGAGGGAACCGCCGGCGAGCCCGGCCGCGTCGGCCAAGCTGCGCGGATGGATCTGGTAGACGACCGCGTCCCGCCACCACTCCGGGTGTGACATCGAATCAACTCCAATATGAGCACCGCTCAGAACATGAGGTCGACTCAGATTAAAGACATTTGATCGTTCACACCAGACCCGAAAATCACACCGACCGACCAAGGCTGACCACAACTCAGTGCACGTGCGCGATCTCCAAGCGACGAGTGCACCAGACTCCGCGATCACGGCCCTTGCCATAGCAGACGGCCGAGTCACACCGACTCGGCGCACTCTTGGCTCAGGCCCGCGCAACCGAACCCTCGATCATCCTCGTACGGGAGATCCTGGAGCTTCGAGCGCCAGACCTGGTGAACATCGGTCACGTCCAGCGAAGTGGTGTATGAGTTGACCTTCGCGTGATCCTGTTTCTGCAGGTTAAGCGGTAAGTGTCTGCGGAATCGGGTTGTGGATCGGTGTGTCGCCTGAGATGAGACGCATCCTCGCCTTGGCGAGGATGTCCAAGCCCCATCTGTCGGTCCTCACCCGGCAGCATCCACCCCCTGCGAGATCGCCGGGGCCGAATTGCAGTAACAGCCCAGATCAGGCCGCTGGAAGGCCGGTTAACAGATAGCGGGTTGTTGGACCACACCTGACACTGTTGGCCAATTCGCGAGACTGCCTGCGCAGAGAGCGACGGCGATGGGATCATGATCCTTCTGTTGGATCGGGGCTGCTGCCGAGGAGGCTCGGTTGTCCCTGCAACCGATCGAGGATCATGACGTTCCCGAAGAGACCGCCCACATCTGCGCGGCGGCCTTCCCGAAGGGAAGCCTGCCGATCCGGTTGCGGGACGCTCTGGGACAGGTCTTCCAGGATGCCGAGTTCACCGGCATGTTCTCCCGGCGCGGACGGCCTGCGGTGTCGCCGGGCCGATTAGCGCTGGTCAGCGTGCTGCAATTCCTGGAAGGGCTGTCGGGCCGGCAGACCGCTGATGCAGTGCGGGGACGGATCGACTGGAAGTACGCCCTGGGTCTGGAGCTAGCTGATCCAGGGTTCGACTTCTCGGTGCTGAGCGAGTTCCGATCACCTCTGATCGAGGCCGGGCCCGATCGTCTGCTCGATCTGATGCTTTTGCGGCTGCAGGCGGCGGCGCTGGTGAAGGCCGGTGGCCGCCAGCGCACCGATTCCACCCACGTTCTCGCCGCGATCCGTTCGGTCAACCGATTGGAACTTGTCGGCGAGGCGATGCGAGCCGCGCTCACCGCTTTGGCCATCGTCGCTCCGGACTGGCTCGCCCCGCTGACCGAGCAGGGCTGGGCCCAGCGTTACGGTCATCGGGTAGAGGAGTATCAGCTACCCAAAGACGACGCGAAACGCCTGGCCTATGCCGAGACGATCGGCGCCGACGGAGATCGGCTGCTTGGCTGCATCGACACCGATGACGCCCCGGCCTGGCTCCGTGAACTCCCGGCCGTCGGGGTGTTGCGGCGGGTCTGGGACCAGCAGTTCCGCCTCGACGAACAAGGCCGCCGCCGCTGGCGGGAGCCGAAGGATCTTCCTCCTTCGAGCGAGCGGCAAGCCTCGCCCTATGACGACGATGCCCGCTATGGAGTCGAACGCGGCGGCGGCTGGGTCGGCTACAAGACTCACCTGACCGAGACCTGCGAGCCAGACGTCCCGCATGTGGTCGTGAACGTCACCACGACCGCCGCGCAGGTCGCCGACAACGACCTGATCCCCGTCATCCACGCCAAGCTCACCGAACGTGATCTCTTACCGGATATCCATCTGATCGACTCGGGATACACCGGCGGCGAACCCGTCGTGACCAGCCGGAATACCTACGGCATCGACCTGTTGGGGCCCGCCCGGGAAGATTGCAGCTGGCAGGCCAAAGCCGCAGAAGGCTTCGACGGCTCTGGGTTCACCATCGACTGGCACAACCAGACGGTCACCTGCCCACAG
This sequence comes from Streptosporangium sp. NPDC048886, assembly GCF_055586905.1. NCBI lineage: Bacteria > Bacillati > Actinomycetota > Actinomycetes > Streptosporangiales > Streptosporangiaceae > Streptosporangium > Streptosporangium sp. NPDC048886. The sequence goes on from NZ_JBVJHH010000021.1 coordinate 7,404, forward strand.
GGCAAGACCTCCACCATTGGGCGCCCTGGCGAACCAAGGCCGGCGAGGAGTCCATCCACGTCGACTTCTCCAAGTCCGACCACACCTCCTGCCCTGTCCGCGCCAAACGCACCCGCGCCAAACGCACCCGCGCCAAACGCACCCGCGCCAAACGCGAACCCCGTCAGCTCACCCTCCACGCACGCGAAGTCCACGAGACCCTGCAGCGCAACCGGGCCGCCCAGCACACCGAAGCCTGGAAGCAGCAGTACGCTCTGCGCTCCGGCATCGAAGGCACCATCTCCCAGGCAGTGCGCGGCTTCCAGCTGCGCAGATCCCGCTACCTCGGCTTGGCCAAGACCCATTTGCAGCACATCCTGACAGCAGCCGCGATCAACTTCGTCCGCGTCGACGCCTGGCTCACCGGAGTCCCTCTAGCCACCAGCCGCCGCCACCACCTCGAAAAGCTCCAAACCGCGGTCGCAGCCTGACCATCGGGATTGGCCAACAGTGTCAGGTCTGGTCCAACAATCCGCAGGAGCGGTTGAACAAGGAGATCCGCCGCCGCACCGACGTGGTCGGGATCTTCCCCGATCGCGGCTCCATCGTCCGGCTCGTCGGTGCGGTTTGGGCCGAGCAGACCGACGAGTGGACCGAAGCCCGCCGCTACATGGGCCTGGACATCCTCGCCAAGGCCCGGATGCGGGTCATCACGGGCGACACACCGCAGCACAACCCACTTCCGCAGACACTTACCGCTTAACCTGCAGAAACAGGATCACGCGGAGATCAACTCATACACCACTCCGCTGGACGTGACCACTGCCGCAGCGGGCCGAAGTGGGCCTCGATCGGGTTGGCCCAGGAAGCATTCGTCGGGATGAAGCACAACTCGACCTTGTTCTCCCGGGCCCACTGGCGGATCTTGCTGCCCTTGTGGGCGGAGAGGTTGTCCAGGATCACGTAGATCGGGGCGCCGCCCGGTCACGCGGCCCGGATGGACTTCAGCGCGGCCAGGGACTGGGCGGCGCCCTTGTGGCGGCGCTTGACGCCCCACGAAGTGTCGTCGCCGACCGCATGGCAGCCGTGGAAGCAGGTGACCCCGTGGGTGCGGTGATAGGTGGCCGGCACCCGGTCCGGGCGACCCCGCTCGGCCCAGCAGGACCCGCCGGTCGGGCGGATCCCGAGTGGCCCGAACTCGTCGAACGCGAAGACCCGGTCGGGGAAGCGCGCCAGGACGTGCTCGATCCGGTCGAGCTTGACGTCGCGCTCGGGATCGGTGGATTCCTTCCATGTCTTGGTGCGCTGGAAGATGATCCCGCGGCGGGCCAGCAGACAGCGCAGGGCCTCACGGCTGATCCGGATGACCCGGCCGTGCGCCTTGCGCAGGTAGGCGGCGAGTTTGCGGACCGACCAGCGGGTGAAGGGCTGGTCGAGCTTGCGTGGGCGGGTCGTGGCCGTCTGGACGACGAAGTTCTCGTCTTCAGGGCTGAGCCGGCGGGGGCGGCCTCCCGCCCGCTGAGGGTCCAGGCAGGCCAGCCCGACCTCGTTGAAGCGGTGGATCACATCGTGCACGGTGTCCTCGTCGGTCTGCACGAGCTGGGCGATCACCGGCACACGGTTCCCGCCGGACGACACCAGCAACATCATCGCACGCCAGTAGCGCACCGTACTGGTGCTGCCCCGGCGCACGATCCGTTGCAGTTGCTGCCTCTTGGTCGGTCAGTCTGTGTACTCGGACGGGCTCTGCCACCATGCCTCCCCACACGGTTGGATACGCCGCCCTATCCAACCGGCGCGAGGACCCTCGACGAGATCACCCACTGCATTGATCCACTGCCTTGCCCGGCCGATGCCTACTCAGCACGGGTGACATTCCTGGGCGATCTGTAGGACTCGTGGAAGACGTTGCGTTCCTGGGCCCGACGGCCGGGGTGGCGCCGTTCCTCTGCCGGATAGCCGACGGACATGAGTAGCGCGATTGCCAGGTCGTCGCGATCGCCGATGCCGATCGCCTTCTTCACCTTGGTCTCGTCCCAGCCATTCATCGGCGAGGTGGCAAGTCCCATCTCCGTGGCGGCGAGCATCACGTAACTGGCCGCGATCATCGCGTCCTTGACCGCGTACTCCCGCAGCAGGCCGCGCTCCTCGAGATCTGTCTGGAACGCCTGCGACGCTGCGGAGAACATCGTGACGAACTCCTCGTTCCACGCTCCACTGCGGCGGGCTTGGTCGTAAACGTCGCTGTGGTCGTCGCGCCAGGACAGTGGCTCGGCCACGAAGACCAGCATGAGCGGCGCTTCCTGTGGCTGGGGCTGGCCGCCGGTGGCCCAGGCCAGAGCCTCACGACCTTCGTCGCTGGTGACGGCGACGATGGACCGGTCCTGGAGGTTCCAACTGGTGGGTGCCTCGATGGCGAGAGCGAGGAGTGTGTCGAGGGTGGCCGCGGGGATCGGATCGGGGCGGTAGTGGCGGACGGTGCGGCGGGTGCGGATGGCTTTGGCGACAGACATGGTGTGAGGCGTCATGACACTCACTATTAGAGAGTGACTCTCCATATGGAAGAGGGCACTAATTTGTGCGTTACTCTCCCTTCATGGAGACCTTCGTGGAGTCCTCCGGGCTGCCAGCCGACGCCTTCTCGGCGAAGTGCCCGACCCGCCAGGTGCTTGACCACATCGCAGGCAAGTGGACGGTCCTCGTCGTGGACGCCCTCCTCGAGGGCACTATGCGCTACACCGACCTGAGCCGACGCGTCGAGGGCGTCTCGCAGAAGATGCTCACCCAGACCCTGCGCAGTCTCGAAGCCGACGGGTTCGTCACCCGCACCGTCCACCCCACCATCCCGCCCCGAGTCGATTACGACCTCACTTCCCTTGGTCGCAGCTTGGCCGAGCCCATCACCGCGCTCCGGCAGTGGACGGAAACCCACATCAACGAGATCGAACAAGCCCGGAGCCGACACAGTCCCTGACCTAGCAGCGGGCCGCACCGCGCGCGCCCGTCTCGCCTACCGAACCCGGCGAACCTTTCCGGTCACCGCACTAGTGGTCGCGCCCGTTAATTCGTCGGGGTGGCGGGTCGAGCCAGGCCGTAGTGTCGCCGAGGTAGAGGCCGCAGGCGCAGTCGAGGGCTTCCTGCGGGGTACCGGCCGGGTAGCCGGTGGGCAGGACGGACTTCTCGTAGTCGTCGTGGCTGGCGCGGTAGATGGCGAAGCCCCAGCTGGTGGCGGATCCGGCGTAGCGGAGCCGGCAGAGCGGCAGGGTGGTGCCGTCGGGGAGCCGGCCGGCGACATAGGCGAACTCGCCGTGGTAGCGGACGGTGATGCCGACGAGCTGAGGCCAGCGCTCGCGTGCCCTGGCGGCCAGGCGCTGGCGTAGCGAGGTCATGGTCGACTCAGGTGGCCTTGCCATACAGCCATCGTGCCCTACCCGCCCGGCTGCACCATGGAGCGCATGCCCTCCAGTCCCTATGTCATATGCCTTGGCGACGCTGAGCGCGCTGAGCTGGAGTCCCTGTCCCGGCGCGGCTCAGCGCCGTTTCGCCTGGTGCTGCGATCACAGATCGTGCTGCTCGCCGCGGCGGGCACGGCGAACCGGATGATCGCGGAGCGGCTGGGCATCTGCCAGGACACGGCCCGCAAATGGCGGCGCCGGTACTGTGAACAGGGCATTGAGGGACTGGCCGACGCACCGCGCCCCGGCAGGCCGCGCGTGTTCTCCGCCCGCATCGTGGCCGGGGTCAAGGCCCTCGCGTGCGAGATGCCCACCTCGAGCGGAACTCCCCTGGCCCGATGGACCTGCCCTGAGCTGGCCCGCCATGCGGCAGCCAGCGGCATCGCTCTCGCGCCCTCGGCGTCCACCGTGCGCCGCTGGCTCGCCGACGACGCCCTGAAGCCCTGGCAGCACCGGTCGTGGATCTTTCCCCGTGACCCGCACTTCGCCCTCAAGGCATCCCGTGTCCTGGACCTCTACCAGCGGGAATGGGAAGGGGAGCCGCTCGGCGAGGACGAGTACGTGCTCAGCGCCGACGAGAAGCTCGGCGTCCAGGCCCGCATGCGCATCCACCTCCCGCTCCCGCCGGGGCCGGGGCGGGCGATGCGGATCGAGAGCGAGTACCACCGCCTCGGCATCCTTGCCTACCTGGCCGCCTACGACGTCCACCGCGCCCGGGTCATGGGCCGGTGCGAGCCGACCACTGGCATCAGGCCGTTCACCGCGCTCGTGGACCAGGTGATGCAGAGCGAGCCGTACGCCTCGGCCAGGCGGGTCTTCTGGGTCGTGGACAACGGCTCCTCGCACCGGAACTGGGCGGCGGCAGCCCGGCTCAGCGACGCCTACCCGAACGCCCAGATGGTCCATCTGCCCGTCCGCGCCTCCTGGCTCAACCAGATCGAGGTCTACTTCTCCGTCATCCAGCGCAAGCTCCTCACCCCCGATGACTTCGAGGACCTCGATGAGCTCGCCGCCCAGATCCTCGCCTTCGAGAACCACTACAACGCCGCAGCCAGGCCCTTCGACTGGAAGTTCACCCGCACCGACCTCAACCGCCTCCTGGCACGCATCAGGCAGCACGACCGACACGCACCGCACCCGCTGGCCGGATGAACCCCGACGAATTAACGGGCGCGACCACTAGCCACTCCCGGTCGATCTCGTGACCGGTGACCCGGCCGATCAGAGTCAGCGCGGAGCTGATGCTCTCCTCATTCGAGGTCCCCTGTCGGCCGCTGCCGAGTTCGAAACGCAGTCCTTCCATGTACGGGTCCAGCGCATGGGGGTCGGCTCCGTCACGAAGCGCGGGGTGGGTGATGGTGAGACTCGTGATCATCTGTCCGTCGATCGCGTCGCCACAGGTCGGGCAGACCTGCGGGATCGCGATCGGCTGCTCGTCGCCGGTGCGCAGGTGCACCACCGGCGACTCCACCCGCGGGATCACGTCGCCGGCCTTGTAGACCACCGCGCTGTCGCCGAGCATCAGGCCGCGACGTGTGATGTCGGCGACGTTGTGCAGGGTGGTGTAGGTGATTCCGGCCCCGTCGAGCTCGACCGATGTAGGGTCCCGTTTCTGGTGACGTCCCTCGCGCCCGTAACCTGCGTCGCGATCGGTTGTTCCAATAGGATGTCATCACTCTCAATCCCAGCCTGATGACATCTGCGGTGTCTCGGAACGCGCCCACTTCGATCGAACTCGGTGTGGATTTCGGTGACCTGCCGACACGCTGCTGCGCCGTGTTGGCACCGCCAACCGGAAGAACTTCATTGCGCACATGAGGAGACTTTTTCGGGCTCGGTGTAGGGGGGCGGGGTAGCCTGGCGACCGCCGCGCCGCCATGACCGCCAATCCACGCCGGGCCAGCGCCCGAGACGCCGCAGCCCGGTCGTCGGCCGGGAAGGGCCTTGGGGCTCGGAACTGTCGGTGGCGACCGGCATGGTGGTGCCATGACCGAGACGCCCCCCTTCACCGTCCTCGCCGATGACACGGCCTACGCCGAGGCCGTCCAGCTCGCCGTCGACTCCGCCGCCGCCTACTACGCCGACGGCACCTCCGCACTCGATGACGACGCCTACGACCGGCTGGTGCGGGGCATCCAGGCGTACGAGGAGGCCCACCCCGAAGCGGTGCTGCCGTCCTCGCCAACGGGCAAGGTGGCCGGCGGGGCCGTAGCGGGCGACGTGCCACACACAGTGCCCATGCTGAGCCTCGACAACGTGTTCGGCGCCGACCAGCTTGCCGACTGGGCGGCCGCGCTGGGGCGCCGGCTCGGGCGCCCGGTCACGACGTGGAGCGTGGAGCCCAAGCTTGACGGGCTGGCGATCTCGGCTCGTTACCGGCGGGGCCGACTGGCGCAACTGGTCACGCGCGGCGACGGCAGCGCGGGCGAGGACGTCTCCCACGCGATCGGCACCATCGTCGGCCTGCCCGACCGGCTGGCCGAGCCGGTCACGGTGGAGCTGCGCGGCGAGGTCATGATGACCATCAGCCAGTTCGAGGAAGCCTGCGCCAAGCGGCAGGCCCACGACGGCACCACGTTCGCCAACCCACGCAGCGCCGCCGCGGGCACGTTGCGCGCCCAGGACAGGCCATACGTGTGCGAGCTGACATTCTTCGCTTATGGGGTGGTGCCGCCTTTGGGCGACAACTCCGAACTGGCGATGCGCCTGCGGGAGCTGCCGCACAGCCAGGTCATGAGCTGGGTGGCCGGGCAGGGCGTGCAGACCACTGCCGCGACGGCGGTGGCTGGCATCGTCGCCGAGACACTGGAGCGGGTGGACGAGCGCGTTGGGGAGATCGCGGCGGCGCGAGCCGGGCTGCCGTTCGGCATCGACGGCATCGTGATCCGGTGTGATCTGGCCGCCGACCAGGCCCAGGCCGGGTTCAGCTCGCGGGCGCCGCGCTGGGCGGTGGCCTACAAGCTGCCCGCCACCGAGAAGATCACCAAGCTGCTGGCCGTGGAGTGGAACACCGGCCGCACCGGCGTCATCGCCCCGCGCGCGGTGTTGGAGCCCGTCGTGCTGGACGGCAGCATCGTCACGTACGCCACCTTGCACAACGTCGCCGACATCACCCGCCGCGGCCTGATGCTGGGCGACAGCGTGACCGTCTACAAAGCGGGCGACGTGATCCCGCGGGTCGAGGCTCCCGTGGTCCACCTGCGTACGGGCGACGAGAGGCCGATCCCGATCCCGGAGGTCTGCCCCTCCTGTGGTGATGCGATCGACGCCTCGCAGGAACGCTGGCGGTGCGTGCGCGGGCGCGCCTGCCGCGCGATCGCGTCCATCATCTACGCGGCCGGCCGCGACCAGCTCGACATCGAGGGGCTGGCAGAGAACCGCATCCGGCAGATGCTCGATGCGGGGCTGATCGCTGACTTCGCTGACCTGTTCTTCCTGACCCGCGAGCAGTTGCTCGGCCTGGAGCGCATGGGCGAGACCAGCACCGACAACCTGCTGGCGGCCATCGCCCAGGCCAGGACGCGGCCGCTGAGCAGGGTGTTCGCGGCGCTCGGCGTGCGCGGCACAGGCCGAGCGATGAGCCGGCGCATCGCGCGCCACTTCGCCACGATGGACGCCATCCGCATGGCCAGCGCCGAGGCGATCCAGCAGGTGGAGGGCATCGGCCCGGAGAAGGCGCCGGTCGTGGTGGCGGAGCTGGCCGAGCTGGCGCCGGTGATCGACAAGCTCGTCCATGCTGGGGTCAACATGGTGGAGCCCGGCGCCCTGCCGCCGTCCGGCGAGCAGAAGGCGGAGTCGGCCGTCGAGCTGACGTTGTTGGCGATGTCGGTGGTGGTGACCGGCGCGATGACCGGGCCGTTGGCGGAGCTGACGCGTAACGAGGTCAACGCTCTGATCGAACGCGCGGGCGGCAGGGCCTCCTCCAGCGTGTCGGCCAAGACGTCCCTGCTGGTGGCGGGTGAGAAGGCCGGCTCGAAGCGAGCCAAGGCCGAATCGCTCGGGATCCGCATCGTCACGCCGGAAGAGTTCGCCACCCAGGTCAGCGCCTTCCTGTGAGCGCCCTGCCCGTGGCTGCGTGCGCGGCTGGAGGATGGATCCCCGCGGGTGATGGAAACCCTCCCTGCGGGGCTGCGCCGTCCCAACAGTGACGTGGACTACCGGCATGTGCAGGAGGGAGACGACGTCGTCCTGGCGCGCGTCGATCTCGGCGAAGGCACCTTTGCCGCCCCTGTCGAGCCCGCCCGGGAGCGCGTGCACGCCCTGGTGGGCTTGGCCGGATTCCGCACGGGCCGCACCGAGTGGACACCCCTCGAGGGGCATCCGCACGTCATCGACGGTGTGATCGGCGGCTGGCAGGTGTTTCGCCTTCCCGGCTCGGAACGGCGCCGACCGCTGGCCGACCCCATGGGCCGCATGATGGGTGAACTCATTCCCAAGCTGTGGGACAAGCTGGCCGGCGCCAACAAGGAACTGCGGGAGACCGTTGGGGCGGTGCACTGGTGGCAGACGGCTCAGCGGGCTGCGCGGCATCTGGCGGCTCGCCTCGCTTCGCCTGCGGCGCCGGCTGACTGGGCCGACGAAATCGCCGCCCGCTGGAACGTGGCACGAGCACGGCTGCGCCGTTCCCGCAATGCCATCGCTCACGGCGGGCCGGTTACCAACGACATCACCGCCACCCTCGATCATCTCAGCCGGTATCTGTCGGCCTGGTCGCTGTCGCTGCTTCTGGGCGGTGACAGCGTCGGCGGGCAGCTGGCCGACCCCCACGAGCAGTTCCGGCGGGAGGCAGATGCGTGGCGCGGCGGGCTGCGTACGGGGGGTTCACGAGTGGGTTTCACCTGCGGTGGAGAAGGTGCTTTCTTGATCGCTTCCCAGCCTGGGCTTGATCGTTTCCCGTCCTTTCAGTCCATGTTGTCGCTGGCGCTGACGCCCCCCGGGCGTGAAAATCGGGAGTGGTTGCCCGCCGACGTCGTGTTCCGCCTGGTGCCGGTTCAAGGCCGTTTTTCAGTCTGACGCGGGAGCCGCTCGAGGGGCCCCCAACTGTCGCTTCGAGCACGTGAGCCCGGCTCTCTACTTTCCCCGTCGGCTCCCTGGGCAACCCCCCCATCCACCCCCGGGAGCCAAAGAGGCCAGGTCATGGAGGACACCACCCACGAATCGCTCGAACTCATCGACCGCGTCGCCGCCATCGACATCGCCAAGACCGGCCTGGTGGTGTGCGTGCGCGTCCCGCACGAGGAACGGCCCGACCGGCGCCGCCAGGAGGTCCGCGAGTACTCCACGCTGATGTCCTCACTGCTGGCCCTGGCCGACTGGCTGGCTGCCAAGCCGTCACCCTGGTCGCGATGGAGGCCACCTCCGAGTACTGGAAGCCGGTCTACTACCTGCTGGAAGCCGAGGGCTTCACCTGCTGGCTGCTGAACGCCAAGCACGTCAAGAACGTCCCCGGCCGCCCGAAGACCGACAAGCTGGACGCGGTCTGGCTGGCCAAGGTCGTCGAGCGCGGCATGTGCCGGCCCAGCCTGGTCCACCCCAAGCCGATCCGGCAGCTGCGGGACCTGACCCGCTATCGGCGGACGTTGGTGCGTGAGCGCACCCGCGAGAAGCAGCGCGTGGAAAAGCTCCTGGAGGACGCGCAGATCAAGCTGTCCAGCGTGATCAGTGACGTCTTCGGCGTGTCCGGCCGACAGATGCTCGCCGCGTTGATCAACGGAGAGCGCGATCCTCGAGTGCTGGCACAGATGGCACGCGGGGCCATGCGCGGCAAGATCAGCGTGTTGGAAGAAGCCCTGAAGGGTCACTTCACCGATGAGCACGCCTTCTTGTGCCAGATGATGGTCGAGCGCGTCGACGACCTCACCGCCAAGGTCGAGCAGGTCACCGCCCGGATCGAAGACCGCATCGCCCCGTATGCCGCCGCAATGGCCCAGCTGGATGAGATCACCGGGGTGGGCTCCATCGCCGCCCAAGAGATCATCGCCGAGATCGGGGTGGACATGAGCCGTTTCCCCACCGCGGCCCACCTGGTGTCCTGGGCCAAGTTCGCACCCATCGACAAGAACTCCGCCCGGCGCAAGAAGGGCGGATCCACCGGCAAGGGCAACCCGTGGATCGCCGCCACCGTCGGGGAGGTCGTGGCCACCACCTCCCGCGCGAACACCTTCCTCGGTGAGCGCTACCGGCGCCTCGCCCGACGCCGGGGACGAAAACGCGCCATCGTCGCCATCGGCAATTCCGTGCTGACCGTCATCTGGCACCTGCTGTCAAACCCTGAGGCTCGCTTCACCGATCTGGGCCCCGACTTCTACCAATCCCGACTGGCCACCCAACGCCGTGAACGGGATCTGGTCCGCCAGCTCGAACACCTCACCGGCAAGAAGGTCACCCTGCAACCAGCCGCCTGACCCCGGCACACTCTGCATAACCAGTTCCGAAATCACTGGTCGAGGTTCGCTGCCGCCTGCCCACTGACGGACCGATTTTCGAGCCAGGCGGAGCGGCTTGGTTGAGGCCACGCCTGCTTAATGACGCGGTAGTCGATCACGGTGATGTTCTCTTGGCGGAGAAGGTCGCGGGCGGCTGCCGAGGTGAGAAATTCGTAGTCGGTTTGCCGTACGAGCCAGCCGCTGTCGATCGTGCGGGTTTGGCGGGTGCCCACGCTTGGGTGTACTGCCCATTCGCTGAGTCCTGCTGCACGCCTCCGCCTACGACGTCGGCGCGGCCTTCCACACCCAGGCGCTGGAGATGCCCCACCTGCGGGAGTTCCTGCGGCAGGAACTGCTGTCCGGTGAACACCCCCAGATGATCATGCGTCTGGGCTACACCTCCAGCGCGGGCGGGGGCATCCGGCGGCCGGTCACCGACGTGCTGCAAGAACGCCGACCCAACTGACCGGAAGGGGGTGTCGGTAAGACTCGCGCCACCAGGTACACGCGATTGCGCCGCCGCAGGGTCGGCGCTCGACGGCAGATGATCGTTCGAGTAGCCGTCTCGGCGGAGCTCACGGGCCGTGCCAGATGCGGCGGCCGGTGATCTCGGCAGGAGTGATCTTGACGTAGAGTTCGCGGTCGCCGCTGGCCCAGGGGCGGACATCCAAGGTCATCACAGCCGCCTGTTCCTCGGCGGTGGAGACGTGGTGAACGCCGCCCCGGATGAGCACGCTCCAGCCTTCGCTGTTGGCATCGTCGATCCGATCGATCTCGAAGGCGATTTTGAACTCGACGCCGGTCACGCCGGTGCTCAGGTTCGCGTCGAACGGGCCGCCGAAGGCGGTGCGGAAGATCACGGAGCCTTCGTGGAGGACGTAATTGACCGGCAAGATCATCAGGCCGTCGAGTCCGTTGAAGGCCAGCCGGCCGACCCCGCCGGGGGAGATGAGCCGTAGACACTCCTCCGTGTCTAGCTTTTCCAGCTCAGGATGACGGGCGGCGGCGCCTCGCCCGGGCGGGAGGTCGATGGTCCCTCCGAGCAGCTCCGCGGTGCTGGTATCCAGGGCGTAGGCCAGGCGATTTATGGTCTCGATGGCAGGCGCGGCCGCCCGCTGCTCCACGTAGGCGAGGTAGGCGGGGGCGATTCCGGCACGGTTTGCCAACTGCTCCCGATCGAGGCCGAGGCTTTCACGTCGCCTGGCGATCCGGCGGCCGAGGTCACCAGGAGCATTGAGGCGTTCAGCCATGGGATTCTCCCAACAAAAGGTGGATATCGTCGGCGGAGACCAGGTGCGCAGCAGCGGTCGGCGCTCCTTGCTGTAATAGCGTTCTTGAACCTTTTCTCATACGGTGGTCTGCTCCGGATACGACGTCGAGCCGTCACGGTCGGCCTCTGAAGATGTCCTTTCGTTAAGGACGCTATGGCGAGGGAAAGTGGGGAGAACAGGGCCGAAAGTCCTGTCCATTGCGGCCGGGTGACCTTATCTGTTCAGGTGCTTGACTCGGGTGATGTCCGCGGCCTGTGCGGGAAACCCGGTCAGCCTGCTCGCCGCAATAGCCATACAGCTCTGTCCTGGGGCTTGAGCAGCAATCGAACGGCCAGTGGCGTTAATGAGCCAGATTGAGCGGAGTCGCCGCCATCCAGTGGCTGATGCGCATGAGCATCAGGGCGATCGATACTTTGTAACGGCTCGGTGGCTGTGTGTTGGTTATTGGTGGGGCGGCCCTACGTTAAGCAGCTGACCAGCGGGCAAGGCATGTGGAGTGCCGGTGCGTGGAGACGCGCACGCCGGGTGCGGCGGGCGGGCCGGGGAAACCCACCGTGGGCAATCACGACAAGGGCGCCCCGGTCCGACCCAACACGATGGCCTAACGACCTTGTGCGTGATTAGCCGTGGCCTCTGAGGTCTTGGCTCGTCGGGCCAGACGTGGGGAGAACACTCGCACGCGCGATCATCCTGGAGAACCGGCGGATCACGGGACTGTCGGTCGAAGTGGTCGCGGAGTTGGTGGCCGAGATCGGACCGCTGTGGCAGGCCCGGCACCAGGGCACGCTCGCCAACCGCCCGCGACGGCGCACCATCGGTGCCGGAGCCGGACGCAAGCTGGTGTTCATCGACCGGTTGCCGGCCACGCGGGTGCATCTGGGTCATGGCCTCTCGCACGATGTGCTGGATTACCGGTTCGGCGTCGACCGCTCCACCGTCACCCGCGCCATCCACCAGATCCGCCCCCTCCTGGGGTCGTGGTCATATCTCGACGAGACTTCTCGATAAGCGCTGAGCCACAGGTCAGCGAGGTTCGTCTCGGGTCGTCCACCCGTGTTTGGTGATGAGGTCGGCCAGGGCGTGGTGGAGTTGGTTGATGCGATCGGCCGCGTCGGGTCCGCGGATGCCGATGGTGATGGTGGAGTCGGTGGCATAGTAAATGGTGGAGTCGGTGGCGTAGTAAGTGGTCGCCCGTCCTTCGGCCGCGGTGCGGGCGGCGGCATGGATGCGGCCGCGCAGGGCGATGAGCTTGCGTGGATCGGTGCGGTCGAGACCATCGATGGCGAGGTAGCACAGGAACGGGCCGTACTCGGTGAGCGGGCCTTCGGGTAGCCCGCTTTCGAGGGCTTTGCGGATCTTGGCCCTGGCGTCGCTGGTCATGGGGCGTCGTCCGAGCCGGTCCGGCCAGCCGTCGGGGCGGAGGGACACGTTGTGAGTGCCTTGAGTTTGTTGATTCTGCTCGGTGGGGTTGGCGGGCGCCGCGCCGCCGGAGCTGGTCGCCGCCACGGTCTTCCGCGTGTTCTCGGAAGTTGCTGGCGGGGGTTGTGATCCGGCTGGAGCCGGATTCCCGGAAGTTCGGAGAGGTCAGTCCATCTTGGACGTGACGCGTCGGAGAACGTGCCCGGTCAATGTCGTAGGCGGCTGCCCAGGAGTCAGCGTCCATGGCTTCTTCCGTGCACCGCTCATCAGACTAGCTGCCGACCATCGCGGCTCCTTGCACCAGCCCTGGCTTCCAGTCGACTACCGGGACCCTGCCAGCGGAACTTCTGGAATGCCGCTCAGTCCCGAAGCCGCTGGAAATACCCAGCGAGGAGAGCAAAATCCATGGTGTCGGTACGGTAGCCGACGTATTTGTCTGGTCTGATCAGGAAGAGGCTCGGGCGGCGGGCGCCGTAGCGGTTGTGCGCGTCGCTGCGGGCGTCGGTGAGAAATCCCAGATGACTTCGGGTGACGAGGTGCCACTGTCCGTGGGCGTGCATGATCTCTCGGCCTCAGCCTGCCAGGCTTGCAGCGTGCCTACGTCCGTGGCGTCCACGGCGAAGTACAGGTGCCGCAGCGCCAAAGGTCCCTGGTCCGTCTCCACGTATGCGTCAGGTGCCAGCGCCCCGGCCATGACGCCGTTGTTGCCGTATCCGCTCCATACTGTGGGCGCCGACTCCGCCCACTGCTCGGCCACCATGGGGCTGTCGTGGTAGCTGACCTGGTGCTCAGCGAGGGCGCGGGCGAGCTTGCGCTGCACCCCGGACAGGCCGCCGAAGAGGCTGAGCGCATGGCCACGTGCCCAGCGGGCCATCGGCGGGCGTACGGTGGCGATTCGGTTCGCGGTCGAGGTGGTGTCGATCACAGCCTGAGCGATCGGCCTGCGCTCGGACTCGTAACTGTCCAGCAGGGCCTCGCCGGCGCCGTTCGTGATCGCCAGGGCAAGCTTCCAGCCCAGGTTGTAGGCGTCCTGCATACCGACATTCATCCCTTGGCCGCCGATCGGGCTGTGGCTGTGGGCCGCGTCGCCGGCCAGTAGCACCCGGCCGCGACGGTAGCCATCGGCGAGCCCCTCCCTGGCCGAGAACGATGAACTCCACTGCAGGTCGGACACCTGGGCGGGCAGGGGTGTGCCGTCGGCCACGCGGGAGGCGAAGTGCCCGAGCTCCGGCTTCCTTGGAAGGCGGGCGTCGGGCGTGCTGGCCAGGATGCGCCAGTAGCCGTCCTGCGGCATGGGGAACAGCGCCACCACGCCGTCGACGCCGAAGTAGCCATGGAAGGAGTCCCTGGCTAGGTCCCAGTTCGCGTAAACGTCGCCCAGGATGAAGCCGCGGTCGAGGTCGGTACGCCGCCAGGCGATGCCCGCGGCCTTGCGCACCCGGCTGTGCGCGCCGTCGCAGCCGATCAGCCAGCGCGTGTTCATGCGCTCTCCCGTGCCGAGCTCGATCGTGATCTCCTCGTCTCCGTTCTGGAGGGCTTCCAGGGATGTGTCCCACTCGATGGTGATGCCGAGATCGGTGGCGAGATCCCGGAGCAGGGCCACTGTCTGCCACTGCGGGATGCACAGGTCCATCGGGAACGGCGAGCCGACCGCCGTCAGGTCCATCGTTGTGAGGGTCCGGACGCCCTGGTACAGGTGGATGGCGCGCAGCGGGCGGCCTCGCCTGACGGCCTGCTGGGCCAGGCCGAGGTCGTCGAGGATCTCCAGCGACCTGGCGACGACCGCAACGGCCCGGCTCTCCTTGACGCGCTTCAGCACGGCGCGAAACTGCGGGCTGTCGCCGGCTTGGCCCGGGGTCAGGACGAACGACAGTGGACCAGGGGCCGTACTCCTCAGGCAGATCCCGCCACGGACTGCCGGATACGAAACCGCCACATCACCGCATTGAACTGCTGCCGCAGGTCCGGGATCGGGCCTCGCTCACCCAAGGGCAGATGAGGATCGATCAAGGACCATTCCTCGTCAGTGAGATCTCCACGCGCCATGGCGATGGCCTACCAGGACCACAGACCACCGCGCAGGCGAATCCCGCTGATCTCAACCCCGTACAGGCCCTAGAACATCATGGGCTCGATCTGGTGGCAAGGACATGGGTCGAGGACAGCCCAGATGAGCTGGCTGGGGCGGGATTTGCGCACTAATCCGGGGTTGGCGTGGCCCGCGGGGCGGGCCGGTGGTGTATGTGCGCACCGCGAAGGCCGGCCGGGCCGAGCCACGTCGTGAGGGCGGTCCGGAGCGCGTCGAAGTCTGGCCGCTCGCCGGCGCGGGTGACCCAGGCGACATGTCCGTCGGGACGGATGAGTACGGCGTCCGCGCCCAGATCGGAGCCCTCGGCAGGACAGGCGCGAACGAGATCGACTCGGTCCGCCCAGCCGGTCACGACGGCGTCGAGCGGCGGGAGACCACCAAGATCCAGCAGAACCGCATGGGCGCGGTGCAGGAGTTCGTAGATGCGGCCGCGGTCGAGGTCGAGATCCGGGATCCGGCGGCCGAGAAGGTCGTCGGTCCCCTCCATCGGGTACCGGAGGTCGGTTGCCGTGATCATGCCGGCCAGGCGCAGCCGTACCTCGTCGATGCCGATGAGATCGTCCAGCACCTCGCGCAGGGCGGAGGTCTGATCGTCCACCCGCCAGAGGGCGGTCTGGGCGCGGGTGTTCTGCAGGACGCGGGCGGCGACCGGGTGGCGTTCGCACTGGTAGGTGTCGAGCAGCAGGTCCGGGGCCTGGCCGTGGACGACGGCGGCGAGCTTCCAGCCGAGGTTGACCGCGTCCTGCACGCCGGTGTTCAGGCCCTGACCGCCCGCCGGGAAGTGGATGTGCGCGGCGTCGCCGGCCAGGAGAACCCGGTCCACGCGGTAACGGTCGGCCTGGCGTGCCGCGTCGCCGTGCCGGGAGAGCCAGCGCGGTGAGTGCATCCCGTAATCCGTCCCGGCGATCTTGAGCAAGGACTTGCGGAGGGTCTCCAGGGTCATCGGTTCGTCCCGGTCGGCGACGTGATCGAACTCGTTGGTCAGCACCCGGTACCAGTCCGGGCCGTACGACAGCACCGAGAATCTGCCGTGCTCGCGCCGCTCCTGGAAGATGTCGGCCGCGGGCGGCTCGGCGAGCTCGACGTCGCCGAGCATCGCGGTCATCGTGGCCGACGTGCCGGGGAACCCGATGCCGGCGAGCCCGCGCACGGTGCTGCGGCCCCCGTCGCAGCCGACGAGGTAATCCGCCCGGACACGCGACCCGTCCGCGAGCTCCACCGTGACACCCGTTTCGTCCTGGGTGAACCCCGTCACCTCGGCGTCGCGGCGCAGCCGTATCCCCAACTGCGCCGCACGCTCTTCCAGCAGCCGTTCCACCTCGGCCTGCAAGATGAGCAGAGCGTGCGGATATCGCGTCGTCATATCGGATAGGTCGAGACCGAGTCCGGAGAAATGCACGTCCTGCCGCGGCCGTCCGCGCTCGAGGAACCCGTCGAGCAGACCCCGCTGATCGAGCATCTCCATCGTGCGGATGTGCAGGCCTCCGGCCCGCGATTCCACCGTTCGAGGCTCCGAGAGCCGCTCGAGGACGAGCACATCGATCCCGGCGAGTCCCAGCTCGCACGCGAGCATCAGCCCGGTCGGCCCCGCCCCGGCGATCACTACCTGTGTATCGGTCATGGTCAACTCCTTGGTCATCCTTCAGTCGAATTGGTCGACACACGCAAAGGGCGGAGACGCGTTCGTCGATCGCCACAGGACGTGTCACATGCCGCGCCGCATCTGCAGCGGCAACTCCGCTTGCGCCAGACATGCGCGATCGCGACCTACTGCGCTGCGGCTTGCCGACTCCTACCGGCAGATCTGACGCGGAACCGTCAGTGCGAGGAGTTTGTCCGGGTTGCGGATGACGTAGAAGTTAGTGATCTTCCCGTCGCCGACCTCGAACAGGCAGACGCCTGCCAGGTGATCGCCGGCGTAGGCGGCCATCGCGGGCGCGTTGTTGCAGTTGACCATCTCGATCCGCGAGTCCGGCAACCGCCCCACGCGGAACAGTTCCATGACAAGCACGGCCACCTTCTCCGCGCCCACCACCGGCTGGCGCGCCGCGGTGACCTTGCCGCCGCTGTCGGCGGTCCACGTGGCGTCCGGCGCGAGCAGCGAGAGCAGCCCCTCCATGTCACCGGTCGCCGCCGCGGACATGAACTGCTCGGTGATCCGCGTGGTCGTCCCAGCGTCGACGGGGTCGAAACGTTTACGCCGCGCCTGTACGTGCCTGCGGGCGCGGTGCGCCATCTGGCGCACCGTCACCACGGACTTGCCCACCGCTGCGGCGATCTCGTCGTAGTCGAACCCGAACACCTCGCGCAGCACGAACACCGCGCGCTCATCGGGGGTGAGCGTTTCGAGCAGCACAAGCATCGCCATCGACACCGACTCGGCGAGCACCACATCGGCCGACGCGTCGTTCTCCTCCAGCAGCAGCGGCTCGGGCAGCCAGGAGCCGATGTACTCCTCGCGACGGCGCGTGCTCGCCCGCAAGGCGTTGAGCGCCTGACGGGTCACCAGCCGCGCCAGATACGACTTGGTGTCCCGCACCGCCGCGAGATCCACCTTGGCCCACCGCAGATAGCTGTCCTGCAGCACGTCGTCGGATTCGGTCGCCGAGCCAAGTATCTCGTACACGATTGTGAACAGCAGCGGCCGCAACACGGTGAATCGCTCGGCATGCTCGTCGGCGCTCACAGGGAGGTGACCGCCCGCGCAGCGGAGGCCGGCTGTTCGGGGCGCGGGCCCCCCTTGGGCCAGCCCATGGAACCGGGCTTGCCTGCCTCCAGACGGATCCTCTTCGACACCACGAACTTGCAGGTCACTTCCTTGATTATTGCGCCCATGCGGCCGGGGATGTAGATGTTCACCGCGGTGTCGTCCTTACCGGCGATCTGTCTGATGCCGGCGTGCCGGCCGAGGCTGACGCACGCGCCCGTGAAGGCCAGGTTGATCACCGCCGGTTCGGTCCCCGCGATGCGGCTCAGCACGGTGTCTGCGGCCTGCGCCCCGAGCGGCCCTGCGGCGTAGCCGCTCATCCGCAGCGGCTGGCCCGACGGTGCGGCGGCGTCGCCGGCCACGACGATGCGGTCGTCGTCGATGCTGGTCAGCGTTTCGTCGGTGAGCAGCCGGCCGAGCGTGTCGGTGCGCAGCCCGCTCGCCGCCGCCAGCTCCGGCAGGCCGAAACCGGCCGTCCAGATAGTCAGTGCGCTTGGACGCGGCACACTGTCGGCAGAACCGTCGGTCAGGACGACCGAGTCCGGCCGGACCTCGGTCACTGCGCCGCCCTCGAGCACGGCGACACCATGGCGGGTCAGCCATTTGGCGACGTATCGGCGCCCCCCTGCGCTCAGGTAGGGCGCCAGGGTCCGGCCACACACCAACGTGACCTTGCGCCCTTGTTCGGCCAGTTCAGCGGCCGTCTCGACGCCGGTCAATCCGCCGCCGACCACGGTGACCGGAGCCTCGAGGGGCAACTCCTCCAGCCTGGCGCGCAGCCGCTGCGCGGACTCCAATTCCGCGATGGACCAAGCGAATTCGGCCGCGCCTGGCACCGAGGGGACCGCGCCGGTGCTGCCGACGGCGTAGATGATGTAGTCGTAGTCCAGCGCGCGGCCCGACGCCAGCCGCACGGTGCGGGCGGCGGTGTCAATGCGCGTTGCGCTGTCGACGACCAGTTGGATGCCCTCGCCGAGCAGCGTGCCGTAGTCAATCGTGGCGTCGCCGGTACGGGCCACGAACTGGTGCAGCCGGATGCGTTCGACGAACTCCGGGCGCGGATTGACCAGAGTGATGTCGACGTCGTCGCGCATCCGCAGACGGTTGGCCGCCAGCGTTCCGGCGTAACCGCCACCGATGACCACGACCTTGTGAGATGTGTTGTGTTCGGTCATGCCCTCAGGACACCGGGGATCGCAGAGACGTGACAGGACGGGACGTGATGTGCGTCACTCCACTCAAGAGCGCGGAACACGTGCTCGCGGCAGAGCCTTCGGCCCATCTCAGCCTGTGACACAGAACTTGGATCATCCGTCACACTGACCTTCGCCGGGTCGCGTCCATCCATCCCCGCGAGGGCGACTCGGCAACGTTATGTGTCACATTGCCGGTCAGGAGGACGCCCGTGTCCGTCGTGGCCTTGCCCGGCCAACCCGAGTCGGTCAGCGGCGCGACGACCGCAGCCGCGGTCGAGTGCTTCCTCGACTCCACCACCGCGGCCACCACCCGCGCCGGCTACGCCGTGACCGGCCCGCCACATCCCGTCGCCGCCCTGACCCCCGATCACTACGCCGCAGTGATGGACCGCTGGAAGATCGCGGCCGCCGCCACCTGGAACCGGCAGTTGTCCGCCCTGTGCTCTTTCACCACCTGGGCCCAGCGCCAGGAACTGCTGGACACCAACCCGGCCCGCCGCCTGGAGCGCCGCAGACCCGCCCGCCGCGGCGACCGCGCCATCCCGCGTACCCGGCTGGAGACGCTCTTCACCGACCCCTCGCACTCCTTGCGCGAACGGCTGCTGTGGAGGCTCCTCTACGACACGGCCGCCCGCGCCGAGGAAATCCTCACCCTCAACGTCGAGGACCTCGACCTGGAATTCCGGCGCGCCCGCGTCGTCTCCAAAGGCGGCGCCATCGAATACGTGCACTGGGCCGCCCCCACGGCACGGCTGCTGCCCCGTCTGCTGACCGGCCGCACCTGCGGGCCGGTGTTCCCGGCCGACAGGCGCGCTCCCACCTCCGGCCGCCGCGTACGGGCGTCCGGCGACGTCTGCCCCGTCAGCGGCCACTTCCATTGCCGCATCGCGGCCGGGACCGGCATAGGCCACGAGGAAGGACGTGCTCACCCGGCCGCCCCGACCACGAACCCAGGTCGGGTGTCGCCGAACTCCACCAACCCGGCGCCACGCAGGGTGTCACGGACCCGCTCGGCGTCGCGGTCCCGCTCGCTCCAAGCGGCCTCCTGCCCTGGCCGTACCCGAACGCCGGCCTCTCGTCGCTCATGGTCCGCACCGTAAGCGAACAGCGACCTCCCATCTCGGGGAACGAGATCAGTGCAGGTCAGCGAAATCCGACCGAAATTTCTCCGGGACTACAGGGAGGCCGACCTTCGCGGGGTGCGTCGGTCGTGCGCGGGGTGCGTCGGTCATGGAAAGCAGTCTGACGGCGGCGCGTCCCTGGAAACAGTGGCCGGAAATCCTATTATCGTGGGTTTCGTGCCAATGTTTCGATCGGTCGCCGCCTATGCCCCGCAGGGAGTCACCGCGCTGGGGCTGGGCATCGTGAACGAGATCTTCTGTCGTCCCGGCTTCGACTTCGCCCTCTGCGCCGAGCGGCCCGGCACGCTCCGCACCGACCTGGGCCTGCCCCTGCCGGTCGAGCACGGCCTGGACCGGCTCGCCGACGCCGATCTGATCCTGGCCCTGCCCGGGGTGGAGTTCCGCGCCGACCCGTCACAGGCCGTCCTGGCCGCCCTGCGCGCCGCGTACGACCGGGGCGCGATGATCGCCGCGCACTGCGTCGGCGTGTTCCTGCCGGCCGCCGCCGGACTGCTCGACGGTCTGGAGGCGACCACCCACTGGCGCTTCGCCGCCGACCTGGCCGCCCGCCATCCGACCGTGCGGGTCCGTCCCGAGTCCCTCTACGTCGACCAGGACCGGCTCGTCACCGGTGCCGGTGCGCTGGCGGGCGTCGACCTCTGCCTCTACCTGATCCGCCGCGAGTACGGCGCCGCGCACGCCAACGCGATCGCCCGCGACCTGGTGACCACGCCCTACCGCAGTGGGGGGCAGTTGCAGTACCTGCCCGCGCCCGTGCCGGCCGGTGCGGACGACGTGCGGCTGTCGGAGGTGATCGCCTGGGCCAGGGCCAACCTGGGCCGCCGGCTCTCCGTCGACGACCTCGCCGCCCATGCCCTGATGAGCCGCCGCTCCTTCGCCCGCCGTTTCAAGGCCGCCACCGGCGCCACCCCGCACGCCTGGCTGCTGGCCCAGCGCCTGAACCTCGCCGAAGAGCTCCTGGAGACCACCGACCTGCCCGTCGAGAGCATCGCCCACCAGGTCGGCTACGCCAGTGCCGCCGTGTTCCGGGAGCAGTTCGCACTCCGCCGCGGCGTGCCGCCCCGCGACTACCGCAGGGCCTTCAGGCAGCGCTGACCTGAGCTGACGCAATCGCTTGTGCCCGAGCCGGGCCGGGGCCGACGCCCGATCCTGACACGCTCCGCCTTACCGGTGGGCGCCGGCTGCCCGCCCTCGCGCGCGCTCCTTCCCGGAACCGTGGCGCGTCCGCGGCGTCGCCGGTCGACCGGGCCGGCATGGCGCCTCACAGGCTCGCGGCCCGGTGGGTGGGGCGGCCGTCGAGGACCGTGAGCAGCACGGGCAGGTCCGGCAGGTCGGTGGCGGCGGTGGTGAGCGGGTTGTCGGCCAGGACCGTGAGGTCGGCGCGGTGGCCGACGGCGAGCCGGCCGGCCTCGCGCTCCTCGCCCGCCGCGCGGGCGGTGTTGACGGTCATGCCCTGCAGAGCCTCCAGGGCGGTGAGCGCCTGCTCGGGGCCGTGTGGGGGCCGGCTGAGATCGCGGCTCGGCCGGCGGTGACGGGCGCCCGCCATGACGCCCAGCGGCGGGTGGGGGGCGATGGGCCAGTCGGAGCCGAGGACGACGGTGGCGCCGGAGTCCCACAGGTCGCGGCAGCGCCAGGCGCGCGAGGCGCGCTCCTCGCCGAGCCGGCGCGACCAGTTGTCGGTGTGGTCGGCCCGGGTGAAGTCGCAGCAGTGGGTGGGCTGCATGGACGCGACGACGCCGAGCGCGGCGAAGCGGCGCAGGGTGTCGTCGGGCACGGTCTCGATGTGCTCGACCCGGTGCCGCACCCCGCGGTCCCCGGTGGCCAGGGCCTTCTCGACGGAGTCGAGGACATGCCGTACGGCCGCGTCGCCGATGGCGTGGGTGGCGGTGGGCACTCCGGCCCGGTGGAGCTCGCCGACGATACGGGTGTAGGCCTCGGGGTCGGGCCAGAAGGCGTGGGTGGACTCGCCGTGGCAGTCGGGACGTTCCAGCCAGGCGGTGCCGTTGTCGACGGTGCCGTCCATGAAGAGCTTGACACCCTCGGTCCGCCACAGCGTGCCGCCGGTGCCCTGCTGCTCGATGAGCGCGCGCAGCGCGTCGGCGCCGGTGCCGGGCTGGCACCAGGGTGCGACCCGGAGCCGCACCGGCAGCTCTCCGGCCGCGTCGAGCTCGGCGTAGAGCGCGAGGCTGTCGCCGTTGGCGTCCATGACGTGACCGCCGGTGAGCCCCGCGGCGGCCATGCCGCGCAGGGCGGCGGCGAGCCGGGCGCGGCGCTCCGCGTGCGTGGGCCGCGGAGCGGCACGCTCGACGAGTTCGCAGGCGGCGTCCTCCAGGAGCAGCCCGGTGGGCCGGCCCGCGTCGTCGCAGACGACCTCGGCCGACTGGGCGAAGCTCCGCGGCCCGTCGACGCCGGCGAGTTCGAGCGCGCGCGGGCTGGCCAGCATGGAGTGGGCGTCGAAGAGCTGCAGGAGGGCCGGTACGCCGTCGAGCACGGGGGCGAGGGCGGAGGCCTCGACGGGCCGATCCTCGAAGACGTTCGGGTCGAGGCCCCAGCCGTGCAGCCACGCGCCGGGCGCGAGGCTGCGGACCTCGCGGGCCAGCGCCTCGCGCACCGCGTCCAGGTCGGCGCAGTGTGACAGGTCCAGTCCGTGGGTCAGCTCGGCGCCCGAGACGGGGTGGAGGTGCCCGTCGACCAGGCCGGGGATCACCACGGCCCCCTTGAGGTCGATCACCGTCGTCGAGGAGTCCGCGAGCGCGCGTATCCGGCGGTCGTCGCCCAGAGCGCAGATCCGTCCTCCGGACACGGCCAGGGCGGTCTCCGGCAGGAACTCTCCGGTGACCGGGTCGAGCAGGCCGGCGGAGAGCAGGACGAGACGGGTGCGCACAGGGGCTCCTCGAAGGAAGAACGGGTGGGGGAGGGTCAGTTGGGGGTGGAGGAGGCGGCGGCCGGGTCCGCACCGTGGGCGCCGGCGGCCGGGCCCGTGTTCCGGTCGGCGGCCAGGTCCGTGCCGGAGGCGGGGCAGGGGCCGGTGGACGCGCCGACAGGGCGGGTGAGAGCACCGCTGGGCAGGCCGAGTTCGCGCTCCGCCGTGGCGACAGCCATCCGCGTCACCGCCTCGGGGCGATTGCTGGTGTCGGTATTTGCGTGGGCGCCAAGGCCGTCGAGCACGACCAAGATCTGAATGGTCGTCACATACGGGTCGTCCGTCCGGAATTCCTCCCGCTCGACGCCCTGCCGGATGAGGTCTTCCAGCCGCCCGCGCCAGGCGGCCTCCTGCTCGGCGACCCGGTCGCGCAGGACGGGCCGGTAGCGGCTGAGGTGCCGGGCGTTGATCCAGAGCCGGCTGATGTCGTCGTACGCCTCTCCGGTCGTGTGCGCGAAGAACCGCGCCAGATGCTGCGTGGGGGTCCCGTCGGGCCTCTTGGCTGGCAGGAGGGTGTCGAGCTCGGCGTTCGCGGCGCTGCCGAACGCCTCCGCCACGAGATCCTCCGCCGAGGGGAAGTAGTGGCTGATCAGTCCCGGCCGGACGCCGAGTTCTTCGCCGATCCGCCGCAGAGTGACGCACTCCAGTCCCTCGGCCAGGGCGACGGTGGCGGCCGCGACGACGATTTCCGCATGTCGGGCGGCCGGAGTTTTCCGAATTCGCTTGCGCTGGACGCTTGACGGCATGCCCGCGATGCTATTGAGTGTGCGACCAATAAGCAAGCAGGTGGGTACGACCAGCACCCGGAGGGCTCCATGGCGTCCACGATCCCCGACCCGCGCCCAGGCGTGCACGGCGTGCACGAGACGCCGCCGCCCTCGGGGCGGGCGGGCCGTGTCGAGGTTCACGGCATCGACCACATTCCCGAGCGGGAACGTCACGGCCGTGCCCGGGAGCTGTTCGCCGTCTGGGCGGCGGCGAACGTCAACTACCTGAGCCTGGTGGTCGGCGGCGCCCTGATACTCATGGGCCTGAGCCTGTGGCAGGCTCTCGCGGTGATCGTGGTGGGCAACCTGTTCTGGGTGCCGGTCGGCCTGCTCGCCGTCTCGGGTCCGGCCTCGGGCACGCCGAGCGAAGTGATCATGCGGGCGATGTTCGGCGTCCGCGGCAACCGGGTGAACATCGCGGTCACCGGCTGGGCGATCTGCATCTGCTACCTCGCCCTCAATCTGGCCGCCGCCGCGCTGGCCGCCTTCTCCCTCGTCGAGAAGGCCGGCATCGCGCCGGACACCGGCGTCAAGATCGCCGTCGTGGTGGTCATCGCCACGCTCACCCTGGCCATCAGCGTCTACGGACACGCCACGATCGTGAAGCTCTACCTCCCGATCACCGTGGCCCTCACCGCCGCGTTCGCCGTCGTGGCCTTCAGCGTGCTCGGGCACGCCGACTTCGGCTACGAGCCCGCCGAGCCGCTGACCGGTGGCGCCCTGTGGGCGGCCCTCGCCGGCGGCGTCACCCTCATCGCCTCGGGTCCGCTCTCGTACACCAACAGCGCCGACTTCTCCCGCTACCTGCCCGGCACGACCTCCCCGAAGGCGATCATGGGCTGGACCGCGCTCGGCGGCTTCCTGCCCAGCGTCGCCGTCACCTCCCTGGGCGCCTTCGCCGCGACCGCGGTCGACATGACCCACCCGCAGACCGCGCTGGAGACGATCCTGCCCCGCTGGTTCACCCCGGTCTTCCTCCTCGCCCTGGTGCTCGGCACGATCTCCATCAACGCCATGACCGCCTACAGCTCCGGCCTCGCCCTCCAGGCCGTAGGCGTCCGCATCCGCCGCTCCCTCAGCGTGATCGTCGACGGGGTCCTCGGCGTCGCCCTCACCCTGTACGCGCTGCTGGTGTCCGACTTCCTCGACACCGTCAGCAACGTCCTCCAGCTGACCGTCGTCCTGCTCGGCCCCAGCATGGCCGTCTACGCCACCGACATCCTGCTGCGCCGCGGCCGCTACGACGGTCTCGCCCTCACGGACGAGACCCGCGCCAGCCCCTTCTGGTTCACCGCGGGCGTCAACCGGGCGGGTGCCCTGGCGCTCACGGCGGGCGCCGCCGCGGCCGCCCTCTGTGTGAACACCCTGTACACGGGCCCGCTCGCCCGCGCTCTGGGCGGTGTGGACCTCGCTCTGCCCGTCGGTGTCGTCGTCGCGTCGGCCGGTTACGCGATCCTGACGCGGCGCTCCCGCGACGGCCTCGGCGCGGCGGTGCACGGGTGAGCCGCCGCGCGGCCCTCCGGGCCGAGAGTCAGGGGGCGGTGGTGTCCACCACCGTGTATTCCGCCCACGCCGAGCGCTGTTCGCGATGGCCGGTGACGGTGTGGCGCAGCCGCAGCACACCGTCCTCGGTGGCGTGCCGCAGCTCCTGCACCGGCACCCGGAAGCACAGGTGCCCCTCGATCTGGGCGGCGCCCAGGATCAGCGAGCCGACGCTCAGGACCACCGCGTCGCGGTATCGGCCCGCGGCGCCCACGGTCAGGGTCACGGTGTCGCCGCCCTCGACCGGGTATCCGCAGTCGGTCAGGACCTGGACGACCTCGGGCAGTCCGGCCAGGTCCAGCCGGCCGCCGCCGGCCTCGGCGATGACGGGGGCGGGCAGCGCGGACACAGCGGTCATGGACGTCCCTCCTCGACGGCACGGGCGTGCCCGCGCGGGACCGACGCGTCACCACGGGGGAGCACCGGTCGAGTATCCCGCACCGCCGGGACCGGGGTGTCCGGGCCGGTCCTCACGCATCGATCCTGGACACCGCCTTCTGGTGCCGCCGCCGATCCAGCACATCGTGATCGCTGGGGATCACTCGCCCGGCTGCGGTCGAGCAGCCGGCGTAGCGCGGTCGGTGTGTGCCCCAGGTGCTCGCCGACGGTGCGGGTGAGGTGCGCCTGATCGGCGAAGCCGAGCTCGGCGGCCAGGTCGGCGAGGCCGACCCCGCCCTCCGCGAGCCGGTCCATGACCTGGCCGACGCGGACGCGGTTGCGGTAGCGGGTCAGTGACACGCGCATCTGCTGTGAGAAAACCCGGCTCAGCCGGTATGGCGAGACCTTCAGGAGCCCGGCCAGCGAGCACAGCCGCGCCGCCTCCGGGGCCTCCTCGAGGATCGCCTCACGGGCCGCCGCGGCCAGCGCCCGGTCGGCGGGCCTCGGCCGCTCGACGGGCTGCCCGGCGGCCGTCGCGACGAGACCGAGCAACTCCTCGGTGAGGGCGTAGTCGATGTCGCCGCCGGCGGCGGCGGCGAGCAGGCGGCGGTGAGCCAGGTCGACGCGCGCGTCCACATACACCGTCATCGCGTCCACGGGCCCTTCCCAGAGCCAGGGGGCGAACCTCACCGAGGTGCAGATGTCGCCGCCGGCGGGGTGTGCGAACCGTTCCTCCTGACCCGGGGCGCCCAGATAGGCCACCGTCGGATCCAGATCGGCGTCGGAGCCGTCGGTCCACCGCCGGAACCTGCCGCGCCGTACGAGCACCATCCGGTGGTCGTCGCGTGCCTCCGGCTGCGACCACCGGGTGTGATCGGAGCGGCAGGCCACCGTGGTCACGGTGAACTCCGGTCGGGTGGCGAGGGTCACGGCTGACAGCACGTCGCAGACACTACGCCGGGGGTGCGACAGAACGGCCCGCAAGGATCTTCAAGACCCTTCGGCACGCGAGGGCGGATGCTGGGCGGGCAGGCAACGACACCGAGGAGTCATCCATATGGCCGCTCACGCGGAGCTCACCGCGATCACCATCGACTGCGCCACCCCGAAGGCGCTCGCCGAGTTCTACCGGAACCTCACGGGCTGGGAGGTCACCCACAGCGACGACGATTCCGTCTACCTGGGCGACGGCCCGATCCAGCTCGCCTTCCAGCGGGTCGCCGGCTACCGGGGGCCCGGCTGGCCCGACGCGGCCAAGCACGCCCACCTCGACTTCAAGGTCACCGATCTGGAAGCCACGGCCAGGGACCTGCTCGCACTCGGCGCGACCAGGCCCGGCTTCCAGCCCGGCGAGGGCCGGTGGACCGTCCTCGCCGACCCCGAAGGACACCTGTTCTGCATCGCCGCGGCCTGACCGGGAGTATCAATGGCCTCCATCCACAGAGAGTTCGTCGTCGACGCCACGCCCGACGAGGTCTGGGACGTGCTCAGCGACTACGGCGCGGTGCACGAACGCCTCGCCCCCGGCTTCGTCACCGACACGCATCTGAGCTCGGACACCCGTACTGTCACGTTCGCCGACGGCACCATCGTCCACGAACGGCTCGTCGACCTCGATCACGACAACAGGCGCGTCGCCTACACCGTCGTCGGCGGGAGCCTCCACCCCTCCCACCACCATGCCTCGATGCAGGCCCTCGCCGAAGCGGGCGGCCGGACCAGGCTCGTCTGGCACACCGACGTCCTGCCCGACAGCCTCGCCGCTCCGATGACCGAGGCCGTCGAACGCGGCTCGGCGGTCATGCGCCAGGCCCTGGAGGCGGCGGCCCCCGGACCGGGCCGGTGAGCGCCTCTCGCTGACCCGCCGACGCCCCGAGGCGGCTCCAGGCCGGCGGCCCTCCCGGATCCTCCGGGAGGACCGCCCGCCCGGGGCGCTGACGGCGATCGGCTACTCGCAGGTCCTCCCTGCCGGGGCGCAGAGCTTGACCTCGGGGTAGCGGGGCGACGGTCTGTCCAGCAGGGTGAGCTCCGACTCCTTCGGAGTCATGTATCGGGCGCGCTGCCCCTCACGGGCCCGCGTCGGACACCACAGGGTGATCATGAGCTCCCTGGTTCTCGCCTCGGGCGCCCACGGGTCGGGGCGGGAGGTGTCCTTCAGATGCGGGGCGGCGGCGTCCTCCGGGGTCAGCGGCACATGGTGGTCGGGTGCCACGCCGACCCGGTCGATCACCTCGCGGTGGGGGACCAGGTGGTGCTTCGAGGGGAACCTCAGGATGGTGTCGTTGCCGAGGAGGTAGGGCTGCGCCGGGCCCGAGACGATTCCCGCGGGCCGCGTTCCGACCAGCCGGCCCAGGTCGCTGCCGCCGGGACTGAGGACGACACCCCCGACCACGCGGAGGAGGCAGGACTCGCCCTGCCGGCCGAACCGATGGTCTTCGCCAAGTTTCGGAACTGCCTGATCGGCGCCGCCGACGAGGTCGTGCCACCCGCCGAGAGCGAGCGGGTCGACTACGAGGCCGAGACCGTCGAGCGCATTCAGAACCCGGGCGGATCACATATTCGGGCCGAGAGGGCGCGCGCCGGTCACTCGGACCCGGACGTGAGCCCGGCCACGATGGCGAGCCCGACCGGCAGAGCGAACAGCGCCAGGTAGGGGCCTACGACGATGGCCCTGCCTCCGGCGTCGTAGCCGGAGGGCAGCCAGGCGAGCGCCTCCCCGGCGACCAGGGCGAGGAGCCAGCCGTTGGCCACCGTCAGACAGGGACGGGACAGCCCCGCGAGGCGACCGGCGAGCGCGCCGAGCGGCAACGCCAGCAGGAGGTAGACCGGCATCAAGGGGAGCGTGAGCCAGTTCAGCGTGGGGATGGTGGCGGACAGCATGAGGAGGGCGAAGACTCCCGCCGTCGCGGCCAGCCCGGTGATCGCCGCCCGAACAACTCTAGACCTGTTGATCAAACGACATGTCATGATCAGTGCCATAAGATCACGATACGCGCAGAGATCGACCTCGCCCAGGGCGGGATCCCCATTCAGCTCATCGTGCCGGCTGCCGTCCTGCCGCACATGGGCAGGGCGCCGCCGTGGGGAGGACGCGATCCGACCTCCGGTCCGGGAGGAAGCTGTCCTGTGACATCGAACCTTGAGCTGTGACAGCGAAGTTTGCGCGACTGAGTGTGCAGTCGGGTTACGGACAGAGCCCTCGGTCCTCACTCCTGCCGGCTGGTCACAGGCGGGAGGTGCACTCCTCGCTCGTGAGGACGTCAGCGCCTCTGGCCGGAAAAATGCGGCTGACCAGGAAGTCGTGCACGTCTGGCTCACCGTCGGCGCAGGCGTCGCTGAGCACGGTCAGGCGGTAGTCGCGGTCGGCGGCGTCGTAGAGCGTGGCGGCGACCATCGCCCCGGTCGCAACACCGGTCAGCACGATCGAGTCGATGGACTGGGCACGCAGAAGAAGATCGAGATCAGTGGCGGTGAACGCGCTGGCGCGGCGCTTGAGGACGACGGCCTCGCCCGGCAACGGCTCGATGCGCGGGTGCACGAGCGTCTCGGAGGATTCTTCGTCGAACAGCGAGCCCGCCCTTTGCAGGGCGGTGACCAGCGGGTTTCCCGCTGCCACATCCAGGCCCGAGGTCCGCAGGCCGGTCCGTACGAAGATCACGAGGATTCCGGCAGCCCTGGCCGCGGACAGAACTGTCTCCGTGACGGGCAGCAGGTCGGCGACGAAGGGGTGGTTGTCAACGATGCCGGCCTGCAGATCGCCGATGATGAGCGCGGTGGTGGTCATGGTTTCCTGTCCGGACGGCACGCTGTCCGCCGTCCTCCACGATCGTGTCCTTTGGCGTTGTGTCGTCGATCCGGTATGACGGTAGCGGGACGGATCCGGGTGTCGTCCAGAGCCTTACGGCCGGGCGCCGTGCCCGGCACACTGGCTTCTCGGTCGGATTCCGGGTGTAGGTGTGGGGTCCGCCATCGGGATGAGCGACCACGGTTGACGATCGGACCGGCTCCGGCGGCGCATCGGCCGGAGAAGCTTGGACGGCAGGCCGTTGGTTGTGGCCCTCCACTCGGGCCGGCGTCACCGGGGGTAAAGGAGTTGTGAGCGCTCGGCCCCCACCGTCGGCCCGAGCACGCGGCCACGATCTACCGCCACCTTGACCCCGGCAAGCCGGTCTCGGCGTAGGAGGAGCACGGTGCTGGCCTCGATCACCTGCCAAGGCGGTGAGGCTAACGCCGGTCGAGGCCGTCGAGCATGAGGGGGAGGAAGCGCTCCGGGATGACGCCCGGGTGGCAGGCGAACACGTTGAGCAGCTCCATGAGGTCGCCGGTGCCGGCATCTGGACGCATCGCACCGTCCGCCTGCGCCTGCCGTACCAGCTCGTCGAGCCGCTGCACCAGCGCCTGCCTCGCCTGTGGCGCGGAAGTCCCGGCCAGCGCGGCCGCGATGGCGCCGCGGCCCTTCTCCACGCTGTAGACGACGAAGGCGCGGACGGCCGCCCACGCGTCAGGCTCGGCCGCCACGGCGCGGTCGAGGGCGCCCAGGAGTTCGTGAACGTACTGCTCCGCCAGGGCGGCGAGCAGCACACTGCGATCGGGAAAGCGGCGGTAGAGCGTGCCGACGCCGACGCCTGCTCGGCGGGCGATCAGCTCCATCGGCGCGTCCGCGCCCCGCTCGGCCACCGCGTCGCGTGCCGCCTCCAGGATCCTGTCCCGATTGCGGCGGGCATCGGCGCGCATTGAACTCCCCTTGAACTGGACGACAGGCTTCCGCTTAGTATAGAAGAGGAAGCCGGCATTCCGCTTAGGAGGTTGCGATGGTCGTGGTGACGGGTGCGACGGGCACGATCGGGCGCGCACTGATCGAGGAACTCGGCGGTGCGGCGCGCGCCCTGGTACGGCGCGCGGAACAGGGCGAGGAGCTGGGATGCGACTACGTGGTCGGCGACCTGGAGCGGCCTGAGAGCATCCCGCTCGAGCCGGGTGACAGGCTCTTTCTCAACAGCGCGCTGTGGCCGGGTTTCGTGCGAGCGCACAAGGCGGTCATCGATCATGCGGCGGCCGTGGGCG
Source organism: Streptosporangium sp. NPDC048886 (assembly GCF_055586905.1). Classification (NCBI taxonomy): domain Bacteria; kingdom Bacillati; phylum Actinomycetota; class Actinomycetes; order Streptosporangiales; family Streptosporangiaceae; genus Streptosporangium; species Streptosporangium sp. NPDC048886. The sequence goes on from NZ_JBVJHH010000021.1 coordinate 37,761, forward strand.
TGGCGCAGGTGGTGACGGTGTCCGTGCGCGGCGTTACGTCGAGCAGCCTGCTCGGGTTCGGCATGCACGGGCAGGTCGACGAGCATCTGAAGGCGTCGGGAGTGCCGTGGTCGATCCTGGCGCCCGTCGGCTTCATGCAGAATCTTGCGGGCGACGTCGACGAGGAGGGGCGGATCTTCGGCTCGTACGGGAGGGGCGGGGTCGGCTACATCGACGCGCGTGACATCGCGGCGGTCGCGGCCGTGTTGCTCACGCGTCCCGTCGGCGCCGACGCCACGTACGAGCTCACCGGGCCGGTGGCGCCTACGCATGACGAGGTCGCCGCCGAGCTCACCCGAGCGCTCGGCCGGGCCGTACGTTACGTGGACCAGTCGGCAGAGGAAGCCGCCGTTCACCTGGAGAAGCGCGGCATGCCCGCCCAGGTGGCCCGTGACCTGGCCGAACTCATGTCGCAGATCGGGGATGGGCGCTGGGCGAGCACGACCACGACCGTGGCCGACATCCTGGGGCGCGGACCGCGTTCGCTGCGGGAGTTCCTCGGATAGACGTGCGCGACGGCAGCCGAGGGACAGGAGCCCGGCCGCCGCTCCTGTTCGGAACGCCGGGATCAGCCCCGTGCCCCTGATCATGCTCTGGCCTCGCTTGCCCGCGCCGAGCATGGAGCGCGGCTGGAACCGGATGACGGAGCGGTCCTCGTGGTGGGCAGGTCTCCGGAATGACGACCCGGCCTCCGGGTTTGAGCGCGCGGTACTGCTCTTCGAGCACGCGCTCGACATTCTCCACGTTCCGCAGGAGATAGCCGTGCGTGACGGCGTCGAAGGACCCGTCGCCGAAGGGCAGGTCGTCCGCGTCCGCGTGCTGCCACGTGATGGCGCAGGCCCCCGGTTTGCTCGCCGCCTCCGCCGGCATCCGCTCCGAGAAATCGACGGCGTGGACGGTCGAGTCCGGATATTTCTCCCGTGCGGCAAGAGCGATGACGCCGGTTCCGGTGGCGATGAGTGACAGCCAACCCTGAGTTTGAGCGGTCAGCGCGTCATCTGGTTGTGGACGTAGCGCCTGATCGTGCCGTGTGGATTGTCTCCTGGCGGTGGTGTCGGCGTGCGATGTGTCCGGACATCGGGAAAACGGCATGAAACGTCTGCAAACACGACTGAAGATCGTTAGGCTGCGACGATGGAACGCGTAACCGACGTGCCCGAGAATCCCGCACCATCGAGGCCCGCCTGGGTTTCGACCGCAACGCAGGCTGCAGATCCGACGGCCCAGGTGAATGACTACGACAGCTTCGCTGAGGCGTACTCGGCGGAGACCGAGAACAGCTTCATCAACGCGTACTACGCACGGCCCGCGATCATGGCCCTCGCCGGAGACGTGGCCGGCCGCCGGGTCCTGGACGCCGGCTGCGGCTCAGGCCCCCTGTCGGCCGTACTGCGCGAGCGCGGTGCCGTCGTCACCGGCATCGACGCCAGCGCCGGGATGCTGGCGCTGGCCCGGCGGCGGCTCGGTGACGACGCGGACTTACGCGTGGCCGACGTGCGTGATCCTCTGCCGTTCGCCGACGGCGCGTTCGACGACGTGGTCGCGTCGCTGGTGCTGCACTACCTGGAGGACTGGGGGCCGACGCTGGCCGAGATGCGGCGCGTGCTGCGGCCCGGCGGCCGACTGATCGCGTCGGTGAACCACCCGTTCACGGACTACGCGTTCCAGGATCCTCGGCCCGACTATTCCGCGACCACCAGCTATACCGACGAGTGGACGTTCGACGGGCAGTCCTTCCCGATGGTCTTCTGGCGCAGGCCGTTGCATGCGATGACCGATGCCTTCACCGCCGCCGGCTTCCACCTTGCCGTCATCAGCGAGCCGCAGCCCGACCCGGCCGCCCGTGAGCTGTTCCCCGACGATTTCCATGCCTTCTCGACCAAAATCAGCTTTCTGTTCTTCGTCGCCGAGGTACCGCCGTTGCCTGCGGGCTCGGACGGCCAAACCCCTTGAGGGACTCGACCGGGTGCTCGACCCCGGTCCACGCGGCGGGAGGCCGGTGGGCTCAAGGTGGGAGACCACGTTGACGATGGAGCCGGCCGAGCTCGACTCGAAGGCCGCCGGGAGTGTCACGCAAGAGCCGGCTCGCGTGGTTGCGCAGGCCGTGGCGGCCGCCATCCGCCGGTGTCGAGCTTGGCCGGCTCCGCCTCGACATCGACGGTGATGACGCCGAAGAAGTTGATGTTGTCGCTGTGTCCGGGCGAGATGTGCGACAGGATCTCGTCCGGCACCTGCCGGCCCTGGGAGCGCAGCTCCCAGGGCTGCTCCAGAATAGTATTCTGTCGTCCAGGCGACCACGGAGAGGCGCTCGCCTGGCCCTACTTCGGCGTTGATCAAGGTCGTGCCGTGGGAATCGGTCGCGTGCTCATCGATGCGCAGACACAAGATCACACATAGTTCCCAGTGGTGCCGAAACGCCGCGTCCTCCCCTAAGCGGCGGGCCCGCTGCAGATAGTCGGCATACCGGGCGGCACGAAACCCGTCGGCGCCCCGCCAGGGACCTTGCGGCCACCGGTGCGGTTCAGCTCCTTCAACACGGCCACGGCAGCCATCAGCTCGCCCGTGCCCGGCCCGCCCTGAAAGTCGACCGCCGCCAGCACGGTCGGAGTGAACTGCCGCAAGTAGGTGTAGGAGGAGTCCAGCTCCGACAGCCGGCCGTGGTCCTTGGGCAGCGGCTTCCACGCACCAGCGGTGATCTCCCGCAGCCGCTGCATGCCGATCCGGCCCCGCAGCAGATGCTGGTCAACGGCACCGTGACGCAGGCATGTAAGGCGCGCCGGCTGCGTTGAAGGCACGCTGCGGGCAGCCGCCGACGACGCGGATCAGGGGGTCGCGGTGAGGGGGAGGCCGGCCAGCAGGCGGTCGCGCAGGGCGTCGCCGCGGATGCCGAGCTCGGGGAGGTCGTCGGGGCCGGGGGCGCCGGTGACCAGCAGTTCGGGTACGAGGAGGTGGCTGAGCGGGGCCTCGGGTGCCGGGTCGACCAGAGCGCCGATGGAGGCGGCGGACAGGTCGAGGTAGGCCGGCGCGAGGATCCTGCCGTGGAGGGTGCCGGCGACCAGGTCAGGGCAGAACTCGTTCCAGAAGAGCGAGACGGTGGTGCGCAGGTCCCCATGGATCATCACCAGCTTGTCGGTCATGTCGCCGACGAAGGTCTCGGCCGTCACGTGGCCGCCTACGACCAGCTTCGCGTCACCGGCCAGGTAGATGTTCCGCGCCCGCAGGTTCCCGAGGACGATCAGCGCGGCGGCCCCGCCGTCCACATCGGTGATGTTCCCGTCGACGACCAGGTCGCCGTCCACGATGTACCCGGTCGCCGCCTCGGGCGTGCCCTCCCGCCACGGCGTCCGCTCGTGCTCGTCGAGGGGGAGTTCGCCGGTTACCGCGGCCGGCCCCGGCACCAGGATGTACTCCTCCTCGTACAGGTTCTCGTACGTCTCCTTCGGCAGCCCGCGCCGCTCGAACAGGTCCACCGCGTCGTCCCAGGCGAGGTAATTCGATCGCATGCGCGCGACCATAGCAATGAAACGCAGCCGTACCGGCTCGAAACCGACGTTGGATGTGGCGCGCACATTGCTGCGGCCCCCAATGACGGGGTGGCGCCGGAATACGGCGGAAACGGGCCGCATCCCTGAGACGGATCGCCGTCGACGGAGGTTAGTGAGTGTTCGATCCCTTTCTGTGGCATGCAGGAAGGTTCGCCCGATCGACAGGCTGCCGTGTTCGCGGTGGTATCGCCGGAGACCCTTGTCGCCGTTGCCGCCGACTCGGCGTCAGAGCGCCGTGTCTGCCCAGGAAGATCCTGTCTCATCCCAAGGCGCGACACTCCGTCGTTCTTTCTCGTGCTGTTCTCCCCGGGCAGGGAGGAGCGCGCACCCAGAACACCGCCTGGGCAGAGGAACCAGCCGGCCACGGCTACGTCGTCGCAGCTCTTGATCACCCTTACGACTCGGCCGCTGTCACTGCCGCCGACGGCGGTTCACGCAGGAGTGGTCACTGCCCAGAGGCGAGGATCGTGCCGACGGCGGCGAGCGCGGCTCCGGCGCCCATCAGCACCGCGCCCAGGCCCACAGCCAGGGAGGTGACCTGCCATGCCTGGTAGGCGCTCATGAGGGAGGCGCGCAGGGTCTCGCCCATGAAGGCCGTCTGGCGCAGCGCGACGAGCTCCTCGTCGGCGCCGGCGGCCTGCAGGTCGGCGCTGACTTCGGAGTAGCTGCGCCCTCCGGTGGCCTTGCGCACGTTGCCGCCGATCATCTCGGAGAAGACGCGCGCGTGCGTGCCGCTCTCCACCCGGCGCCCGGCGTAGCGGCCGTGTTCGGCGGGTAGCCCCTTGCCCGGGAAGGTGATCTTCTGGCGGATGAGCTCGTCACGGATCTCCTCCCTGCCCCGCAGACCGCGCACCGTCATCACCGCGCCGGCCGTCAGCATGGCCACTCCGGTTCCGCCCAGCAACAGCATCAACGCCAGCTTCCGCACATCGTCCACAGGTTCACTCCTTGCCGATCCGTAACAAGATCCGTCGAAGTCATGGCGGCCCGCAACCGGTCCACGCAAGGCCAGGTCCGCTGCCGGACCTGGCCGCAGGCCCTTTTTCCGGAAAAGCCGCACGGAAAGAATGCGGCCGCCACACCGGTGCCGGGCAGGGCCACCAGTCCTCGGTATCCCGGCCGAAGGTCCCGCCGGCCCCGGCCAGGCGGCCCCGGCCAGGCGGCGTCGGTGAAACGCGCGGACACGAAGCTGCGGCCGCAGGCAGGCCGGCGGCGGTGAAGAAAGGACTTTGGTCCCTGCCGCGGCGGCCTTTGAGCCCGGTCCCCGCCCGATCGGTGCGCACTAGCGTGGGCGATGCCCGCTCCCCACGTGACGATCAGCGGAGAGAGAACCCGGTCGTGGCCATAGAACCGACGACGGCACGCCCGCCCGGGCACCGCCCGCCCCCACAGGACGGCCCGGCCGCCGCGGGTGGCTCCCGCCCGGCCGTCGCGCGCCTGCCCCTGCTGGGCGGTGCCGCCGCCGCGCTGCTGGCCGGCCTGTACGGAGGGCTGGCGCTGCTGGTCCCCGAAACCCCCGTGCCGGTGGCCTTCACCGAGCAGCACGGGCCGTTGATGGCACTGGGTTTCCTGGGCACGCTGATCTGCCTGGAGCGGGCGGTCGCGCTGCGGAGCCGGTGGGGGTACGCGGCTCCGGTGCTGTCGGCGCTGGGCGCCGTGGCGTTGGCGGCCGGGGCCGAGCAGGTGGGCCGGCTGGCGCTGACCGCCGGCGGCGGCTGGCTGGCCGGGATCTACCTGGCTCTGCTGGGCCGGTGCCTCAGCCGCGAGACGCTGATGCAGCTGGCCGGGGCACTGGCCTGGTACGCGGCCGGGCTGCTGTGGCTGGCCGGGCGGCCGGTGCATGAGCTGGTGGTGTGGTTCGCCGCGTTCCACGTGTTGACCATCGCCGGGGAGCGGCTGGAGCTGGCCCACGTGGCGTTCCTGCGGCGCGGGGCATCGGACGGGCTGCTCATGGCCTGCGCTCTGCTCGGCGCCGGGGCGCTCTGCTCGGTGTGGCAGCCGGGCTGGGGGGCGCGCGTCGCCGGGGCGGGGATGGTGGCGGTGGCCGCCTGGCTGGCCTGGCATGACGTCGCCCGCCGCACCGTGCGCGGGCGAGGGCTGCCGCGGTATGCGGCCGTGTGCCTGCTGGCCGGGTACGGCTGGCTCGCGGTGGCCGGGGCCGTGTGGGCGGCCAGTGGTCTGGCGGCCGGATCGTTGCTGTACGACGCGGCGCTGCACGCGTTGTTCCTGGGTTTCGTGATGTCGATGGTGTTCGGGCACGCGCCGGTGATCCTGCCCGCCGTGCTGCGGGTGCGCCTGCCGTACCGGCCGGTGCTGTATGCGCCGCTGGCGGTGCTGCACGGGGCGGTGGCGGTCCGCGTCGCCGGTGATCTGGCCGGTGCGGGTGCGGCCCGTACGGCGGGCGGTCTGCTCGCCGGGATTGCTCTGCTCATGTTCGCCGGGTGCGCGGTCGCGGTGGCGCGCTCACGCACCCGGTCGCCGATAGGGAGGTGACCGGGGTGACCTCGGTCGGGATACGTATCGAGCAGGGGCCGCCGCTCGCCGCGCCGGGTCCCCGCGCATCGTGGCACCTGCGGGCCAACGCGATCGTGGTGGGCTGGCTGGCCCTGACGGTGGCGGTGGCGCTGGCCGGTGAGGTGCTGCCGGCGCCGCGCTGGCTGCTGATCCATGTTTTCCTGCTGGGCGCGGTCAGCACCGCGATCCTGATCTGGAGCGAGCACTTCACCGTTGCGCTGCTACGGACCCGGACGCCGGCGCCGCGCTGGAGTCTGACCCGGCTGGTGCTGATCAACGCCGCGACGGTGGCGGTGCTGCACGGGGTGGCCGCCGGGCCGTGGTGGGTGGCGGCGGCCGGGGCGGGCGTGGTGGTCGCGGTCGTGCTGTGGCATGCGGCGGTGCTGGTGCGGCTGGTACGGCGGGCGTTGCCGGGCCGCTTCGGCCACGTCATCGCCTGGTATGTGTGTGCGGCCGGGGCGCTGGCCGTCGGCGGGACACTGGGCGGGCTGCTGGCCGCGCACCTCGGCCACGGCCAGATGCACGAGCGGCTGCACGCCGCGCACGCCCAGGTGAACCTGCTGGGCTGGGTCGGTCTGACCGTGCTCGGCACCCTGTTCACGCTCTGGCCGACCGTGCTGCGCACCCGCATGTCGGAAAAGACGCGGAAGGCGTCCCTGATCGGGCTGCGGCTGGCCGCACCCGGCCTGGCGCTGCTGGTCGGCGGCCTGCTGGCGGATCTGCGCGTGCTCGCCGCCGCGGGCCTGGCGGCGTATGCGGCCGGGGCCGGTGCGGCGCTGGCGGCGCTGGTCGAGGCGATGCGCGCCCGCCGCCCGCACACCGGATCCTCCTGGATGCTGGCCGCCGCCGTCGTCTGGTTCGAGATCGCACTCCTGGCCGACCTGGTGATCGTCACCACCCGGCCGACGGAAGAGGTCGCCGCCGCGCTGGAGCCGTTGCTGCCGCCGGTGCTGGTCGGGTTCGTCGCGCAGGTGCTGCTGGGCTCGTTGCTGCATCTGCTGCCGGCGGTGCTGGGTGGCGGCCCGGCCCGGTTCAAGGAGAACGCGGCGCTGCTGGAGCGCGGCTGGAGGGTCCGGCTGGCCGCGCTCAACGCCGGGGTGGTGGTGCTGGCCCTTCCGCTGTTGCGGCCGCTGGTGCTGCTGGGCTGGACGCTGGTACTGGCCCCTGTGGCGGTGTTCGTGGTGCTGGCGGTGGCCGCGCTGGTCCGCTCCCGGGCACTCGCCGTCCCGCAGGCCGGGGCGGCGGAGGCCGCAGGCGGCGGGCCGGGCCGTACGGTGGCCTCACCCGCGCTGGCGGGGGTGGTCGTCGGCTGTCTGCTGACGGCCGCCGCGGTCGTCGTGGCGGCCGGCGGCGGATCCGGTCCGGCGACGAGGGTGACGGCCACCGGCTCCCGCACGGTCGAGGTGACACTGTCGGGAATGAGCATCCGTCCGGCAGCGATCGAGGCCGCGCCGGGCACGGTGCTGACGCTGCGGGTGACCAACACCGATGCCCAGCGGCACGACCTGCGCCTGGCAACGGGGGAGCGCACCCCGCTGCTGGCCACCGGACAAGGCGCCACGCTGAAACTGGCGCCGCTCGGCGGGGCGGTCGACGGCTGGTGCACCGTGGCCGGGCATCGGGCCGCGGGCATGACGATGCGCATCGTGCCCACCGGCGCGCTCGCCCGGGCCGGCACCGGGCATGGTGCGCACGGGACAGCCGGCGGGGACACGCAGGCCGGGACCTCCGTACCGGGCACCGGTACATCGGCCCGTCTGGATCTGGCCACCCCTTTCTCACCCGGGTGGAACCCGTACGACGCGGCGCTGAAGCCCGCGCCCGGCGGCACGGAGCACGAGGTGGGGATCCGGGTGGACGACACCGTGGTCCGGGAGGTCGCGCCCGGGGTGCGGCAGCGGGTGTGGACGTTCAACGGGACCGTGCCCGGGCCGGTGCTGCGCGGGAAGGTGGGGGACGTGTTCACGGTGACGTTCGTCAACGGCGGCACGACGGGCCACGGCATCGACTTCCACGCCGGGTCCAATGCCCCCGACAGGGTGATGCGCACGATCCAGCCGGGCGAGCGGCTGACCTACCGGTTCCGGACCGAGCACGCCGGGGCGTGGCTGTATCACTGCTCGACCATGCCGATGACTCAGCACATCGCCAACGGCATGTACGGGGCGGTGGTGATCGACCCGCCGGATCTGGCGCGGGTGGACCGGGAGTTCCTGCTGGTCCAGGGCGAGCTGCATCTGGGTGAGCCGGGCGGCGACGCGCAGGTCGCCAAGATCCGTGAGGGCCGCCCGGACGGGTGGATGTTCAACGGCGCCGCCGCCGGGTACGATCACGCGCCGCTGAAGGCGAGGACGGGTGAGCGGGTGCGGATCTGGGCGGTGGACGCGGGGCCGAGCTCGGGCACCGCGCTGCACGTGGTGGGGGCGCCGTTCGACACCGTTTACAAGGAGGGCGCCTATCTGCTGCGCGAGGGTGATGCGGGTGGCGCGCAGGTGCTGGATCTGGCCCCGGCGCAGGGCGGGTTCGCCGAGCTGGTCTTTCCCGAGCCGGGCTCTTATCCGGTGGTGGATCATACGATGCGCCAGGCCGAGGCCGGGGCGCACGGGGTGTTCGAGGTGGAGGCTCGGTGACCTGGTGGTCGGGGGTGCGGTTCGCGCACGTGCTGTCGGCGGCGCTGTGGGTCGGCGGGCAGCTGACGGTCTCGCTGGTGGTGCTGCCGCTGGCGCGGCGGCTGCTGGACGAGCAGCGGCGCGCGCAGGTGATGCGCGCAGTCGGGCGGCGGTTCGGGCTGTTCACCGGGGCGGTCTTCCTGCCGGTGCAGCTGGGCACCGGCGTGGCCCTGGCCTGGCGCAAGGGCGTCACATGGGAGTCGCTGGCCGAGCCCGGGTACGGACGGATCCTGGCGGCGAAACTGGCGCTGTTCTGCGCGGTCATGGCCGCGGCCGGCCTGCACGGGTGGGCCATGGGAGCGAGGCGTCCCGGATTCGCACGGGCGATGGCGATGACGGCACTGGTCGGGTCGGTCGGCGTGGTCCTGCTGGCCACCGCGCTGCCGGCCACCTAAGCCGACAAGCCCGCCGGCCTGTGACCCTCTGGGGTCTTTGGGGTCCAGCCCGGGGGACTGGTCTTGGGGTCCAGCCCGGGGGACCGAAGACCCTGAGATCGGGATATGGCCCCCGGACCCGGAAAGGATGAGTGACGCCGCACCGCAGCCGGCATCCTCGCGGCACCGCGATCACCCTCGCTGGAGCAGCCGATGAGTTCCCATCGACCCACCGGGTCGCCAACCCCAACGCTCACCGCGCCTACGCCTCAGCGATCGATCGGACCATGGCCGAGGTCGGCGGCGGCGATCGTCTGCTGGCCGACGTCGCCGACACCGAGATCGGCGACGCGCTCACCTCGCGGTGGGGTGGATGCGCGCCGGCGACCTGGAACCGAAAGCGCGCCGCCGTCGCCGGGCGCAGATCAACGTGGAGCGCCCGGAGCGAAGCGCCGACGGTCTGCGTCCGCGGGACAGGGGTGGCGTATGACCCACTGGCCGGTTCATAACGCCCTATTTACCTGGGCATATGATCGGCGGCATGGCGCTGCAACTTATTCAGGTGAATTTCAAGGCTCGGGATGACTCGGCGCTCGGCCGGTTCTGGGCGGAGGCGCTCGGCTGGGGTGTTTCCAGCGAGGGACCCGGCGTGACCAACCTCGAACCCGAGGGCTTCGCCTGGCCGGACCCCGACGCCTTCTACGTCGATCTCGTCACCGTCCCGGACCCCGAAACGGTGAAGTACCGCGTGCACCTCGAACTCGCCACCACCTCTGCCGCCCATCAGGCGGAGTTGGTCGCGCGCCTGAAGGAGCTCGGTGCAACGCCCGCAGATGTGGGCCAGGGCGACGTCCCGTGGACAGTCCTGGCAGACCCGGAGGGCAACGTGTTCTGCGTGCTGGAGCCTCGGGAGATCTATCGGGACACCGGGCCGATCGCCGCGGTAGTGGTCGACTGCGCCGATCCGCGGGCCATGGCCCGGTTCTGGGACGAGGCGCTGGACTGGACCCTGCACGAGGTCACCGACGATCATGCGCTGCTGCGCTCGGCCAAGGGTGTCGGTCCGTATCTGAAGTTCCTTGGCACGCCCGGCGTGAAGACCGTGTGGAACCGTGTCCATCTCGACCTGCTGCCGTACCCCATTGAGGATCAAGAGGCGGAGGTAGCCCGGCTACGGGCTCTGGGCGCCACCGCCGCCGACGTCGGCCAGGGCGATGTTCCGTGGAAGGTCCTGGCCGATCCGGAGGGCAACGAGTTCTGCGTCCTCGGACGGGGCTGAGGCAGGCTTCTTCACCTGCGGCTCGTGCGACGGCTCCTCGGCGGTGGCGTCGGCATCTTCTCGTACAGCGAGGCCACCGCCGCCCGCCGTGCCGGCACCGACCTGGAGCGCATCGGCCGTCACGGCGGCTGGGCCGGCAGCTCCACCGCCTACCGACCCACGTCGACCTCGAAGACGCCGTCAGCCACCTGCCCGCCGACCAATAGGGCGCCGCTGAGCTGGACGAACTCGTACTGGCCGACCAGCCTGGGTGAGCAGGTGCCGCTGCGGCCTCTGGTCCGCCTGGCCCCGAAAGCCCCAGCGCCGGCCTGACCTTCCACCAGGTCCTGGCCGCGCTCCAGACCTCATCGGCGCGTGGGGCGGCGCGGTCGGCGATGCAGGTGGCCTGGAGGGCTTCGCGGTGTGCCCGGGGTCAGGGACTGAAGGGCGTCGTGCAGGACGACGGACGACAGCATGCGGTCGATGTCGTCCGCCTCGCTGAGGATGTCTCGGCCGACCAGGCGCTTGAGCTTGGCCCGCATGCCCTCGACATGGCGCGGCGGACCCGGACGTCCGGTCACCCTCAAGGCCGAGGCATGGGACAAGGCCGGTGACACCGTCAAGCAGATCACCATCCGCGCCTTCGACCTCCGCAAGTAACCCAGAACCCCGACGAGCCCGGCCCGCCCTCCGGATGGAGGGCGGGCCGGTCGGTGAACTGCTAGCGCAGCGGGAAGACCCGGGTGCTGGTCTGCTTGACCCGGTTGCCCGCCTCGTCCCACGCCTCGGCCCTCAGGCTGACCGCGCCGGTGGTGGCGCGCAAGGCGGGATACTTGACACTGGCCGTGTACAGGCCGCCGGAGCCGCGCTTGAGCGTGACGGGCTGCCAGGTGGCGCCGTCGTCGGTGCTCGCCCACAGCTTCAGCCCGGCGATCTTCGGCATCCTCGCCGTCGACCGCGAATGGTAGGCCTCGACCTGGAAGGTGTGCTTGCGCCCCGCCGCCACGGCGTTGCCGGGGTCGCCGCCCAGGGCGTAGCTGACGAACACCGCCGGCGTGGGCCTGCAGTGCTCGCCGTACCCCTCGACGAACCACGAGTTGCAGGCGGCGCCGGGCTGGACCGCGTCCTTCGCGGGCGGCCCGGTGAAGGTCCACTCGACGTCGTTCGTGGCGCTCTTGGCCGTCAGCCGGTAGACGCCCGCGGAGGCCGGCAGGGTGAACCGCGGCGCGTTGCCCGCCAGCGGCTCGACCCCCTGGCGCGGGATCTCCTTGCCGTCGTGGTACAGGCGCGTCTCGTACACCGGGGTGAACATCTGCTCGGTCGACCAGTAGTCGTCGCTGTCGACGCGGGAGTCGGCGACGCCGGAGACCTCGGAGAAGTCGGCCCACAGCTTGTCGCCCTGCACGCAGATCGCGCAGTTGATTCCCAGCCCCTGTTCCTTGAGCACCCCGGCCTCCGGGTCGGGCAGCGCGGCTGCCGCGTCGGACACCGTCCCGGCGCCAGGCGTGCCGGGCGCGAACCACACCTGCCCGGTACGGCCCGGCCGCTTGTAGACCTCCGTCAGGTAACGGCTGTGCACGCCGTTGGTGCCCTTGGGGTCGGGCGCCATGCCGCGGATGTGCACGACGGAGGGGTCGGTGGGCCAGACGTACTCCGTGCGGACCTGCGGCGCGATGCCGGCGACGTCGGAGTCGGAGGGCGAGACGCTCCAGCGCTGGGCGTCGTCCTGCTTGTAGGCGAGGGTCCACTCCCAGTAGCCGCCGGTCTTGGGCGCGCGGATGTCCAGATCGACGCGGGCGACGTCCCGCTCGCGCACCGTGTAGTGCATCGACGAGGGGATGCGCCCCTCCTCGTACGGCGAGAGCGCGTAGGTGTAGGGGGAGTGCGGCGTGCCCGTCACCCGGATGGTGAGCGGGCCGCGCCTGGCCTGCTCACGCAGCGCGAGACCCTCCTTGGTGGACAGGTACGCGTTGGCGATGCCGAGCGGCTTGGGGTCGCCCGTGAACGGCTTCTGCCAGATCGGCAGCGGGATGGGGCAGCCGGAGTCCTGCGTGGGGTAGATCACCAGGCCGGCGGCGCCGGCGTCCCTGACGGCGCCGATGCGCTCGATCTGCACGCCGCAGGTCGGGTTGCCGAGGAAGTCGACCGTGCCCTCGGCCGCCATCAGGACGAGCCTGCCGCGCAGGTCACGCCCGGCGAGCTCCTCGGGGGTGCCCTGGCCGACGTCGGTCAGGAGCAGGTCCTTGGTCCCGGTGAACGGCGTCCAGCCGGGGTGGTGGTTGACCTCTCCCTGCCAGTGGAGGTTCGCCGCCGGGTTCAGCTCCATCTCGCCCCGGCCGCGCACGCTCATGGCGATCTCGGACTGCCCGAGCGTCCACTGCGTGGCGAAGCGGAAGGCGCCCTTGGTGACCTTCTCGGTCGGCAGCACCCACAGCTTGCCCCAGGAGCCGATCGGCACCGTCTGCAGCACCGACCCGGCGAAGACCTCGCCCTTGGCGTTCGTGCGCTGGTAGAAGCTGGTGAACGCGTTGTTCAGCGGCTCGGCCGGCCGGGGCGTGCTGAAGCGGACCTGGCTGGCCTTCCTGGCGTCCATCGTGATCTCGGTGTCGCCCGTGATGGTGAGCTCGGGGTCGAACAGCCAGACCCGGTTGCTCCTGCTGTCGGCGTCGGTCCACTCCATCACCTGCAGGACGCTGACCGTCCCGGCCGGGACACGGGTGACCACGACGCCCTCGTCGACGATCAGGTGCGGGCTCAGGTGGCCCTTGCGTCCTTCGAGGTCCACGACGTCCTGGGCGAAGGGGGTGCGCGGCTTGCCGTCGCGGCCCAGGGTACGGATGGTCAGCTGGTAGGTCGGGGCCTCCCGCACCGCGCCCGCCGGGGTGGTCAGGCGCACGCCGTCGGCCTGCGCGGTGACCGCGCCGCTGTAGGTGCCGAGTTCCAGGCCCTGGGTGACGAGCGTGACGGTGGTGGCGGCCGTGCCCTTGGCCGGGACGGTGAGCGTGGCGTCGGCCGTGCTCAGCCGGTTCTCGCCCATGGCCGCCGTGAGCGTGAGGGTGACCGGCCGATCGCCGAGGTTGGTGTAGGCCAGCTCGCGGGTCAGCGGCTTGCCGGAATCGTCCAGCAGGCCGAAGTCGAGGTTCGGCGTGGCGGCGAAGACGGTCTGCGAGACCGCGCGGGCGACGTCGAGCCGGCCGGCGCCGCGCTGGTAGACGGTCCCGCCGACGTCCTTGACCGTCGACATCAGCGCGGCCTTGAGCTGCTGCGGCGTCCAGTCCGGGTGCGCCTGCGCGACGATCGCCGCGGCGCCCGCCACGTGCGGCGTGGCCATCGAGGTGCCGGACGCCTTGGTGTAGCGGTCGTCGACCGGGCTGCCCATCGTGGTGCCGGCGGCACGCGCGGCGGCGATGTCGACGCCGGGCGCGGTGATGTCCGGCTTCAGCGCGGCGTCGCCGACGCGCGGCCCCTGGCTGGAGAACCAGGCCTGCTGGTCGGCCTTGTCGACGGCGGCCACGGTCAGCGCCGCGTCGGCGGTGCCGGGCGTGGAGACGCTCTCGGGCGTGCCGTTGTTGCCCGCGGCGATGACGAACAGCGCGCCGGTGGCGGCGGTCAGGCCGTTGACCGCCTGGCTCATCGGGTCGGTGCCGTCGGTCGCGTTCGCGCCCAGGCTCAGGCTGACCACCTTGGCGCCGCTCGCGGTGGCCCACTCCATGGCGTCGATGATCCCCGACTCCGAGCCGCGGCCGGAGCTGTCCAGGACCTTGCCGACCAGGAGCCGCGCGCCCGGCGCGACGCCTCTGTTCGCGCCGCCCGAGGCGGCGCCGCTGCCCGCGACGGTGGAGGCGACGTGGGTGCCGTGACCGTGGCCGTCCTGCGCGCTCTCGTCCGGTACGAACGAGCGCGCCTCGGCGATCTTCCCGGCCAGGTCGGGATGGGCGGCGTCGACGCCGGTGTCCAGGACGGCGACGGTCACGCCCGTGCCGTCGTGCCCGCCCTTCCACGCCTCCGGCGCCCCGATCTGCGGGACGCTCTCCGACAGGTCGGCCTCGACCTTGCGGTCCAGCCAGACCTTGCCGACGCCGCCGCGCAGCCCGGCCCTGCCCCTGGCGTCCGGCTCGGCGTGCAGCGCGGCCCAGAAGGCGCCCGCCTCGCCCTTGGCGACGTCGAGTGCGGCACCGTTGACGCTCTCCAGCGTCGCGGTGGGCACGCTGGCCGGGATGGCGTCGGCCGAGCTCTTGGCGGCGGCGAAACCCTTCGGGTACTGCACGATGACGGGCAGCCGCTCGGTCTCGGCGTCGGTGTAGCCGTTCTCGGCCAGGTACTTGACGTTGAACAGCTCGCGGTCCAGGGTGCCCGACTGGATCGCGGGGAAGGCGTCGTCGGGCAGGACGTAGACGCCGTCCCGGCCCGACCGTACGAACAGCGACGGGAAACGGCCGTCCGACCTGGGCCCGCCACCCTGCCCGATCGCGTAGCGACCGCCGCCGGTGTCGGTCAGCGTGACCTTGTCGCCGGTGATCAGCGTGACGGTGTGCGGTCCCTTGCCCACGCCCTTGAGGGTGAGCGGCTGGTACGGCTGCGCCTGGGGAGCCGGCTTCAGCGCCTGCGCCGTCGCGGGAGGCTGGACCGCCAGCGTGGCGGTGACCAGCGCGAGAGCCGAGGTGAGCGCGAGCGAGCCGCGCCGGAGCCGGCTCACGCCGCTCCTCTCGGTGGGGTGTTCATGCTCATGAGGGGTGTTTCGCCTTTCAGGGGGTGGGTCAGAGCGGCTCGAAGCCGTCCGGTGGCTGGATCTCCTCCGTGCCGGGGTCCTCGGACACCTGCTGCGCGCTCGCGGGCTCGTCCGGCTGGAGCTCGGGCCGCGGTGGATCGGGCACGCGATCGGTGCGTGCGGGCGTGTCTTCGGGCATGGGGAAAGAGTCGCGCGCACCCCGTGAATGGGGATATGGGGCGAGCATGGGGTGAACACCCCAATTTCAGGATCAGGAACCTGGGGTGCCTCCCAAGTGACGCCCCAGTTCGGTGCGCGAGCGCGCGCCCAGCTTGCGCATGGCCACGCCCAGGTGCTTGTCGACCGTCTTCGGCGACAGGAACATCTGCCGGGCGATCTCCTGGTTGGTCAGCCCCTTCGCGGCGAGCCTGGCGACCTGCGACTGCCGGGCGGACAGGCCCTCCGCCCCGCCGTCGTGGCCCGGCCGTATCCGGCTGGTGGGGCGCAGGCCCCAGCGGCGGCCGAGCTGGGTGGCCCGGTCGAGGTCCCAGCGGGCCTCCAGCCGGGTGTACGCCTCGATGGCCCGCGTCAGCGCGGGTCCGGCCCCCGGGTCGCCGAGCGCGGACAGGCAGGCGGCCTGCTGCTCGACGGCCTGGGCCGCGTCGTAGCGCGCGGGCAGCTCCGCGTAGGCCGCAGCCGCCTCCCCGTACCGCTCGGCGGCCCGCGCCCACCGTCCGGCGTGCGCGTCCAGATGCCCGTACGCCTGCGCCAGAGCCGGTACGGCCAGCGGCGCGTCCATGCCACGTAACCGGATCTCATAGCGGCAGACCAGCTCGGCGGCCTCCCGCTGCCGGCCGACGGACAGCAGTGCCTCCGTCACCGCGGCCACGGCCCGCACCCCTATCGGCCACAGGTCCCTGGCCTCCCACCCGGCGACCACGTCGGCCGTCTCCGCGAGCGCCGCCCCGGCTCCGTCGCCGGCGGAGGCGAGCCGCAACAGCGTGGTCACCGGAGCGGCCGCCATGTCGAGGTCGCCCCGCACCCGCAGGTCGCGGATCAGCCCGGCGAGCATGGACCGCGCGGCGTCGAGCCGGCTGGGCGCCGGAGCCAGGCAGGCCGCGATGAGGTCGACGTGAAGGCGTTCATGCGGGCGGTTGCCGCACTGCTCGCGCAGCTCGGCGAGCTCCTCGCGCAGCCCGTCCCACGCGCCGCCGTAGTAGCGCGCCAGTGCCAGGCTGGCGCGTAGCGAGAGATCGTCCCGGGCGGAACCGCTCGCCCCGCGACCGGCGTCGAGGGCCGCCTCCAGCAGCCGCGTCGCCACCCGGTGGTGTCCCGCGTCGACGGCGGTGCCGCCGATGGACCTGTAGGCGCCGACCTCCCGGCGGCCGACCGGACGGCCGCCGGTCTCCTCCAGGATCCGCTCGGTCAGCGCCCACCAGCGAGGGTCGCCTGAACTCACGAAGATCATCGCGACCTTGCCGAGCACGAACACCCTCGGCCCCGGCTCGCCGTCGGCGGGCACGGTCTCCAGGGCGCGTTCCAGCCAGGGCAGGCGCTCGGCGAACGGCACGTCCGTCGTGGTCGGCACGCCCATGCCGACCATGGCCCAGGCGGCCAGCTCCGGCAGCTCCACCAGGTCGGGTACCGCGTCCGCGAACGCCTGCCGTACTCGCAGATCGTCGACCCTGATGGTGTCGAGATACAGGGCGAGCAGGATGCGCAGTTCCCCACGCAGGCTCTGGGGCAGGTCGTGGCTCAGCGCCTCCTCGAGCATCTCGCCGATGGCGGGGATGCGCAGCGTGTAGGTGGCGGCCCAGCCGAGGCGGATGGTCAGCTCGGCCCGCCGTACCGGATCGAGACCGGCGTGCCGGAGCACCTCCTCCAGCAGACGCGCGGCCTCGGCGTCGTTGCCCAGCCCCGTCGCGTGCTCGGCCGCCGCGACCGCCGCCGCCACCCACTCGTCCGGACGGCCCGCGTGACGCAGGTGGTGGGCGACCTGCCCGAGCGGGGTCGGCCGCAGGGTGCGGATCGCCACGGCCGCAGCGGCGTGCAGCGCCTGGCGGCGTCCGAGCGTGACGCCCTCGTAGACGGCTTCGGCGGCCAGCACGTGGCGGAAGGCCACGAGGCCGCCCTGCTCGGTGAGCAGTCCGGAGTCGAGCGCCTCGTCCAGCGCCTCGGTGCCGCTCACCCCTGCCACCTCGACGAGCATCGCGGCGGGCACGGCCAGCCGCAGTACGGCGGCCGCCTCCGTGACCGCCCGCGCGCCGGCCGGCATCCTGCCCACACGTTCCTGCACCGGGGCGCGCACGCCCGCCGGCACGTCCAACTCGTCGAGGGCGCGGCGGGCCCAGCCGCCCTTCCACCGGATCAGCTTGCCCTGCGTGCGCAGCATCGCCAGCAGTTCCTGGACCGCGAGCGGCAGCCCGGAGGAGCGGGCGCACAGGTGCTCGGCGAACTCGGCCGACACCTCCTGGGTCTGCAGGATGGCCGCCGCGAGCGCGCGGGTGCCGGCCATGTCCAGCGGACGTAACGCGAGGTGCTCGCTGGTGATCGTGTCAGCGGGGCGCGTGGTCACCGCCCGCAGCGCCGGATCGGCCTCCTCGCCCCGGTAGGTCAGCACCACCGACAGCCCGGCGGGCAGCGCCCGTACCAGATAGGCGAGGAACTCGACCGTCTGCTGGTCGGCCCAGTGCAGGTCCTCCAGCACCAGCACCGCCGGGCCCAGCGCGGCCAGCACCTCCACCAGCCCGCGCAGGACCCGGTGCAGCTCCGCCGCCCGATCCTCCAGCGACGGCGGCGCCTGCGGCAGCACGTCCTGCAGCTCCGGCAGCAGCGCGCGCAACGCTCCCGTCACCGGCGACAGGGCGGCACCGCTCAGCTCGGTGGCCCGCCCGCGCAGCGCCTCCACCACCGGACCCAGCGGGAACGGCTCTCTGACCTGGCCGCAGCCGCCCTTCAACCACCGCAGTCCCGCGACTTCCGGCCTGGTGGCCAGCTCGGCCACCAGCCGCGTCTTGCCGATCCCGGCCTCGCCCTCCACCACGACCACTGACGGCACCGCCACCACCGCCGCGACCAGCCGGTCCAGCTCGGCCTCACGCGCCACCAGGACCGGCGACACCATCCGACCTACGCCTGTGATCACGGCACGACCTTACACATCACTCGAAGCGTGCGAATAGGACTACCAGCCGGATGTGCGTTGTTCAGATGACAAACGGCGTCACGTCCCGTGCCCGCGTCACGTGCGACGGCTGTCCAGGGCGGCGCTTTCCAGGTCGGCGACGCTGTTTGATCGTTTGTGTCTACTGAGGACGAGAGCGATGAGAAGGGCTTCCTGTCGGCGCGGCAGGTCGCGGCGTACGGGCAGTTCGATGGTCCGCCGCCGGTGGAGGATCTGGAGCGGTTCTTCTTCCTCGATGACTCCGACCGGTGGTTGCTGGAGAAGCGGCGGGGGGACGCCAACCGGCTCGGGTTCGCCCTCCAGCTCACGACGGTCCGCTATCTGGGCACGTTCCTGGACGATCCCCTCGACGTGCCGACGGTGGTGCTGGACGAGCTCGCGGCGCAGCTGAAGATCGCGGACGCCTCATGTGTGAAGACCTACGTGGAGCGGGCGAACACGAAGTGGGAGCACCGCCGCGAGATCGCGGCCGAGGACGGGTGGCGGGAGTTCGCCGAGGTCCGCGACGAGCTGTGCGGGTGGATCGATGCACGAGCCCGTATGACAAGCGGCTGGCCACCCTGTTGTCGACGGTGCTGTATCTGGAGGCCAAGGCCACCGACGACGCCCTGGAACTGTTCGACCTGATCATGACCAACGAGCTCCTCGCGCGGGCGGAGCGCCAGTCGAATACCGACAAAGCCAAGCGGTACCCACGGGTGCCCCGCGACGCCTCCAGGCTCGCGGCGGTGGTGGCGGTGCTGCTGGAGTCCGACGACTGGGGCGCTGATCTGTCGGTGACGCAGTTGTGGGACGCGATCGAGAACGTGGCCTCCCGTACGGAGCTGCGCGCCGCGGTGGACCGGGTGCACCAGGTCGCGCCACCCGACGCCGACCCGAATGGGGAGTGGCGCCAGGCGCTGATGGCCCGCTACCCCCTGGTCCGCCGGTTCGTGCGGCTGCTGGCGACCACGGTCGAGGACGAGCCGGGCGACCTCCTGGAGGCGTACGCGGCCGAGCTCGACGGCATGTGGCAGCACATGGCCACCCGCGTCGAGGCCGGCGGCGTGACGGTCGACGGCGAGGGCCGGGTGCACGCCGCCGCAGTGCAGGCCGTGGCACGACCGGACTCCCTGACGGACCTGCGGGAGCGCTGCCAGGCGATGATGCCCGAAGTCGACATCGGCGACCTGCTCCTGGAAGTGATGGGCTGGCACCCGGAGTTCGCCGCCGCCTACACCCACGTCTCCGGCGGTGCCCGCCTCGATCCACGCACGGCCCAACCCGAAGTACTTCGGCCGCAAGAAGGGCGCCGCCTACCTCAACATGATCAACGATCAGCGCCTCCGACGTGATGCGGATGCTCCAGCACGGCGGCAACCCCACCCGGCTCGGCGACGCCCTCGCCCACTTCGGCAGGATCTTCAAGACGCTGCACGCCCTCGCCTACGCCGACCGCGAAAGCTACCGCCGCGACATCAAGTGGATCCGCAACCTCCAGGAAGAACGCCACGGCCTGGCCAAGCACGTCTTCCACGGCCGCAAGGGCGAACTCCGCGAGGCCTACCACTCCGGGATGGAAGACCAACTCGGCGCCCTCGGCCTGGTCGTCAACGCCATCACGCTGTGGAACACGGTCTACCTCGACATGATCCTGGGCCGGCTGCGCGCCGACGGGTACCCGGTACGCGAGGCTGACGTCGCCCGCCTGCACCCGTACTGGCACCGGCACATCAACGTCGCCGGCCACTACAGCTTCACCCCGCCCGACCTCGACTCCGACGGTCGCCGCGCCCTGCGCGACCCGGGCACCGACGACGGGCAGATGTGAGCCGCCCGGCCGGCAGGTGAGAAGACAACATGGACCCCGTGAGCTGAATCTCCGGGCTGGCCGACCTCCCCGTAGTAACCAGCAAAAACAGCAGAAATCGGCGCTGGCAAAGGAATTCGGCATCAGCCGCGAAACCGTGTACAGCTACCTACGCGCCACGCCAGCCGAAGCCCGCACCTAGATCATCCTTAGCGCCAGTATCAAGCGCCGTCTACTCCTCAACCAAGTTCAACTTTTTGGCCCCTGGCCGCAAGATCGTCAGGAAACCCCCTTATGGATCGGAACTGCGGTGCAGGGGGCCGCGCGACGGTCCGTGAGCGTCGCTATGCGGAGGCTCTCAGGGGCTCCAGGGCGGCTAGGACGAGGTCGAGGCCGAAGATGAACTCCTCCGCCGGGTCGTAGCCGGCAGCGACGAGCGCCGCGGCGGACTCGTTGAGGAAGGGGAACTCGTCAGGAGGCAGCTGGGGCAGGAAGACGTCCTCGGTCATGTCCGCGAACTCATCGGCGGTGTCGAACTGCAGGCTGGCTTCCTGCAGGGCGAAACCGTAGACATAGCTGTTGAGCAACCAATTGGCGTGCGTCGCCATCAGGACCGAGAAGCCAGCCCTCCGCAGGCAGGCGGTGACCGCCTCGCGGTGGCGGAGGTTCGCGGGCCCCGGCGATGTCCGCGACTCCATCAGGCCGATCGCCCACGGGTGGCGTGCGAGAACCTGTCGGGTGGATACCGCCTCCCGTCGCATCGCCGACTGCCAGTCGGTCTCTTCGGGCGGGAGTTCGATCTCCTCGAAAACGATGTCGATCATGGCGTCCAGCAACTCCTCCTTGCTCGCCACGTAGTAGTAGAGCGACATCGCGCCCGCGCCGAGCGCGCCAGCCAGCCGGCGCATGCTCAGCCCGCCGACCCCCTCGCGGTCAGCGAGCCGGACCGCCTCGGCCACCACCCGCCGCTTGCTCAGCCCCGCGTCTGACGCGACCTGGCGTTGTTCCCTCGCAGACACGGTTCTCCTCGCTCCCTCGAACGGCTTGACAATCGTACATCGTACTATCATAGTACGGCGTACGACGTACGGTGTACGAGCCTGCGAGAGTCGCAGCTCGGACGTGAGGAGGCTTCGGTGGGAATCGAACAGCGATCGAGTGCCGGAGCCGGGTCGAGTCAGGCCGGGGCGGCGACGATGCGGGCCGCCGTCCAGTACCGCTACGGGCCGCCCTCAGTGCTCGAGTCGTCCGCCGTCGGGCTACCGCTGCCCGGTCGAGGCGATGTGCTCGTCCAGGTGGGCGCGGCCTCGGTACACCCTGGCGACTACTTCGTGATGACCGGTGTGCCGTATGTGGTGCGCCTGGCGTTCGGGCTCCGCCGGCCGCGCCACGGCATCCCTGGCAGGGACCTCGCCGGCGTGGTGGCAGCGGTCGGGAAGGATGTCACCGCTCTCCGCCCCGGCGACGAGGTGTTCGGCTGGAGCACCGCCGGAACGCTCGCGGAGTACGCCTGCGTCCCGGCGGACAACCTCGTGTCCACGCCTGCAAACCTGTCGGTCGTGGACGCGGCAGCGGTGCCCACGTCGGCCATGACGGCGTTGCAGGCATTGCGCAAGATCGCGAACGTTCAACCGGGCCAGACGGTGCTGGTCACGGGCGCGTCGGGCGGCGTGGGCTCCTTCGCCGTGCAGATCGCCAAGGCTTTCGGCGCCGAGGTGACGGGTGTATGCAGCACCCCCAACGTCGACTTGGTCCGGTCGCTCGGTGCCGACCATGTCGTTGACTACACGAGAACCGACTTCACCCGCACCGAGAAGCGCTACGACGTCATCCTCGACAACGTGGAAGCCCAGCCCCTGGCTGCTGTCCGCCGAGTGCTGACGCCCACCGGCACCCTCATCCCCAACAGCGGACGCGGCGGCCGCTGGCTCGGCCCCCTCGGCCGGATCGTCAAAGCGCGCGTGCTGTCCGGGTTCACCCGTCAGCAGCTGAAGCCCTTCACGTCGATCGGGAAGCGCCAGGACCTGCTCACCCTGGCCGAACTGCTCACGACCGGGCAGGTCACGCCCGTCATCGACCGCACCTACCCCCTCGACGAAGCAGCCGACGCCCTCCGCTACGTCGCGGCCGGCCACACCCGAGGGAAGGTCGTCGTCACCGTCTGACGACCGGACCGACGACAACGACCCAACCCGTGCGTATGCACGCCCAGACCTGCCGCCACTCCGGCGGAGGGACCGTCCTCTCGAAAGAAGAACCGATGACCATCCGAACGAAATCGCCGAACCTGCTCGACAACCCGCCGATTCCCGTGCAGGCCAAGTTCGCCGCCGCATGGACCAGCTTCATGTTTCTCTACGCCTACGTCGACATCTTCAACTTCTTCAAGCCCGGCGTCATCGACGACATCCTGGTTGGCGTCGTCTTTGAGTTCGACATCAGCCCGACGTTGTTGACCATGATGCTCGTGTCCGTGTCGATCCCGGCCCTTATGGTGGTGCTCTCCATGACGCTGCCCGCCCGGGTGAACCGCGCCACGAACCTCGTCGTTGCATTGCTCTACATCCCCTACTCGGTGGTCAACGCGGTAGGGGAGTCCTGGGAGTGGGCCTCCTTCTACGGCCTCTCCATCGGAGTCGAGGTGCTGCTCCTGGCCTTCATCCTGCGCTCCGCCTGGACATGGCCTCGAACCCCCGCCGTCCCAGCAGGTCCCGCGACGACCGACCTTCGACAGTAGGTATCCGTGTAAGCGCGCCTCGGAAAGTCCTACGGCGTGAAGCCCGCCGCCGCGGACACCGCCGACCGTGACCAGCTCAGTCGCCGTATGCGCTGAGAACCTGCTCACGAACGGTCCGGTATGCACATGCCGAAATGCTCAGAAGCCCACCGCTTGGGCGGTTTGGAATCGCGCTCAGTGATCATTCCATTCCGCAATGGACATCGGAATAATTCACTGCCTGCGTGGCGCGGCCAACGACGCCACCATCGCCGTCGGGCTCATGGCGGAGACTGGCCGAATGGATTTCACGCCCACAGGTTGGGTCGCTCGCTACGACGGCAGCGGCGCCAACGGACAGACTTGGCGAGCGGTTGAGTCCTGGAACACCAATGGCACGGCGATGGTCGTCGACCCTGCCACGGCGAAGCTGACCCCGGCATCGGGCTTGCCGGGCTTCGAGCGGCCGGAGGAAGCCAGCCGGGTCGTTGCGGCTTTCCCTGCGCACCCGGGCTGGGGTGCCGGTATGACCGACGGGTGGGCCGACGACGTCACTACCGAGCTGGCCGAGCTCCTGGATGATCCGGATCACGATCCAGACGTCGACTTCGACGAGGAGTACGAACGGCTATAGGCCGGCGAACTCCGCGCGGGCCGCCTCCACGGCGTCGGGATACGCGCTCGCCTTGGCGTGCGCTGCCAGGGCCCGGTAGACGCTGGCCACACTCGGCGACTGCCCCCGGCGCTTCCCCGAGGCGATGACCAGGTCCGGCGCGATGGCCTCGACCTTCTCCCCGGCCGCCTGACGGCGCAGCACGGTGTGCAGCATGTCCTCGGTGATCACCGGCGGCCGGCCGCCGTGCTTGCCCTGGCGCGCGGCGGCGTCGAGCCCTTCGAGAGTGCCCTCGCGGATGCTGTCGCGCTCGGTCTCGGCCAGCGCGGCGAAGAACGCGAACAGGATCCGGCCGTGCCCGGCCGGGTCGTAGATCCCGGCCAGCGGGCCGGCGAGCATCTCCAGGGCCAGGCCGTGCGCGGCGAGGTGATCGGCGATGGCGGTCAGCTCGGCGCCGTCGCGGCCGAGCCGCTTCATCTCGTACACGGTGACGATGACCCGGCAGTGCGGGGCGTGCGCCTTGATCTCCCGGGCGGTGGCCAGGGCCGCCTCGAACTGCGGTCGGAGGCGCACCCGGGTGCTGATCTTCTCGGAGAAAATTTTGTCCCGGGGTATGCCGTACGCGGCGAGGGCGTCGAGCTGCGGCTGGAGCTCCTGCCGCAAGGTGCTGCACCGGGCGTACCCGATCCGGATGTCGGCGGCCGGGCCGTCCGAGCGCGGCGCGACCGGCGGCGGGGTGCCCGGCCGCCAAGGCTGCCCGGGGCCGCGGTCGACAGGCGTGGGCACCCGCAGCATCTTCGCCAGGCGGGGAACCTGGGTGAACCGCCCGGTGTGGTACGTGCCGGCGACCGCCCCGGACCGTGCCCGGCACGGCGAGCCGGGCTGGACGCCGCAGCGGGGGCAGGGTGGCGCTCGACGTCGTCGGCGTCGCGGATCTCAGCGTCGGTCACTCCACAATGTTCTTACAAACATTTCCGACAACCCTCGCCGCGCTCTCTTGAGTGAGAACGGGTTGTGAGAACAGATTCGGCCCGGATCCGGCTCGTCGGCGGATCGGTTGATCGGTTGATCTTGCTCCCAGAATGGATCGTTTATGAGAACGACGAACCGCCCTGAACCCCAAGGTCATCCTTAGCGCCAGTTTTCGCAAGATCGTTAGTCACGGGCCATCTACCAGCTCAGCGCCTGGCACGAATCCAGCCTCTACACGGCGGAAGAGCGGGCCGCCCTCGCCCTGAGCGAGGCCGTCACCCTGCTCCCGGGGGGCGTCTCGGATGAGGTCTACGCCCAGGCCCGACAGCACTTCGACGACAGGGAACTGGCCCAGCTCATCGCGCTGATCTTCACCGTCAACGCCTGGAACCGCATGAACGCGACCACGCGTAAGACGCCCGGCACGCAGTAGCCGTCCGCACGCTTGCCGCAACCCACGGGCGGTGGCCGCACATCCACCGCCCCTCTCATGCCCGTCCCACGTTCACGCCCGCCCGTCCCATGCCCATGCCCTCACGCCCACGACCTGATCTCCGCGACCCGCGACCTGCTCGCCGACGAAGGAAGCCGCCGTGACCCCCACCGATTCCCCTCCGCAGACCTCTCCTGGCGCCGGCGGCTCTCCCGCCAAGGGGTGGTCCGCCGTGCTCGCCGTGTCGCTGGGCATCTTCGCCCTGATGACCTCCGAGCTGCTGCCGGTGGGCCTGCTCACCCCGATCGGCTCGGCCCTGGAGGTCTCCGAGGGCACGGCGGGCCTGATGGTCACGGTGCCCGGCCTGGTCGCCGCCGTCTCGGCGCCCCTGGTGCCGTCGACCGCCGGCTGGTGCTGGCCGTCCTGGTGGGCCTGATGGGCGTGGCCAATCTGGTGTCGGTCTTCGCCACCGGATTCGCCGTCGTGCTCGTCGCACGCGTGCTGATCGGCATCAGCGTGGGCGGGTTCTGGGCCCTGGCCGGCGGCATCGCGCTGCGCCTGGTGCCCGAACGGCACATGGCCCGCGCCACCGCCGTCATCTTCGGCGGTGTCGAGGCCGCGTCCGTCCTCGGCGTGCCCGTCGGCACGCTGATCGGTGACCTCAGCGGCTGGCGCATCGCGTTCGCGGCCGTCGGCCTCCTCGGCCTGACCTCGCTGGCGGGCATGGTCGTGCTGATGCCGAAAGTGGCGCCGCAGCACACGATCTTCTTTTCCGCCCTCCCCGAGGCTTTCCGCTCCCACGCCGGCGTCCGGCTGGGCATCGCGATGACATTTCTCGTCATCACCGGGCACTTCGCCGCCCACACCTTCGTCAGGCCCATCCTGCAGGGCGACGGCGTCGACGCCGGTGTGGTCAGCACGCTGCTGCTGGTCTTCGGCGCCGCCGGCCTGTGCGGCAACTTCATCGCCGGCGCCCTGATCACCGGACGGCTGCGCCAGGCCGTCGTCACCATCGTCCTGGTGCTGGCCGCGGCCATGGCGCTGCTCGCCGTGGCCGCCAACGGCACCGTCTCGGGGGTTGAGCAGCAACCGAACGGCCAGTGACGTTAGGCGAGCCGCCGGGGCTCGGGTTATCGTCACTGGCCGTTCTGATGCGGGTGGTCACTCGTCCTGTCCCCTCGCTGGCGGCTAGCCCCGCACGTGCAGGCCGAAACCCTTGCGGCCCGGCACCTCCAGGCCCTCCTTCAACCGCAGTGACGGAATCTCGTAGTCACCGGAGTTCTGGCGCCGAAACGCGATCGGCTCGGTCGTCTCCAGCGACAGCAGCCGCTCCTTCCATGCCTTGGCGGCGTCCTCGAAGTCACCGTCGGTGATCCTGTCGCTGCCATACAGCACGAACGGCGGCAGCACCTCCACACCCGGGTAGTACAGAATCCCGTGATGGATCGGGAACAGCAGGTCCTCGATCGGGCCGTTGATCCCGCGATCGGTGTAGTGGGACTCGGGGCCCCCGATGGTCACCGACAGGATCGCCCGCCGCCCCTGCAGCGTCCCCTCACCGAAACGCTCGCCGTACCGGGTCTCGTCGTGCACTCCGACGCCGTACGCGAAGCGGAAGGAGAACACCCGGTCCACCCAGCCTTTGAGAATCGCCGGCATCGTGTACCACCACAGCGGGAACTGGAAGATCACCGTGTCGGCCCACAGCAGCTTCTCCTGCTCGGCCGCCACGTCGGGCGTGAGCGCGCCGGCGTTGTACGCTCCACCCGAACTCGGTATCACCCGCAGCGGGCTCGTGGCCTGCTCGCCGAAGTCCGCCGCGTCCACCACGGCCTTCCAGCTCATCGTGTACAGGTCGCTCACCCGCACCTCGTGCCCGGCGGCTTCGAGAGTGGACACGGCGAGGTCCTTCAGCGAGCCGTTCAGCGAACGGGGCTCGGGGTGGGCGTAGACGATGAGCGTCTTCATGGCTGTTCCCTT
Source organism: Streptosporangium sp. NPDC048886 (assembly GCF_055586905.1). NCBI lineage: Bacteria > Bacillati > Actinomycetota > Actinomycetes > Streptosporangiales > Streptosporangiaceae > Streptosporangium > Streptosporangium sp. NPDC048886. The sequence continues at coordinate 64,555 of NZ_JBVJHH010000021.1, forward strand.
CAACGAGGTGTGTCGCCATCGATGCTCGACCACCGAGGCCGCGTCATTCAGGGGCGCCTCTTCCATCGGACGGGACTTCCTGGTACTGGCAGGACCACCTTCACCTGCGCAATCAGAGCCATAATGGGGCGCATGGACGATCTCGCGGGCTTCCTGCGCACCCGACGTTCCCGGGTCGACCCTTCCGCCGCCGGCATCCCCACCGACAGCCGCCGCCGCGTCGAAGGGCTGCGCCGCGAAGAGGTCGCGCACCTGTCCGGGGTCAGCGTCGACTACTACGTACGCCTGGAGCAGGGCCGCGCCACCCAGCCCTCCGAACAGGTCCTCGACGCGCTCGCCCGCGTCTTCGGACTCGATGAGACCGAACGCGGGCACCTGTCCCGGCTCGCGCGGCAGCGCCGCCGCCGCGCGAAGTCTCCCAGCGGGCGCCTGCGGCCGGAGCTGCTGCGCGTACTTGACCTAGTCACCGACGCGCCCGCCCTGATCATGGACCACCGGCTGGACGTGGTCGCCGGGAACCGCCTCGCCGGGCTTCTCTTCGGCCGGGAGATGCCTGGCTTGAACACCGCCCGGCACATCTTCCTTGAGGAGGCCGAGCGCGGCCTGTACGCCGACTGGGAGACCTGCACCCTCGACGTGGTCGGGCACCTGCGCCTGGCGGCCGGGAAGTACCCCGACGACCCGGGGCTGGCCTCGCTTATCGGCGAGCTGGCGATGGGCAGCGAGCGCTTCCGCCGCCTCTGGGCCCGCGCGGACGTGCGCGCCCGCGCACATGGACGCAAGGCGTACCGGCACCCACTGGTCGGACTGCTGGAACTGCACCAGGAGAACTTCGCGCTGCCGGATGAATCGGGCATGGAGCTGCTGGTGCTGTCCGCGGCACCCGGGAGCCCTACTGAGGACGGGCTGCGCCTGCTGGGCGCGCTCAGTGGTGATGGACATCCCACAGTGAAAGGCCTGCCGGTAACGAAATAAGCCCGTTGGGGTCAGCAGCGGCGGTTGGCGGGGCATCTTCGCGAGCGATGCGTTCGGCTGTGTCTGCGCCGAGGCGGACGTACTGACCGAGGGTGGCGAGGCAGGCGTGCAGGGGATTTCGCCTGGAGTTCGGACGCGGAGTGGCGTCCGGGCATCGGGAAGGGGAGCCCTCCTGCTCCTTGTCAGTCAGCTCCTCCCAGGTCGGGGCGAGCGCCCGTCCGTGGGGCACGAGCTGCTGGTGAGCCTTGGCCAGGGCCAGGACACGCGGGTCGTCGAGCGGGATCTGGGGCAGCGGCAGGGCGCTCTCCTCAAGAGGTCGGGGGCTGGTCAGTGGGGTTGCCCTCGATGGCCGCCAAGGGCTTGTGGACGACGCCGACGGAGACTTTGACTCCGGCGGCGATGCCGGTCGACCTCCTGGACGGTCAGCAGGTCGCCGTCGCGGATGTAGGCCCGCGAGGAGGATCGGACCGGATTTTGGCGGTAGTCCGGCGGGGTTGACGACGGTTCGGTGACGGCGGGCCCGGTGCGGCTGGCGGGGCGAGAGAGGATCTACAGCACCGTCCCGCCGGGCTTCGGCGTGCCGTCCGAGGGTGTGCAGGGTCTGGCCGCACCACCAGGCGGTCACGGCATAGCCGATACGGTGTCCGGCTTCGCGCAGGAGCACCAGCGCCACCTGGTAGGTGTCGGTCGCGTCGGTGAGATGCCCGGCATACATCTCCACCGCTACCGCTACCGCTGATGGTGAGTCACCATCAGCGGTAGCGCTCAGGCGGGCGGCGCGGATGGTCGCGGCGCGGTGTCAGGCCTGGTCGTGGAGTTGGGTGCGGGTGGTCTCGGCCTGTTCGGCGATGGTGGCCAGGACCGGCGGCGGGACATGCTTCTCGCGGAACGTCTCCACCATCTGGTCGAGAACGGCGTCGGCCTGTTTGAGGTCGTGAGCGCGGGCGTGAGCGCGGGCCAGGCGGCGCATGGCTTCGTTGAGGGTGATGTTGTCGACCCCGGCGTCGGTACCGGGGTCGAGGGTGGTCTCCACGACCGCGCCGAGCTGTTCGATGCTGGTGGCGGTGTCGGCGGGCCGGACGCCGATGCCGTCCTTGCCGAGGGTCAGGAAGTGGCGGCCGGCGTTGGTGCCCTTGACCATGTGCGCGTACACGGCCAGCGGGTGGTCGGGGTGGGCGGTGATGAGCTCATCCAGGGCGGCGTTGCCGTCGGCCAGTTGCGGGGCGTCGGAGCCGAGCAGCGCCAGCAGGGTGCCCTGCTGGGAGCCCATCAGCAGGTCGCCGGCCTGCCGGTCCTGCTCGCTCTGCGGCGAGCTGATCTGGATGGTGCGCTCTGCTGAGACGACGGTGGAGCCGTCGGGAACCTTGCACAGGGCGCGCAGCCGGTAGGTGCCGGGTGTGGGGAAGGTGAGGCCGTCGGCGCCGTAGCCGATGTAGGCGCTGTCGTAGAGGGCGGGGGTGGCGGCGTCGAGGGTGACGCGGCGGTCGGGGTTGCCACAGTGGCGGGCGATGGGTCGGAAGGGGTGGATGTCTCCGGCCGGGTCGGTGACCAGGATGGTCAGGTTCTCGCCGCGGGGGCTGAGGTTGGGGAAGGCGTCGGCCTGGCCGGTGCTGCCGTCCAGGGACAGCTTGATCTCGGTGACGACGGGTTCCCCGTGGGAGAAGGACTCGCGGCCGTACAGCTCCAGCCGCAGCCCGGACCGGCCGGCCGGGGGCAGGGCGAACTCCTTCAACGGGAGACGGTAGGCGCCACCGACACCGACCTCCAAGCCCAGACCGCCCATGACGACGTTGCGGTAGAAGCCGTGGCGCAGATGCCGCAGTTCATTGTCGGTGAACTGGTAGGCGAAGGCCGCCCAGAAGGCGTCCTCGCCCTGCTCTCCGTTCGGACCCTGGTACTTATGCTCGTAGTTCATCCACGACAGGTCGCCGTAGCCGCCCCGCGGCCCGAGCGGCTGCGGCGGCTTGGCGATGGTCTTGTCCCAGCTGTGCACCAGGTTGAAGGCGTGGCCGAGCTCATGCACCCAGGTGTGGAGCTCCGTGCGTGTTCCGGCCAGCTGCTGCATGACCATCTCGGTGTGGAACACGGCCATGCCTTGGCGTGGCGATCCTTCGCGGTCGAACATGACGCCCTGGGTGCCGTCGTCGTCGACGTGGCGGGTGGCGATGAAGCTCCACAACTTCCACTGCTCGGTGTCCCGGTGGCCGCTGAAGTTGTTTTCCATCGCGGCGTGCAGCTCGGCATCGGACCACCTCAGGTCCTCGCCCGCCTCCTGAACGGCGACCTCGTTGACGACGGTGCCGGCCGTGCGCAGTTCGATCCCGGCCTCGGCGAAGGCTGACTGGACGGTGATGATCTTCTTGGCCAGGCCGGCCGGGCGGGGGTGGGTGGTGGTGGCGTACGGGGTGGCCGGTTGGGTGCCGGCCATGGCGTCGACCTCCCAGTCGATGGTGCGCAGGAACCGGGAGACGTAGGCGCAGGTGAAGGTGGTGGCGTTTGTCCCGTCGTCCGCGCTGTGGGTGAGGGTGGCGGTGCCGCCGGGGGCGAGCTTGTCCACCTGCACCGAGATCTTGGGCGTCTGGGTGGGTTTGGCGAAGGTCGCGGTGCCGGAGATGGTGGCGGGCAACGTGACGGGCTGGCTGCCCTCCAGGACGAAGGAGTTGACGTACGCACCCGTGGAGACGGAGAACGTGTCACCGGAGATCACCGGCAGCGCGCCCACCAGATCGACGCGCAGATCGATGCGCACATCGCCGGTTGTCCCGTCGAAACGCCCCGCGGCCGGCAGCCGGGGTGTTCGGTAGGCGGCGGGTAGGGCGCCGAGCCCCGGCAGGACCTGCGCCCACGAGCCGATCTTCGTGGGCCCGTCGATCCAGTGGAAGTCCATCGCCTGGTCGCCCTTGATGAACACGGTCCGGTTGTTGCCTCCGGCATAGAGCATCAGGGCGTCGTCGAAGTCGCCGCGCATGTGCGTGGGGAGCATCTTCCACCCCGCCTCACCTCGTCCGATCAGAGGCCCTTCGTACTCGACGCCCCGCCCCCAGACGAGCAGCGCGCACCGCTCGCGCTTGATCAGGAGGGTCTTCCACGGTGTGCCCGCCACCTGCATCGCGACGTCCACGTCGCTGCGGTATTCGGCCGGGAGGTGGGGCCCGAAGTCCGGCAGGCCGGTGATCGGTCCCTCGTACTTCTGTCCGGTGTTCCAATCCCAGTCCAGGCACCGGTCGCCGGCGATGAACACCGTCCGCGTGGTGGTGGGCGGGACATGGAGGTCGAGCGCCGCCTCGGTGCAACTGGCGTAAGGCTCGGGCAGTCTCAGTGGCGGGATGTCTGTCAGCGGCCCCTCCCACTCCAGCGCCGTCTCCGTGATTTGCGCGACCCGCTCGCCCCGCAGGAATCTCGTTCTCCAGGGGGCTTCCCGTGTCGGGATGATCCCGGTGAACCCTGTGGTCTTGGCCCGCATGAACGCCATTGCTCGCCTCCCGGCCGGGCCCTGCGGGCCCATGCCCATGACGCTAGGAGAGCACATTGACGCTCACAACGATCAAGAGAGGATCACTGCCTGTCAGGTTGGACCGAAACAACTAGAGCGGGACTCACCTTTCTATTACGGATCACCTCTTACCCCTCGGCTTCGCCTTGGCTTCCTGTCGCGCCACGATCGGTAGCGCCTGCACCCGTCCCTCTGTCTCGGCGCGGAGCCACAGGTCCAGGCCGCCGGGCACCCGACCTTCGACCCGGCCGCCAAGAGGGTAGGTCATCGGCTCAGCCACCCCGGTCCCTCAGCCTCGGAACAAGACAGCCGTAAACATCGCCCTCTCATGGCCACATCCGGCCATCATCAGCGCAGCAGTCGCGGCATCCCGCAACTGACTCATTGCTGCATGCTCCGGCCGTCCCCGCTGTGCGGCGGAGCGCCAAAATCCGGTCCGATCCTCCCCAAAGGCCTGTAGGACAGCGCGTTCAACAGGTCAGGCCGGTCGTCGGTGGCGAGTTTGCCGCTGATCTTCTCCTCGAAGACCTTCCAGCAGATGGGGTCGAGGGCGTCGTGCTGCCGCTGGGTGTTCTGCTTGTCAGTGCTGACCCGGACCAGGCCGATGAGCGCCATCGAAGAGCGCCCTCCGTTCATCAAACGTGCCGCGAAAGGCAGCTGAACGGTTTGGCGGGGTACGGCAGCGTGTTCCGACGGATTCCCGTTCGCGTTCGTCAGACGTTCGTTAGATGAACGCCCCAGACACGGGCCTCCGCTCCTTGAACAGTCCTCCTGCCGCCTACGGAAGATCGTCTGCGTCCGGGATCCACCGCACCGTATCTGCTGGGCGGCGTCCAGGGCGGCCCGTCCGACCACCTGGCCGGAATCGTCGTCGGTGGTGTCCAGCGCGACGTAGATCGCGGCTTGGACGGTCTCCCACTCCTGCTGGAGTTGTCGGCGGGTCATACTGTCGTGCGGCTCCAGCTCCCGGTAGATCCGTTGGGTCTGGCGCATCAGGTCCTCGTAGGTCGCTGCGGCTGAGTCCGGGGTCTCCTTCACGACTCCCGCGTTGACACCGTCTGTTTCGCCACGCTGGTCAGATCTCGTCGTCGTCCTCGGCGCCGTCTGGGGCGCGCAGGTCGCGGATGGCGCCGGGGGCCAAGTCGGGCAGGGCGAAGGTGTAGGTGCCGTGGACGCCGAGGTGGGAGTGGACGAACGGCGAGAGCCGGGCCATCGAACGCGGCCGGGATCGGAACGACGAACCGCATCCCGTCGACCGCGGCGACCAGGCCGCCGCCCCACGCTTGTGCCAGGAGCGCGAACCCGAGCTTCATGTGCTCGCCCCGCTGCCGCCCCACCAGCGCCCGATCCTCGTCATCGAGGAAGAACACCCGCTCCAGATCAGCCTGCGACGGCGGCCCCACGAACCGCCCGTACGCGGCCGCCTCATCATCAGTCAGAAAGTCCACCGCCGGCATACGCCGCAAAGTAGGACCGACCCACCAGTAACCCACCCACAGCTACCGAACCGTTACAGGATTCCTGTCCCTGAAGCCCCACCCGCATCGGAACGGTCAGTCACGGCAAGACGAGCTCGCCGGGCTCCTTAACGTGACTGGCCGTTCGGTTGCTGCTCAAGCCCCGTCTCGGCCGCGGCGGTCCTCATCCTGTGGGGTCTGGGCTACGGGGCCGTCCCGGTCACCTTCCAGACCTGGATCCTCAACGCCGCTCCGGACGCCGCCTCGTCGCTGTGTGTGTCGATGTTCAACCTGTCCATCGCGCTCGGCGCCCTCGCCGGCGGCCTGGCCGTCGATGCGCTCTCCGTGACCAGTACGGCATGGATCGGTGCCGGGCTGGTCCAGCTGCTCCGGGGAGTTCGGTCCGCCTGGATCAGGAAGGTCACGGCGACACCCGAGCGCCCCCGCGGGTCGGTGGTCGGGCCTTCGACCCGCACCGCGGGCAGTGTCGCCAGCGCCTGGTAGGCGGCGCCGCGCACCTGTGGGGAGGCGGGCAGCTGGTACAGGAGCGAGGCCAGGGTGCGCGGCAGTGCGTCCTCCGCCGGACCGGCGCCGTCGTCTCTGCCGATCGCCTCAAGGGCCCGCCTCTTCGGCGCTTCAGGGTCGGCGGCCAGCTCCGCACGCAGCCGTTCAGCGAGCACAGTCCTGCGGCAAGCGCCGCGCTGCTGGTTGGCCAGCACGCGGCGGGCCACCCCGTACGGCCACAGCAGCGACTCTTACCGCCATCCCGGCTGGGTTCACGGTAATTCCTTCGATCCAGCTGACCAGATCTCCCATGCTTCAAGAATGTCATCGACACCTGCGACACCCAAGAATGTGAATGTGGACGCCGCAATGCCGGACAGCACGACCCAGTATGTCTCCCAAGACATTCTCCCCCGCTGCACTTCCTTGCGAAAACGCTCTGCGAGAGAAATGGAAAGAAAAATAGGACCGAAAAGTAGCCCGAGGAGAAATAGGCCCTGCGTAACCGACAGTTCCTCATCGGGGGCAAATCCGGCGGATTGCACGTATCTTGCCGACAGGACAATCCCGGCGATAATCCCTAAGATCCCCCAGATCACATCCAGGCTGTCGCTGATTTCGTCTTTGTTTTCGCCGCCGTCATCCGCCATACGCCCCCTCCCCGTTTCGAATTGATCAAGCCGCGAAGCCTTCCGTCGTGGGTACGTCGCACAACAAGCGGCGTACGTCGAGCACCAGGCCATACAGCTAAGGCGGCGGCGACCTGGTCCATGAGTTCAGCCGGTAGCCGCTGATCTTCCGGCCGCCGGACGAGACCCCTGAGGGGTTGTTTCCATGCCCGTCATTCTGGCCCAACGTGCGTGGATCGCACAGGAATTCCGTCGATGTGAGCACTGCCGTTACGGCTCATGTGAGCACGGAGACCGGTTGTCCGGGCGTCATGCAGTTGCGGGGCGAGTGCGGCCTTCTACGGCATCTTCTCGATGGCGAGCCCCAGCGGCACGTACAGGTGGGGCTCGGCGGTGACGATCGGCCATCCGGTCTGCACGGCGATCAGGCAGCAGTGCGCGGCGCACACGTCGCGGCGCAGCTCGGGGTGGGGGGCGGCCAGGTAGGCGGCGTTCTCGAGGTCGACCCTGTCGCTGAGCGCGTGGAGCGCGATCCCGGGGGAGGTCACCAGGTCGAAGAGTGTCTGCTGGGCCGCGGGGCGCAGGGCGATGGTCACCTGGTAGGCCGAGGCGGGGACCGCCAGGGTGGCGCCGTCGCGCGTGGCGACGTTCAGCAACGTCCGCCGGTAGACCTCGGGGGCGGCCGAGTATTGCAGCAGCGCGGAATGGTCGAAGATCTTGCCGTTCACGCGCTGGCCCGTGCCGGGTCCTCGTCGCCGTGCCAGAACTGCTCCATGCGGGCGACGAGCGAGGGGTCGTGTCTGCGCATCTCCTCGACCGCCTGGCCGGCCTCGGCGATCTGGCCGGGAGTGGCGATGCGCACGGCCGAGACGAAGGTGCCGTACAGCCTCGCCCTGAGCTCATCGGGTCCGGGGGTCCGTGACTGCGCCTGATCACTCATGCCCTTCACCATAGCGTGGCACGTTCTTTCCCTCGCGGTTAACGCCGCTCCGGTTCCAGAGTTATAAATCTACATTGTAAAGGCGCTCGGCCGGGTCCAAGATCATTTACAACGGACTAAAGACTCAATCCCCGAAAAACAGGGCCTTGCGCGGACGTGAGGGGAGCGGGGTGGTTCCGGTCCGGCGGGTGGGTACGGCGGCGCCGGCCGAGGTCTTCTCAGGAGAGGGCGCGGGTGCGGGGGCGCAGGGCGCCGGCCGAGGCGGCCATGAAGGCGGCCAGCAGGGCGGGGATGGCCAGGGCGCCGGGCAGGCCGATGATCTCGGCGGCGCCGCCGATGATGGCGGGCCCGGCGACGAGCCCGGCGTAGCCGACGGTGGCGACCTGGGCGATGGCCTGTCCAGCGTGGGCGGGGTCGTGGTTTCCGGCGGCGGAGAAGACCTGGGGGACGATGGTGGCCAGGCCGAGGCCGAACAGGGCGAAGCCGGTGATGGCGACGGGGATCTGGCCGATGAGCAGGGCGGTGGCCAGGCCGAGGGCGGCGATGAGGCCGGAGTAGCGGACCAGGCGGACGGGGCCGAGGTGGAGGGCGAGGCGGTCTCCGGCGAAGCGGCCGGCGGTCATGGCGGTGGAGAAGACGGCGAAGCCGAGGGCGGCGACGCCTTGGGGGGCGTGGAGGTCTTCGAAGAGGTAGACGGCGGTCCAGTCGACGGCTGCGCCTTCGCCGACGAGTCCGGCGAAGGCGACGACGCCCATGAGGACGATCCAGCCGGACCAGCGGGCGTGGACGGGGGGTGTGGTGGGTCGGGTGGTGGGGTGGGGGGTGTGGAGGAGGTGGCGTCGGGCGTAGAGGGAGATGAGGGCGAGGGGGATACCGGTGGCGGCCAGGGTGGTGCCGGCGCTGAGGTCGAGCCAGGCGAACAGTCCGCCGACGCCTGCGCCGATGAGGCCGCCGACGCTGTACATGCCGTGGAAGGAGGACATGATGGGGCGGCGGTAGGCGCGTTCGACTTCGACGCCGTGGGCGTTCATGGCGACGTCGAGGGAGGCGTTGATGAGGCCGTACAGGAACAGGGCGGTGATGAGGAGGGGGAGGGTGGGGGCGTAGCCGGGGGGGATGAGGGCGAGGGAGGTGGCGATGGCGGCGGGGGTGAGGAGGCGGGCGCTGCCGAGGCGGTCGGTGAGGCGTCCGGCGAAGCGCATGCCGATGACGAGGCCGGTGGCGATGGCCAGGAGGCCGTAGCTGAGTTGTCCGTCGCTGAGGCCGAGGTCGTGTTTGACGGCGGGGATGCGGGCGGCCCAGGCGCCGGAGGCGGTGCCGAGGAGGGTGAAGAAGTAGGCCACGGCTCGGCGGGCGTTGGTGGCCTGCTGGGTGGGTGTGTGGCTCATGGGTGTCCCTGGGGTGGTCGGCTCAGGGTGTCGTTCGGTCAGGTGGGGTGGGTGGTGGGCTTGGTCATCCTGTTTTCAGGTGGTCTTGGTCGTTGGTGAGGGTGAGGGCGGCGGCTTGGATCTTGTCCATGACGGTGGACAGGTCGTGGAGGGTGGGGGTGTCGAGGAGTTGGAGGAGGCGGCGGAAGTCGGCGAGGCCGGCGTCGGTGATCTGTTCGGTGAGGGTGTGGCCGGCGGGGGTGAGTTCGACGCGGCGGATGCGGCGGTCGTTGGGGTCTTCGCGGCGGGTGACGAGGCCGTGGCCGATGAGGCGGTCGACGATGCCGGTGACGGTGCCGAGGCCGACGCCGAGGTGGTGGGCGAGGTCTTGGCCGGAGGCGGAGTCCTGGAGGGACAGGATCATGACGACCTTGAGTTGGCGCATGGTGAGGTTGGAGTCGAACAGGGGTGAGGGGGGGCGGTGCTGGGCGAGGAGTCGTCCCAGGTCGCGTTGGATTGCGCCGATCCGGTGGATCAGCTGGTCGCGTTCGTCGTTCACACTCACCTCTCGCTTCCTGAGAAGGTTATCAGGATTGCTAGAGGGCGTTAAATATTCGTGCAATGCGAAGTGTTAGTGTGGGCAAAACTTATTGTGACGTCCCCCTTTAGGAGTCCGCCCCCATGACCGCCTTGGCCAGGTTGAGCCTTGCCAACCGCAGCCTCGTCATAATGATCGCGGTCGTGTTGAGCGCGTTCGGCGCCTTCGCGATCCCGTCGCTGAAACAGCAGTTGCTGCCTTCGCTGTCCTTCCCCGGCGCGTTCGTGGTCGCCGCTTATCCGGGTGCCTCCCCTGAGATCGTGGAGGAGCAGGTCACCGAGCCGATCGAGAACAGCTTCCAGGGGGTGGAGGGTGTCACGGAGGTGACTTCCACCTCGGCTGAGGGGGTGTCGCAGGTTCAGGTGGCGTTCGAGTACGGCACCGACATCGACGCGGCGGTCGGGGAGATGCAGCAGGCGGTGTCGCGGATCGGCGCCCAGCTGCCCGACGGGGTGGATCCGCAGGTGCTGGCGGGTGGGACCGATGACATCCCGGTGCTGGTGCTGGCGGTGGAGGCCGGCGGTGACGAGCGGGCGATGGCTGATCGGCTTGAGCGGATCATGGTGCCGGAGCTGCAGGGCGTCGAGGGGGTCCGTGAGGCGACGGTGACCGGTACGCGGGAGGAGACCGTGGTGGTCACTCCGGATGCCAGGAAGCTGGCGGCGCGGGGGTTGGCGCCGACGGCGGTGACCGATGCGTTGCGTGGCAACGGTCAGCCGGTCCCGGCGGGGAGTCTGGTGGAGGACAAGGCGTCGCTGACGGTTCAGGTGGGCCGGCGGATCGCCTCGGTGGAGGATCTGCGCAATCTCTATCTGGTGCCTGCGGCTCCGGTGCAGGCGCAGATGCCGCAGCAGGCGCAGCTTCAGCAGCTTCAGCAGGGGCGTCAGGTGCCGGGGCAGGGCGGGGCGCAGGTGCCGCAGCAGGTGCGGCGTCCGGCGGCGCCGCAGCCGGTGAAGCTGGGTGAGGTGGCCGATGTCGAGCGGTCGCCTGCGCAGCGTACTTCGTTGACGCGTACCAATGGTGAGCCGAGCCTTGGGGTGTCGGTGACGATGACGCCTGACGGCAACGCGGTGGCGATCTCTCATGCGGTGCGGGAGAAGTTGCCGGAGATGGTGCGGGCGATCGGTGATTCCTCCGAGGTGACGGTGGTCTTCGATCAGGCGCCGTATGTGGAGCGTTCGATCGAGGATCTGACGACCGAGGGTCTGCTGGGGCTGGCTTTCGCGGTGCTGGTCATTTTGATCTTCTTGTTGTCGGTGCGTTCGACGTTGGTGACGGCGGTGTCGATCCCGCTGTCGGTGGTGATCGCGTTGATGGCGCTGTGGCTGGGGGATTACTCCCTCAACATGCTGACGCTGGGGGCGCTGACGATCGCGGTGGGCCGTGTGGTGGACGACTCGATCGTGGTGTTGGAGAACATCAAGCGGCATCTGGGGTACGGCGAGGCCAAGCGTGATGCCGTTGTGGCGGGTGTGCGTGAGGTGAGCGGGGCGGTGACGGCCTCGACGCTGACGACGGTGGCGGTGTTCCTGCCGATCGCGGTGGTCGGCGGCATGGTGGGGCAGTTGTTCGCGCCGTTCGCGATCACGGTGACGGTGGCGTTGCTGGCGTCGTTGCTGGTGTCGTTGACGGTGATTCCGGTGCTGGCGTACTGGTTTTTGAAGGCGCCGGTGCTCAGTGCGGAGCAGGCGCGTGTGGTGCGTGAGGAGGCCGAGGCCAAGGAGCTGCGTAGTCCGTTGCAGCGGGCTTATCTGCCGGTGCTGCGGTTCGCGACGCGGCGGCGGCTGGTCACGGTCCTGGTCGGTGTTGTGATCTTCGTGGGGACGATGGGGCTGGCCGGGCGGTTGGAGACCAACTTCCTGGACTCCTCGGGTCAGAACACGGTCTCCATCAGTCAGCGGATGCCGGCCGGCACGGATCTGGCGACCACGGACGCGGCGGCCAAGAAGGTGGAGGAGGTGCTGTCGTCGTTCAAGGAGGTGGAGGACTACCAGGTCAACGTGGGCTCCGGTGGTGGGTTCATGGGGGCGGCCAGTGGCGGTGGCGGTGATCGGGCCTCTTACTCGGTGACGGTGGCCGAGGGGGTCGACACCGCTGTGCTGGAGGGGGAGCTGCGTGATCGGCTCAAGGGGCTGGCGGATGCCGGTGAGATCACTGTGGGCGGCGCTCAGGGGGGTCCGGGCGGTGGTTCGACCAACCAGCTTCAGGTGATCGTGCAGGCTCCGGACGATGCGACGCTGCGCAGCGCCGCTGAGGCGGTGCGCGGTGTGATGGCCGGTCTGGGCGGGCTGCGGGATGTCTCTTCCAACCTGGAGGCCAGTGCTGAGCGTGTCGAGGTCCGGGTGGATCGCAGGAAGGCGGCGGCCAAGGGGCTGACCGAGACGCAGATCGGTCAGTTGGTGGCGCAGCGGTTCCGTGGTGCGCCGCTGGGTCAGGTGACCGTGGACGGGCGGGCCAGTGATCTGATCGTGCGGGCCGGTGAGGCGCCGCGGGATGTGAAGGCGATCGGTGCTCTGAAGCTGCCCAGTGCGGCTGGGGAGGTCGAGCTGGCGGATGTGGCGAAGGTTGCCAAGGTCGAGGGTCCGACGCAGGTGACGCGGATCGACGGTGAGCGCAGTGCGACGGTCTCGGGTACGGCCACCGGTAGTGACCTGGGCAGTGTGACGTCGGCTCTGACGGCGAAGCTGAAGGCTCTGTCGTTGCCGGCGGGGGCGGATTTCGCCATCGGCGGTGTCAGTGCCGACCAGGCGGAGGCGTTCGGTCAGTTGGGGCTGGCGATGCTGGCGGCCATCGCGATCGTCTTCATGATCATGGTGGCGACGTTCCGGAGTTTCGTGCAGCCGCTGGTGTTGCTGGTGTCGGTGCCGTTCGCGGCGACGGGTGCGATCGGTCTGTTGCTGGCGACGGGCACTCCGATGGGTGTTCCGGCGTTGATCGGCATGTTGATGCTGATCGGCATCGTGGTGACCAACGCCATCGTGCTGATCGATCTGATCAACCAGTACCGGCAGCAGGGGCTGGGCGTGGTGGAGGCGGTGATCGAGGGTGGCCGGCGGCGTCTGCGGCCGATCCTGATGACCGCGGTGGCGACGATCTTCGCGTTGATCCCGATGGCGCTGGGTCTGACCGGGTCGGGCGGGTTCATCTCCCAGCCGCTGGCGATCGTGGTGATCGGTGGTCTGCTGTCGTCGACGCTGCTGACGCTGGTGCTGGTGCCGACGTTGTATGTGATGTTGGAGCGGACCAAGGAGCGGTTCGGCCGGCGTTCGGCGGGGGGCAGGCACGGGGCCGAGGTGAAGGTCTACGACGCCGGTGAGCTGACCGCGGCGCGGTAGCGGGCTCCGCCGGGTGCCGTGAGGGGGGTGCCGGTCGCCGCGTGGTGGTCTTCCGCCGCGCGGCGATCGGCTTTTCCGGGCCGGGCGGGGTGGTCTCGGGCGGGTGGGGGTGACCCTGTGCGGGGCGTGGTGGCGGGGCCGCAATAGACTGAGGCAACGTGACTGCCAAGCCGCGTATCCCCAATGTCCTGGCCGCCCGCTATGCCTCGGCGGAGCTGGCCCGTCTGTGGTCTCCTGAGTACAAGGTGGTGGCCGAGCGCCGCCTGTGGCTGGCGGTGCTGGCCGCGCAGGCGGAGCTCGGGGTGTCGGTGCCCGCTCAGGCGGTGGCCGACTACGAGAAGGTCGTCGAGCGGGTGGATCTGGCCTCCATCGCCGAGCGGGAGCGGGTGACCCGTCATGATGTGAAGGCCCGTATCGAGGAGTTCAACGCCCTGGCCGGGCATGAGCATGTGCACAAGGGGATGACCTCGCGTGATCTGACCGAGAATGTCGAGCAGTTGCAGATCCGCGACAGCCTGCTGGTGGTGCGGGATCGGTGTGTGGCGTTGCTGGCGCGGCTGGGGGCGCTGGCGGCCGAGCATTCGGGCACGGTGATGGCGGGGCGTTCGCACAATGTGGCGGCGCAGTCGACCACGCTGGGCAAGCGTTTCGCGTCGGCGGCCGATGAGCTGCTGGTGGCTTTCGCCCGGTTGGAGGAGTTGATCGGCCGTTATCCGCTGCGGGGTGTGAAGGGCCCGGTGGGCACCGCTCAGGACATGCTGGATCTGCTGGGCGGTGACCGGGGCAGGCTGGCGGAGCTGGAGGACCGGGTGGCGGCGCATCTGGGGTTCGCGCACCGGCTGACCAGTGTGGGGCAGGTCTATCCTCGTTCGCTGGACTATGAGGTGGTCACGGCGCTGGTGCAGCTGGCCGCGGCCCCTTCCTCGCTGGCCAAGACGGTCCGGTTGATGGCCGGGCACGAGCTGGTCACCGAGGGTTTCGCCGAGGGCCAGGTCGGCTCTTCGGCGATGCCGCACAAGATGAACACCCGTTCGTGCGAGCGGGTCAACGGCCTGATGGTGATCTTGCGCGGGTATGCCTCCATGACCGGTGAGCTGGCGGGTGACCAGTGGAACGAGGGGGATGTGTCCTGCTCGGTGGTGCGGCGGGTGGCGCTGCCGGATGCGTTCTTCGCCTTCGACGGGCTGGTGGAGACGATGTTGACGGTGCTTTCGGAGTTCGGGGCGTTCCCGGCGGTCATCGCCGCCGAGCTGGACCGGTATCTGCCGTTCCTGGCGACGACGAAGATGCTGATGGCCGCGGTGCGGGCGGGGGTGGGCCGGGAGAGCGCCCATGAGCTGATCAAGGAGCACGCGGTCGCCTCGGCGCTGGCGATGCGTGAGCGGGGCGCCGGCAACGAGTTGCTGGAGCGGCTAGCGGCCGATGAGCGTTTCCCGCTGGATGCCGCGGGGCTGGCCGGGCTGCTGGAGCAGCGGATCGCCTTCACCGGGGCGGCGGCCGAGCAGGTGGAGTCGGTGGTGGCGCGCGTGGGGGAGATCACCGCCCGGTATCCGGAGGCGGCCGCTTACACGCCTGGGGCGATCCTCTGAACGCTGTGGAGCTGAGGGCCGCCGCCGAGGTGGCGGCGGCCTGTGATGACGACACGCTGGTGGTGTGGGCGGCGCAGGGCATGCGCGGCGGGGTCCGGGCGTGGGCGCTGGGGGATGCCGTGGCGGTGGCGAGCCCGGATCTGAACCGGCGTGACCGTCTGACGGTGCGCGGCGGGGCGGGTGAGGTGGCCGCCGTGCTGCGGCTGGCGCTGCCGGAGCTGGGGCCGTCGTATCGGCTGCTGGGGGAGCGGGCGCTGGTGGCGGAGCTGTCGGAGCGGCTGCCGTGGGTGGGGCAGGTGTGGTCGTTCGAGTGGATGGACACCGGCCGGGCGGCGGCGGAGCGGGCGGCGGCGGGGCCGGCGGGGTGGCTGCGGGACGCCGATGCGGAGGTGGGCGCGCTGCTGGCGCAGGCGTCGCCGTCGTCGTGGGCGGTGCCGGGGCTGGCGGGGGTCCGCCGCTGGGCGGGGCTGCGCGCGGACGGCGGGGCGTTGGTGGCCGCGGCGGCCGACGCCTGGTCCTGCCCTGAGGTGGGGTTCGTCGCCGGGGTGGCCACCGCCGCCGCCCATCGCGGCCGGGGGTACGGCCGGCAGGTGTGCGGGTTCGTCTTCGCCGCTCTGGCGGCCGAGCACGGGCGGGTGGCGTTGATGGTCGACAGTGACAACCGGGCCGCGATCGGCCTGTATGAGGGGCTGGGGATGCGGGGCCGGGCGGTGTCGGCGGCGACGTTGGAAGGGTGAGGCGGAGCGGGGCGGCGGCGGTGTTCACTGCGTGTTTCACGGCGTGGGGGAGCGGGGGGAAAACCTGGTGCGTCGGGCGGTCACGCCCGGCAAAGTGGACGGAATGATGTCCAGTTTTGTGCCTGGTCTGGAGCTTTCGCGTACCTTCTATGCGCAGGTCGTGCGGCCGTTGGTCGCCGACGTTCCCCACAGTGCGGCGTTGGTCGGGTCCGGCTCGGAGGTGCTGGCGTTCGACACCGAGCGCTCCACCGACCATGACTGGGGGCCGCGGGTGGTGCTGTTCGTGGCCCCCGAGGCCGTCGGGCCGGTGCGGGAGTCGGTCACCGCGGCGCTGCCGCCGGTCTTCGGCGGCTATCCCACCGCCTTCGGCGCCGGACACGGCGTGGAGGTCACCGGCGCCGCCGCCTGGCTGAGCGGGCGGCTGGGGTTCGATCCGCTGGAGGGGGTCGGGGCGCTGGACTGGCTGGCCACGCCCTGGCAGCGGCTGGCGGAGGTCACCTGCGGGGAGGTCTTCCACGACGGGCTGGAGGTGCTGGAAGGCGCCCGCGCCGCGCTGCGCTGGTATCCCGGTGACCTATGGCGGTATGTGCTGGCCTGTCAGTGGCGGCGCCTGGCCCAGCGGGAGGCCTTCCCCGGCCGGTGCGGGGAGGTCGGTGACGATCTCGGTTCGGCCGTGCTGACCGCGGGCCTGGCCGATGACCTGATGCGGCTGGTGCTGCTGATGCGCCGCCGCTATCCGCCGTACGGCAAATGGCTCGGCAGCGCCTTCGCCCGTCTGCCGGGTACGGCAGAGCTCGGTGACGCGCTGTCGGGTGCGCTGGGCGCCGGGGACTGGCGGAGCCGGCAACGGCATCTGGGCCGCGCTTATGAGCGGGTGGCCCAGATGCACAACCGGCTGGGCCTGGGCGAGGTCCTGGAGACCACGACGCGGGCCTATCACAGGCGGCCGTTCGAGGTCATCGACGCCCAGCGGTTCGCCGACGCGCTCACCGCCTCGATCGCCGACCCGTGGGTGCGGGCGCTGCCGCCGACCGGTTCGGTCGACCAGTTCGGCGGTTCGGCCGATCTGCTCATGTGCCCGCGGCGGTGCCGGGCGGTGACGCGGGCCGTACTGGAAGG
This sequence comes from Streptosporangium sp. NPDC048886, assembly GCF_055586905.1. Lineage (NCBI taxonomy): Bacteria > Bacillati > Actinomycetota > Actinomycetes > Streptosporangiales > Streptosporangiaceae > Streptosporangium > Streptosporangium sp. NPDC048886. Next base: position 81,298 of record NZ_JBVJHH010000021.1, read on the forward strand.
GAGCGAGGGGGGTGAGGGGGGCCTTTAGGCGGCGACCGGCTCGCGGGCGGCGCCCAGCATGCGCCGCTCGAACCACAGCGAGGTGAACGGGGGCACCGCGCACGCCAGGCCCAGCACGACCGTGCCGGCACCCCAGCGGGCCTCGCGGGCGGCGGCCAGCACCCCGGCGACGTACAGCACGAACAGTGCGCCGTGGATCGGACCGAAGATCTTCACCCCGAGGTCGCCCGAGTCCACGATGTATTTGAAGAACATGCCGACGAGCAATCCCGCCCATGAACACGCCTCGGCGATCGCCACATAACGGAACAGACGCAGTGCGGTCGGCACAGCGGACACCTCTCCTCAGGTCGGGAACGCCCCCAGCTTAGGGGGAGGGGGGACAGGTCCGGCCGCCGGTGCCGCCGATCACCGCCGGCCGGGGGCGACCGCCCTGCCCCTGCCGGCGCCACGGCGCGGCAGGGGCAGGGCGGGGGAGGGGTCAGCGCCGGGCGCGGTCGGCGTTGGCGTGGACGGCCTGGCGGATGTAGGCGGTCAGCCCGGCCGCCACCTGCTCGTAGCCGGCCGAGAAACGGGGATCGGCCACATACGTGTCGGCCAGGCCGCGGTGGATGTCGTAGGAGCAGTCGTAGCACCAGCGGGTGATGTGCGCCCGGTGCTGTTCGGCCAGCTCCATCGCCCGCTCGCCGTCGGCCGGCAGGCCGCCGGCGAGGGCCTGGGCGAATTCGGCCACCGTCTGGGCGGCCTCGACCTTGAAACGCCTCCAGTCGTCCTTGGTCATCGCGGCCATGCGCCGCCGCGACTGCGTGTAGGGCTCGGTGCCGCCCCAGCGCTCACGCACCTCAGCGTCATACCTTTCTGGGATGAAATCCCCGAAAACGGTGAAGCGTTCCTCGGGGGTCAACGAGATGTCCATGCTGTATGCCTCCATGGCGTGTTCCACGGCCGCGGCCATCGCCCGCAGCCGGCCGATGCGCCGGGTGAGCAGCTCGTGCTGGCGCCGCAGGTGCGTCAGCGTGTCGGTGCCGGATTCGTCGAGGATGACGGCGATCTCCTCCAGGGGGAAGCCGAGCTCACGGTAGAACAGCACGTGCTGCAGCCGCTGCAGGTCCGCCTGGCTGTAGCGGCGGTAGCCGGCGGCGGTGCGCCGCCCGGGCGGCATCAGGCCGATGTCGTCGTAGTGGTGCAGCGTGCGCACGCTCACCCCGGCGAGCCGGGCCACCTGCCCGACCGAGTAGTCCATGGAGTCCACGGCGCCCCTTCGCTGTCGCCTCCTGCCGGTGGCCGTGCCCCAGCATGAACCCTCCCGTTACGGGAGGGTCAACCCGCCCCGGGAACCGGGCGCACCGGCATGGTGCCCGCCCCGCGAGGTGAGCCGGCGCGGGAGGGTCACGGCAGGGTGAGCACGCGCGGCCCCGCCTCGGTGACGGCCACCGTGTGCTCGACGTGGACCGCGCGGCTGCCGTCGGTGCTCGACAGGGCCCACCCGTCCGGCGCCGTCAGGTAGCCGTCGCCGCCCCCGGCGATGAACATCGGCTCGATCGCCAGCACCAGACCCGGCCGCAGCGCCATCCCGCGCCCGGGACGGCCCCGGTTGGGCACGTGCGGGTCCTCGTGCATGGCCCGGCCGATGCCGTGCCCGCCGAAGTCGTCGGGGATTCCGCAGCCGGCCTGACGCCCGACCCGCGCCACGGCGTGAGCGACGTCGCCCAGGCGCCCTCCCGGCACGCACGCGGCGATCGCCGCCTGCAGCGCGGCCTCGGCGGTGGCGATCAGCTCCAGATCGGCGCGGCGGGCCGGGCCGACGACGAAGCTGATCGCCGAGTCTGCCGCCCAGCCGTCCAGGTAGGCGCCGCAGTCGACGCTCAGCAGGTCCCCGGCGCGCAGCCGGTAGCCGTCAGGGATGCCGTGCACGATCACCTCGTTGACCGAGGCGCAGATCACCGCGGGGAACGGCGTCGGCGCGAAGGCGGGCTTGTAGTGCAGGAACGCCGACCGGGCACCCGCCTGGGCGATCACCGTCCGGGCGACCTCGTCCAGCTCCAGCAGGCTGACCCCCGGCGCCGCGTGCCCGCGCACCGCCTCCAGCGCGCGGGCCACCACCCGGCCCGCCTCGCGCATCGCGTCCACCTCGGCCGCGGTCTTGATCTCCACCATGTGCCACACTCCCGGTTGCCCAATACATATACCGGTATTGTTATCACGGTTGATAGGGTGGTCGGTATGGTGCGACCTCCGCTGACCCAGCTCGACCACGAACGCGGCCACCGCCTGGGCGCGATCCTGCGCCAGGCGCGCGGCCCCCGCAGCATGGCCGAGGTGGCCGCCGCCGCGGGGCTGTCGGCCGAGACCCTCCGCAAGATCGAGACCGGCCGGGTGCCGACCCCGGCCTTCTTCACCATCGCCGCCCTCGCCCACGCCCTGGGCATCTCCCTGGACGTCCTGGCCGAGGTGGCCGCCGCCGAACACGCCGCCTGAACGGACCCCGGACAGGAGGCGGACCGGGTGAGGGCGCGGGCCGCCCGGCCGACGACGCCGGACGGCGCACGCATGACAGCCCGGACCAGGCGCCGGCCAGGGCGGAGCCAGGCACGGCCGCGCGACCTCCGCCAGAACACCGGCCACCCGCAAACGGGAGCGGACCTGGCGAAGGGGGGAGGGGGCGAGGCCCGCGGTCGCGCGGCCTCACCCTCGCGGCCTCCTCACCGGCCGCCCGTGGGCCTCCGCAGCAGCGGATGCGACCGCATCGCCACCTCCAGCTCACCGGGCAGCTCGTCACGGTAACGGCCCAGCGTCGCCAGGTCGCTGTGGCCCAGCACCCGGCGTACGGCGTCCATGTCCACCGCGTCGGCCAGCAGATGGGTAGCGGTGGTGTGACGCAGGCCGTGCGGGGTCACCGAACGCCGCCGGTCGGGATCCACCAGCCGCTGCACCCGGTCGATCACCGCCTGCACGTCCCCCCGCGCCAGGCGCTTGCCCCGCCACGACAGCAGCAGCGCCTTGTCCGGCGACTCGGCCCGGCCCCGCTCCAGGTAGACCTCCAGCACCCGCGCGACGTCATCGGGCAGCGGCACATCACGCGTCTTGCCGCCCTTGCCGAAGATCCGCCAGTAACGCACCCCGTCGTTGGTGTAGAAATCCTCCACATTCGCCCGCACCAGCTCCGAGACGCGCGGCCCCATCGTCGACAGCAGCAGCACGATCAGCGCATCCCGCAACTCAGTGCGCTGGTCACGCCGCCGGCTCCGGCCACCGGCGGCCGGAGCCTCAGCGGTAGGCGGCCCCTCGACGGCAGCCGGCTCTTCGGCGCCGGGCGGCTCCTCGGCGGGCGCCTGACCCCGCGGCACCGCCCGGCCGTCACCGGCGCTGAGATCACGGGCCGCACCGATCAGCCCCTGAGCCTGCTCACGCGTCAGCGCCCGCCGCTCCGGACGCAACCCCCCGCGCTCCCTGGCCGTGATCGTCGCCAGCGCCATCGGATTGACCTGCACCCAGCCCGCCAGCATCGCATGCTTGAACAGCGCCGACACCGACCGGCGGAAGCGCGCCTGAGAGGAGGCCGACTGCAGCCCGGCACCCGGCTCGGCCCGCCGACCGTCGGGCTTACGGGCGAAGGCCAGCAAAATCGCGTCCAGGTCCTCGCCGGTCAGATCATCGAGGACCTGCCCCTCACCCGCCAGCAGCACGAACGTGGCCACATCCCGCGCGTAGACCTCCGCCGTCGCCGCCGACAGCGCACCCGTCAGCGTCTTGGCGCGGATCAGCTCCACATAACGATCGGCCGACTCCTGCACGGTGAGGCGATTCAGATCCACTGGCCGCATGGTCTCAACGACACCCTTCTCCTCCAACGCGCCGAGTCGTCGTGCCGACCGTAGCGGCCGGCACCGACAACACCCGCCCCGGGGCCCATGACGTGCCGGGGGAGCAGGCCCTCACCCGCCTGCCCGCAACGTGCCCGGCCTCACCCCCGCCTACCCGCGGAAAAACCGCACCGAGACCACGCCCCCACCCCTACGCAGACGATCACACATGATCGCCCCCGTAGCACCTGTACAGAAGTCTCACCCCTCTCAGGGGTGGCCGCGAAGGCCCGGTTCCGGCGGCCTCCCACGCATCCAAGCAGGCCGAGCGGGCCCGATCCGCTTGCCGCGATCGTAGGATCACTCCATGCCGAATCTCGGACCCGTGGAGCTGCTGGTGCTGCTGATGGTCATGGCAGCCCTGGCCACCTTGCTGATCACCGCGCTGGTACGGCGCTCCACGCACGGGCGGCCCCCCGCCGCGCAAACGTGGCAACAGCTCAGCGCCCCGCAGCTTCAGCAGCGGGCCGGCGAGCTGATCGACGCCGGCAAGCCCGTCGCCGCGATCAAACTCGTCCGCGACCAGACCGGCCTCGACCTCAAAGCCGCCAAGCGATACGTCGACGACCTGCGCGCCGGCCGGGCGCCCTGGCCGCCGCAGCCCCACTACGGCGCAGCCCCACCGCTGCCCCCCGGTCCCGGCGCCGACCTGGCCACCCGGGTGCGCCTGCTCAGCGCCGACGGCCGCGGCGAGCAGGCCGTCCTGCTGGTGCGAGGCGAGACCGGCATGAGCGAGTCCGAAGCCCGGCACTTCGTCGAGTCCATCCAGGCCTGAACCCCAGCACGCCCCCTGACACCACCACCTCTGGCTCCACCCCTGGTGCGGTCTCTTCCCAGGCCGCCTTCGAGGCACTGTGCCCGCACAGCCATCCGCCCGCGGCAGCCCTGCCGGACGGGGGAGCGGCCCACCCGGACGGCGTCGCCACCCGGGCACACGGCGGCCGGCGGCTACATGTAGGGGCGGGCGACCGCGACCAGCTCGGCGACGGCGTCGGCGGTCCTGACCGGCAGCGCCGACGGGGGAGTGCGCTCCCGCACATCCTCGGTCCTGATCGCCATCACCGCCGGAGGACTCCCCAGGTCGCCGTAGCGGCCGGCGACCGCCTCGGTGATCACCCCGCGCACACCGGCGACCACCTCCTTGGGCGAACGCCGCACCCCGGAGATCGACAGATAACCGATCAGCGCCGCGAAACGCAGCTCCTCTGCCATCGACACACCCGACCCGCCGTCATGCGCCGGCGGGCCCGGCCGATCCAGCCAGAACACCCCACCGTGCAGGAAACCCGAATAGGACGCCTCACCATCCCCGAGCGTCCGCACCGTGTCGGCCAGCAGGGACCCGAACTCGGCCAGATCCGCATCCGGCGGCAGATCGGTGGTGACCAGCAGCGGCACTATCAGCGAATCCAGCATCGGCAGCATCCCTCCACGAGTCGGCCCATCGTAGGATGCCGCACCGACAATCTCGGCGAGCCCGTCGCCCCCGGCGCGTCGGCACCGCGACCCACCCCGCGCCACCCCGCACCGGGCCGCCCCAGACCGGGGGCCGGGCTGGGCCACGCGGCGCGGGCCGGAACACGGCCGCCCCCGAGGCCGCGCAAGGCCCTGGGGCCCCCGCCCCCGCCCGTGTCCGTGCCCCAGGAGCCCGGGGGAGTGGGGGCGGGAGCGTGGGGGCGACCTCACATTCACCCGCCCCCACGCGTTGACCAGATATGAGCAGACGCCACCAGCCGGACACCCACCGCGGCGGGCCGGCCGGCCCCCGCACCAAGACGGCCCGGCCCGGTGAGAACACCGAGCGCACCAAGACGGCCCAGACCACCGACACCAGCACCGGCAGGACAGCGCCATGAGAACACACACGACGATCGACTCACCGATGGGGATCCTCACCCTCGTCGCCACCGACGGCGTCCTCAGCGGCACCTACATGCAAGACCACCGCCACATGCCCGACCCCGCCACCTTCGGCCCGAAAGTCACCTCCGGCTTCGAAGAGGCCACCGAACAGCTCACCCAGTACTTCGCCGGCCAGCGCGAGACCTTCACCCTCCGCACCCACCTGACCGGCAGCCCCTTCCAGCGCCGCATCTGGCAGGCACTCACCACCATCCCCTACGGACACACCGTCACCTACGCCGAGCTCGCCGCCGAGATCGGCAGCCCCGAGGCGGTCCGCGCCGTGGGCGCCGCCAACGGCGCCAACCCCATCGCCGTCGTGCTGCCCTGCCACCGCGTCATCGGCGCCGACGGCAACCTCACCGGATTCTCCGGCGGCCTGGCCCGCAAACAGTTCCTGCTCGACCTCGAACGCCCCGCACCCTGGCGACAAGGACAACTCTTTTGACACCACCACCTCACATCCGACCCGCCCGCGACGTTTACCCAACGTGAGACAGCATCCCTTCGAAACGATCGTGGCCGAGCACGGGCCGGCCGTGCTACGCGTATGCCGCGCCGTCCTGGGCCCCACCGCCGCCGCAGAAGACGCCTGGTCGGAGACGTTCCTGTCGGCGATGCAGGCCTACCCCACCCTGCGGACCGACAGCAACATCGAAGCGTGGCTGGTCACCATCGCCCACCGCAAAGCCATCGACCAGCTCCGCGCCGAGACGCGGCGGGCCGTCCCCACCGAGCACCTGCCGGAGACACCCGCCAAGGACGGCGTGCCCGGCGAGGGGGAGCCGGAGCTGTGGAAGGCCCTGCACGCCCTGCCGCTCAAACAGCGCCAGACCATCGCCTACCACTACCTGGCCGGCCTGCCCTACGCCGAAGTCGCCCACGTCCTGGGCGGCAGCCCGCAGGCCGCCAGAAGAGCCGCCGCCGACGGCATCGCCAAACTACGCAAGAGCTACCTCGAAGGAGAGGACCGATGACGACCACACCCGCGACGCCGGCCGGTGACGGCGAGCTGCTGGCCCGCCTGACCGAGACCGACCGGGCCACCCAGGAGCGCCTGCACGCCCGCCTGGCCGCGGCCGCCGAACGCGCCGGGATCCTCGACGTCGCCTACCGCACCCTCGACACCCCCGTCGGGCCGCTGCTGCTGGCCGCCACCGAACGCGGCCTGGTCCGCGTCGCCTACGCCCGCGAGGACCACGACAAGGTCCTGCAGCAGCTGGCCGGCAGCCTCAGCCCCCGCCTGCTACGCGCCCCCGCCCGCCTGGAGAACGCCACCCGGCAGATCGATGAGTACTTCACCGGCCGGCGCAACCTGTTCGACCTGCCGCTGGACCTGTGCCTGGCCCACGGCTTCCGCCGTACCGTCCTGACACACCTGAGCGAGATCGGCTACGGCACGACCGCCAGCTACGCGGCCGTGGCCGCCGCCGCGGGCAGCCCGAAAGCCGTACGCGCCGTCGGAACCGCCTGCGCCACCAACCCGCTTCCGGTCATCGTCCCCTGCCACCGCGTCGTGCGCAGCGACGGCACCATCGGCCAGTACGTCGGCGGCACCGACGCCAAGAAAGTCCTGCTGGCCCTGGAGGCCACCCCGTGAGCACCGCCGCCATACGGCCCCGCACCCAGACAGAAAACCGATCCGCGGCCGAGCACGCCGCGCCGGCCGCAGTGGACGATCCGCGGCCGATGCGTTGAAGTTGCCACCATGAAACAGCGGGGGAGCAGACCCAGACACACCACGACGGGCACGATCTCACTGACCGCAGGGGCGGCCGCCGGCGGCGCCGCGCTCCTGACCCGGCAGGCGGCCACCCCCGACCTGACGGCCTACGTGCCGCTGCCCGGCGTGCTGGGCCTGACGGCCATGGTGCTCACGGCCCTGGGCGCCGGCCTCATCCTGAAAGGCCCCGGCCCGGCCGACCACACGCGGCTGCGCGTCCTGCCGTGGTGGTGGGTCCTCACCGGCGCCGTGCTCATCATCGTGTCCATCTGGGCCACCACGGCCGCCCTGCTGTCGCTGGCCGACAGCGCCCCACAGGCCGCCAGACGCGTGGAGCTGCGGGTGGAGGCGGTGAAGACCGGCCTGACCGTGGGCGCCGGAGCCGCAGGACTGGTGGCGCTGCTGCTCGGAGCGCGCCGCCAGTGGCTGGGGGAGCGCGCCCAGGCCCACCAGGAGTACGACGCCGCCGAAAAACGCCTCACCGAGCTCTACACCAAGGCCTGCGACCAGCTCGGGCACGACAAGGCCGCCGTACGGCTGGCCGGCCTGCACGCCCTCGGACGCCTCGCCCACGACACCCCCGGGCACCGCCAGACGATCACCGATGTGATCTGCGCCTACCTCCGCATGCCCACCGCCCCGTCCGCCACCCCACCCGCGACCCCATCGGGAACTCCGGACCCCGCCGGCCACGGGGAAGCGGCCACACCCCCCGCCGACCCCCAGGAACTCCAGGTCCGCGCCACCGCCCAGCGGATACTCGCCGAACACCTGCGCTGGAGCAGGGACGAGCCGCTGCCGCCCAGCACCTTCTGGCCCGGCATCGACCTCGACCTCACCGGCGCGCATCTGCTCGACCTCGACCTCAGCCGGTGCCGGATACGCCGGGCGGCCTTCGACGGCGCCACCCTCGAAGGACTCACCCGCTTCGACGGCGCCACCGTCGACGGAGAGGCGACGTTCACCGCGGCCGTCTTCACCCGCGGCGCGGATCCACGCGAGGCCAACCACAGAGCGGGGTTCGAAAAGACCCTGTTCAACGGCACAGCGATCTTCCGCGCAACCCTCTTCGCCCTCCGCGCCGACTTCACCGGCGCGACCTTCGGCGAGGCAGCCCTGTTCGGCCAGGCCGAATTCACCGACTGGGCGGTCTTCCGGGCCGCCTCATTCACCACGCAGGCGTTCTTCGGCGAGGCCGCCTTCAACGGCGAGGCCGTCTTCCGGCAGGCCGCCTTCGCAGGCGGAGTCTCCTTCCGGCAGGCCGTCTTCGCAGGCGCGCCCGCCCTGTGGGAGGCCACGGCCCAGGTTCCCTGCGCCGCCGGACGCCTGTGGCCCGAAGGGTGGAGCGAGGACCCCCTGGGCGACGGATCCGGCCGGGCCCAGCTGATCCAGCAGACCCCGCAGACGGAGCCGCACGGCCAAGCGCCCCTGGGGTCGACTCCGGTCCAAGGGAACTGCGAGTGCCCGCAGTGAACAGGGCGGCCAGAACCCGCGCACGACGCTCCACCCCGGCGGGCCCCGGCCGACAGCACTCCGGATCACCGCAGCACCGGAAAAAGGGGACGAGATGACGGCGACCATCGGTGACGCGGCAGGGACGGCGCCCAGCACGATCCCCGATGATCACAGGCCGGGCCGGGACGCCGGGGGAGAGGTCCTGGTCATCATCAACCGGCCGGCCGGTTGCACGCGGTTGGAGCAGGGGCTCACCGGCCAGGCCGGCAGGTGCGGGTGGCCGCCTCGACGTAGCCGGCGACCTCGCCGGTGTAGGCCCGGTGTGGACATGGTCGACTTTCCGTCCGGTGCGCCGGAGGCCCGGTCCGGTCACGCCATGGGCAGCGTCGAGATCGTGTGGTGTGTGGGCCGGGACATGGAGGGTGTGTCCGGCTTGGTCCGCCGTAAGGCGGGGCAGTGAGAGATGCCCCGATTATGGTCATTCTTATACCAAACAGAATTCACCTTCTGTCTGGTATAAGAATGATGGGTGCCGATAGGGGTGTCGGGATGGACTGTCCCGTCCTGTCCGAAGTGATCCGGTTGGCATGTCCCACATGGCCTGGCCTGGATTCCGCGTACGGTCTTACGCGATCCGCCCGGTGGGCGCTGCCGGCGGGCCTGCCGTACGGGGCGGAAAAATGATCTTCGGTCCGCGGCCGGCGGGACGATGATCTTCGGTCCGTGCCCGGCGGGCTCCGGCCCGTCGTCCTCTGTTCCGTCGTCCACGGTAAGTCGGAGCAATCTGCACGTTTTCCACAGTAAATCCGATTCGTGCCGCTTTCGGGCCGAGGCCGTACGGCCGCGTTCCTGGAGACGAGATCGTGGTGCTCCGTCATCGCCGTCCCCGCAGCCGGAGCACGTGTCGCCGTCGCAGGCGCGGAGCGCTTGCGGAGCGTCGGGATCGGTCGCCGGGCGCCGTTCCGTGGCGTGGCGCGGTTTCGGGCGTGCGAGGGTCGCCTTGTCTGCCCCTGCCCCTGCCTCTGCTTCTTGCCGCCGGGTTGGGCCTACTCCCCCACGAGACGCCGCATCGGACTGTTTGACGCTATGTGTCTGATGTGTGACATTATGTGTCAGGTTCTGTGATGTCAGCCCTCGCTGGTCGCCGCGGTCGACAGGATGCGGTCCGTCGTCCCCGTCCTGGCCGCGTTCGCCCGCCCCAACCGCGAGTTCTTCGGTTCCAAACGCGGCATGACCTGGCTCAATGCCATGAACGATCTCGGCAGACAGGCTGTCTCACCCTGGTCGTCAAGCGCACCACGGAGACGACCAGGCATATCCGGCTTCAGTTCCTACGTCTGTCAAGGCCATCCTGCACTATCGTTGCGGCGTGAACACCCCGGCGGCGGAAGTCAACATCGACGACAACCTTGTGGGCCGTCTGGTCCGCGTGCAGCACCCGGATCTGGTGGGCCCGCTTACCCCCGTTGCCAACGGCTGGGACAACGTCATCTACCGCCTGGGGACGGACCTGTCCGTACGGCTGCCGCGCCGCCAGGTTGCCGTCGACCTCATCGTCAACGAGCAACGCTGGCTGCCGGTCCTGGCCGAGTACGTCGAGGTCGCGCTGCCCATACCCGTCAGGGTCGGCGTGCCCGGCGAGGGCTACCCGTGGCCGTGGACGATCGCGCCCTGGTTCGAAGGCCGCACGGTCGCCGACGTGCCGCCGCCCGACCGCTCCAGCATCGCCGTGGCGCTGGCCGACTTCATGACAGGCCTGCACCGGCCCGCACCGCCTGACGCACCGCGTAACCCTGTGCGCGGGGTCCCACTCGCCGCCCGCGACGGAGCGGTACGGCGACGCCTGCAGTCCATTTCCCGATCAGCTGAGCTTCTCCCCCTCTGGGAGAAACTGGCCGCCCTCCCGCCCTGGCAGGGCCCCGCGCTCTGGCTCCACGGCGACCCGCACCCGGGAAACTTCCTGCTCGATGGGGAAGGGCTGGCGGCCGTTCTGGACTTCGGTGACCTCACCAGCGGCGATCCCGCCACCGACCTTGCCGCCGCGTGGCTGGTGTTCGAGGAGGACGCGCGCGAGGTCTTCCGATCATGCGTGGACGCCGACGAGGTGACCTGGGAGCGCGCGCGGGGCTGGGCCCTCGCCATGGGCACTGCGCTGGCCGCCTACTCGGCCGATAACCCCAGTATGGCGGCCATCGGCGATCACGTCCTCGACCAGGTGCTTCTCACCTAGAGGTGTAACGCGGCGCCCGATTCCGCGGGCGCGGCGAACACGTGGAACGCCAGCCGTCCTTCCGGCGTGGTGGTGTCCAGGGCTCGACATTCTTGCCGGACTTCTTGTCGGCGAAGAGCAGTGGGGCCGCCACTCCCCCGGTCTGCGGAACCGGGTCGGTGGCTCAACGGGCAGTGCTGCCCGTGGTGTCCCGAACTTGGGTGGCTCGTCAGGGCTCGAGGTCGGTCACTCCTTTGCCGCTCGGCATGTCGAGTGGTACGGAAACCTGGTCGTGCGTGATCAGCCAGTTGCCGTCGGTCTTCCGGAAGCAGAAAGTGGCCCGGACCCATATGCCGTCCGTCGTCGTTGTGTTCTTCAGCGTGCCGCTCAGCCGGCCGAAGCAGTGCCCGAATGCCACATCGTCGCCCACGGTGAGCGTCAGGTCGCGGACCTCGTAAGTCACGTCCTGGAAGAGCGTGAACACGTTCTTCCAGTTCTTCAATTTCGCCTCTATCCCTACGTGTTGCAGCGGCGGCTCGATGTCGAAGGACACGACGTCCGTCGCGTAAAGCTGTTTCAGGCCCTGGAGGTCCTTGGCTCGGAGTCCTTCGACTATTTTGTCGATCTGTTGCCGAATCTCGGCTCCGTCTGTCTCGCGTTGCGTAGGCATCGCTACCCGTCCCTTCCGTTCGGTGTGCTTGTCACCACTACGACGACGCAGCATTCCGAGATGTCAGGTCCGCGGCTGCCGTACTGACTTCGGGATCGCTGGATCGGGTCGGTGGAGCCGAGGGAGGGGGCCGCATCCGGCGTGGGCCTGGGCGTGGGCCTGGGCGGGCGGCGTCAGTTGATCATTGGTGTTTCTCCTGGGGTTTGTCGGTGTTCCAGTCCCAGTTGGTGATCGTGGTGCGCATCAGGCGGGCGGCGGTTGGCTGGTGGCTGTCGGCGCCCCAGTACAGGGTGACCCTGCGGCGGCAGTCGGGGCTGTCGACGGCGATCCAGGTGAGTGGGGCGCGTGTGGCGCTGTGGCGGGCGAAGCCGGGGACGAGGCCGATGCCGAGTCCGGCGCCGATCAGGCCGGCGATGGCGGTGAGCTCGTCGACTTCGCAGACGATCTTCGGTGTGAGGCCTCTGGCGGCGAAGAGCCGATCGAGCAGCCGGCGTAGCCAGTGCCCTTTGCGGGCGGTGACGAAGGGGTGGTCGGCGAGTTCGTCGATGCTCACCGAGGTACGGCCCGCGAGTGGGTGATCGAGTGGGGTGCCCGCTCCCACCGCCTCGTCGAACAGGTGTGTCGACTCCAGGCCTTCGGCGTGGATCGGCTGTGAGGCGACGCACAGATCGACGTCCTGGGCCCGCAGGCGGCGGGCCATGTCTTCGGCCAGGGACCAGTGGAGCTCGATCTCGATGGAGGGGTGGGCTCGTTTGTAGGCCGCCAGTGGGCCGGTGAGGGTGAGGAAGGTCTCCGATGCCAGTCTCACGGTGCCCAGGCCCTCGCTGCCGGCTTCGGCGACGGCGCGTCGTCCGGCCTCGAGTTCGCCGAGGGAGCGTTCGACGTGGTCGCGGAAGAGCCTGCCCGCGTCGTTGAGCCGGAGCCGGCCGCTCCGGTCGAACAGTGGTGTGCCCAGTTCGCTCTCCAGGCGGGCGATGGTACGGCTCAGCGACGGCTGGGCGATGTGAAGCTCGTCGGCTGCCCGGCTGAGGTGTTCCAGTCGCGCCACCACCATGAACTGCTTGAGCGTGTTCAGGTCCATCATGTCTCCCGGAGCATAACGGCATAGCAATATTGATCTTAGACAAGATAACTCGTGAGCCATACTGTCGGGGTCGTTCACGGATCGGGAACGGAGTGAGGAGGGATCCCCATGCTCACCGTGGCCACGCCCCGGACGGCGCTCACGGGATGGATGCTGCGGACCGTCGTCAGCGCGCACGCGGTGGCGATCGCCGGTCAGCCGGTGTTCGCCGGGATGTATCTGACCGGTGACTACGTCGGTCTGAGCTTGCATGCGGCCGGCGCCGACGCCGTCACCTCCATCGGGTACCTGCAGGCGGTCGTCGCGATCGCGGTCTGGGTCCGGCTGCGCCGGGTCTGGCCGTTCCTCGCCACGACGGCGGTGGTGGCGGCCGAGACGGTGCAGTATTTCGCCGGGTTGGACGGTGCGCTGTGGTTGCACCTGCCGTTGGGGGTGATGACCGTCGTCGCGGTCGTGGTGCAGTTCATCGATGTATGGCGGCGGCCTGTCCTGCGTGAGGGGGCCCAGAGTGCGTGAGGGCCGTGGCGTGAGCAGGCGGCGGGCGCTGGGCATCGGCGGGGCGCTCGGGGTGATGGCGGCCACCGGGCTGTCGGCCTCGGCCGCGCTGGCCCGACGGCCGCCGATCACCGGTGCCGAGCTGCGCAGCGCCGTGCCGCTACCGCCGCCCTTCCAGGTGCCGCTGCCGGTTCCCGCCGTGTTGAAGCCGGTCAGCACCTCGGGCGGCGCCGACCGTTACGAGATCACCCAGCGCGAAGCGAGCGCGGAGATCCTGCCCGGTGTGAGGACACCGCTGTGGACGTATGAGGGCACCTTCCCCGGGCCGACGATCGAGTCGCGCCGCGGCCGGCCGATCACCGTGTCGCACCGCAACACCCTGCCCGTGCCGACCGTCGTGCACCTGCACGGCGGGCGGACTCCGGCGGCCTCCGACGGATACCCGACCGATCTCGTCCTGCCCGAAGGCCGGCACGACGCCACCGGGCACATGGGGCACGGCTCTGAGCACGGCATGCAGGATCCGCGGGCGGTGCTGACCACACTGACGCGCGACTACACCTTTCCGCTGGAGCAGCGTCCGGCGCTGCTGTGGTATCACGATCACCGGATGGACTTCACCGCCCCCGCGATCTGGCGGGGCCTGGCCGGGTTGCACCTCGTGCGCGACGACGCCGAGGATTCGCTCGGCCTGCCCGCGGGGCCGCGCGAGCTGCCCCTCATGATCACTGACCGGGCGTTCGCCGCCGACGGCAGCCTCGACTACCCCGCCCTCGATCCCACCCTGCGGAAGCGGCCGGGCGTTCGCGAGCCCTATCTCGCCGGAGTCCTCGGCGACGTCATCTTGGTCAACGGCGCCCCGTGGCCCGTGCACGAGGTCGACGCGGTCCGCTACCGGCTGCGCATCCTGAACGCCTCGAACGCCCGGCACTACGAGCTCGAAGCGGTACTCGACGACGGGCGCCGGCTGGATCTCGTCCAGGTCGGCGCCGACCAGGGGCTGCTCGCCGCCCCGGTCGTCCACCGGCTCCTGCCGATCGCGCCGGCCGAACGCTACGATGTGATCATCGACTTCTCGCCCGTCCCGGTCGGCAGCCGCGTCAGAGTCGTCAACCGGCTGGGCTCGGGGCGTACCCGCGAGGTGATGGCCTTCCGTGTCGTCCGCAGGGCCGCCGACGACAGTCGCATCCCATCCACCCTGTCCACCGATCTGCCGGCCTGGCGGCGCTCGGAGGCCGTCAGGGTGCGCGAGTTCGCCTTCCGCGCCGGGCAGATGCACGCGGGCCACGGCTGGCTCATCGGCGGCCTGCCGTTCGACCCCGCCCGCACCGACGTCACCGTCCGGCTCGGCGACGTCGAGGTCTGGCGGTTTGTCGCCGACGTCCACCATCCCGTCCACCTGCACCTGGTCGGTTTCCGGGTGCTCTCGCGCCGTGGCAGGCCGCCACTGGCCCACGACGCGGGACTCAAGGACACCGTCTCGCTACGGCCCGGCGAAGCCGTGGAGATCATCACCCGGTTCGACGGTTATCGAGGTCGCTACCTCTTCCACTGCCACAACGCCGAACACGAGGACATGGGCATGATGGCCAACCTCGAGATCGTCTAGGTGCCGTGCGCCGTGCCTGCCGTCCGGGTGTCGTCATCGGAGCGAGCCTCGCCGGCACGGAGGCCGCCCGGCTCGTCTGAGGTGGCGTGGGGTGTCGCGGGTCAGGGGTGCAGGATGAGGCGTCCGCGTACTGTGCCGGATTCGATGCGCCGGTGGGCGTCGGCGGTGGCCGACAGGGGCAGGTGTTCGGCGATCCGGGGGGGGTGAGGGTGCCGGTCTGGAGCATCCGGTTGATCAGTTTGGCGGCGGCGGCGAGGTCGTCGGCGCGGGCTCTGCTGATGACGAAGCCGAGCAGGCTCAGGTCGCGGGTGTAGAAGGGGCGGGCCGGTAGGCGGGGTGGGCGACTGCGACGGCGGTGGCCGGGTCCGCCTGTGCCGGCAGGTGGTAGAGGCGGTCGGCCGGTACGAGGGCGAATCTGGCGAAGGAGCCTTGCCGGCCGTCGTGGCCGAGGCTGTTGCACCAGACTCTGTCGCCGGGCCGGAAGGGCACTGTGGGTGAGCCGGTGAGGCGTACGGTGCCGGCCAGGTCGCGTCCGAGGATGAAGGGGAAGGGGGTCGGGGTGGGGTAGCGCCCTGATCGGATCAGGGTGTCGACGGGGTTGACGGTGAGGGCCTCGACTTCGACCAGTGCGTCGTTGGGACCCGGTGTGGGGGTCGGCAGTTCGCCGTAGGTGATGAGGTCTGCTGCGCCCAGGGCGTTGACGTGGGCGGTGGGCATGGTGTCGGGCAGGTGGGGCGGGGTGTCGGTGCTCATGGTCACCAGTATTGGGAGGTGGGTGCCGGTCGGGGTCGGTGTGCGGGGGTGGTCCTCTCCCCCGGGGCGATGTGTTGGTGTTGGGGGGAGGTTGGTCCGGTGGGGTCAGCCGCTGGAGGTGTGCAGCCGTACTTCGTCGGCCAGGCGCTGGAGGCTGTCGTCGAGGGTGTGGTCGATGTCGTCGCCGGGTGGGGCGTGTTCGTCGTCGAAGAAGGACAGGTGGATGGTGACCTCGCTGGCTCCGGTGCCGCTGTCGGCGACCTGGAGCCAGCCCGCGTAGCGGCCGTCGTCGCGGGTGCCCCATTCGATGCGGAGCTGGTCGGGGTCGGCTTGCATGAGGGCGTGGGCGTCTTGTCCGGTGCTGTCTTCGTGGACGGTGACGGCGGGCAGGATGTCGGGCCGTACGTGCAGGTCCTGTGGGAGCCAGTGGTCGAGGCGGTCGAGGTCGCGTGCGTGGTCGAAGACCGTCTGTGCCGGTGCGGGCATGGTGCGGGAGCGTTCGTGTTCGCTCATGGGTCTCACTCCTCGGTGTGGGTGCCGTTGAGTGATCGCTTACCCGTTGGGGGCTGGTCCATCCGTGGGGGGTGGGCCGGGGTGGCGGGGGTCATGCCGGTGGTGGGGTGGGGCGGACTTTCCTGACGAAGCGTGCGGCGGCGCGGTGGCTCATTCCGGTCTCGCCGCGGACGAGGAAGACGGCTTGGTCGAATTGGCCGGTGGCTTTGAGGTGGAGGATCTGCTGGAGGAGTTCGGGGCCGATGCCGCCGCCGACGAGGGTGTTGCGGGGGCGTTGGGCGATCCGTACGGCGAGCACGATGAGGCCGATGATCACTAGTGCGAGGACCGCCGTCAGGAGGAGGATGACGATCAGGTTCGACATGGGGTGAGCGTACCCGCCGGGGGGTGGGGTGCGGTGGTGTCGGCGGGATTGTTGTCGGGTGGGGTGCGGTTCATCGCGGGGTGTGGAGCAGGAGCAGGGTGTAGGCGGCGATGGAGCAGCTGTCGGTGATGACGCCGTTGATGATCATCTGTTCGAGGTCGGTGCGGGGGAACCAGCCGTGGCGCATGTCTTGTTCGGTGTGTTCGCGGTTGGGGGTGCCGGGGGTGAGGTCGGTGGCCAGGAAGGCGTCGAAGCGCTGGCCGGTGTTGCCGTGGGCGGTGTCGAGGCGGCCGAGGTGGGTCATGGAGGCGGCGGTGAGGCCGGTCTCCTCGGTGAGCTCGGTGTGGGCGGTGTCGAGGGGTGAGGGATTGTGGGGGACGCTGCCCTGGGGGAAGCTCCAGGTGCGGCGGCCGATGGGGTAGCGGTATTCCTCCACGAGGTGGAAGCCGTCGTTCTCCATGGGGATGACGAGGGCGAAGTCGGGTCTGTCCAGGACGCTGTAGATGCCGTGGGTGCCGTCGGGGTGTTGGATGCGGTCTTCGCGCAGGGTGATCCAGGGGTTGGTGTAGACGACGGTGGAGTCGAGGGTGCGGATGGTGGGTTCCGGTGGGGTGGTCATGATGCAGGAGCCTACTGGCGGGGCCGGAGGTGACCGGAGGTGAGCGGGTGGGCGGCGGGGTGGGTCCTGGCGGGCCGTCGCCTCCGGTGGCCGCCGGGCGGCCGTGGTCAGGCGGGGGTGTAGGCGGTCGCGGAGACGACGGCGGTGACGGGGAGCGGCTGGTAGATGTGGGGGAAGGCTCCGGGGGCGTCGCCGGGGACCTCCATGCGGACGTCGAGGCCGGTGGGGTCGATGGTCAGCAGTGTGAGGGGGTCGGTGACCTCGCGGTAGAAGCGCTGGATGACGCCGTACAGCTGGGCGTGGTCGGCGCAGGCGTGGATGAAGCCCTCTTGTTCGAGGGTGCGGCCGAGGGTGGAGTGGCGATATTCCCCCGTCGTCTGGGCGGCCTCCCAGTCGGCGGTCAGGGCCAGGTGCAGGATGGTCATCGGGTGAGGGCCTCCACGGCTCGGTCGACGTCGTCGTCGGTGGTGTACAGGTGGAAGGACGCGCGGACCTTTCCGGCGCGTACGGCGGCGCGGATCCCGGCGGCCTCCAGCCGTTTGTGGGCGTCGGGGACGTCGACGGTGACGATCGCGCTGCCGGTGGCGGGCCGGCCGAGGGCGGTGAGGAAGCGGCCGGCCAGCGCGGTGTTGTGGGCGTGGACGGCGGGGACGCCGATCCGGTTGAGCAGGTCGATGGCGGGGGCGGCGCCGACCTGGCTGAACCAGGCGGGTGACAGGTCGTAGGCGTGGGCGCCGCCGGCCAGGCGCAGGGGCGGCCCGTAGTAGGAGCCGCCGGGGTCGGCGCCGGCGTACCAGTTGGCGGCGACGGGGCGCATGTGCCGGCGGGCGCGGGGTGACAGGTAGGCGTAGGTGGCGCCGCGGGGGGCCATGAGCCATTTGTAGGCGCCGCAGACGAGCACGTCGAAGCGGGTGGCTTCGACGGGCAGCCAGCCGCAGGCCTGGCTGGCGTCGGTCACGACGAGGGCGTCGTGGGTGCGGGCGGCGGTGATGATGTCCTCGGCGGGGGCCAGGCGGCCGTCGGCCGACTGCACGAGGCTGAAGGCGACCAGGTGGGTGCGGGCGTCGACGGCTTCGGCCAGGTGGGCCATGGGGACGGTGCGCAGGTCGGCCGAGACCGCCCAGGGGAACAGGTTGGAGGTGAACTCCTCGGTGGGGGCCAGGACGTGCGCGCCGGGTGGGAGGGTGGCGGCCAGCGGGGAGAGCATCTGGGAGACGGTGGCGCCTACGGCGACGTCGCCGGGGTCGGCGCCGACGAGGGTGGCGAAGGCGGTGCGGGCGCGGCCGGTGGCGGCGTCCCAGGGTTTCCAGTCGCTGCGGCCGCTCTGCCAGTCGGCCAGGACGCGTTGCAGGTCTTCGAAGGCGGTGCGCGGGGGCAGGCCGTAGCTGGCGGTGTTGAGCCAGCCGGGGTCGGGGTTCCACAGTGTCCGCGCCTGGGCCAGGTCCATGTCCGGTACTTTACGGTCCGGCCGTCGGGTGGTGGCGTGCCGGTGGGGGGTGGCTGGCTGAAGGGTTCGGGGGCGTCCGTGACCGCTGTGGCCGGGGAGCCTTGCGCCAGGGAGAGGCGGCTGAAGGCTTTCCGGATCGAGCGGGCCCGCCGGATGTGTGCCGGGCTCGGCGAGGGCCCGGTAGATGCTGGCCAGGGACGGGTTCTGGCCTTTGCGTTTGCCGGTGGGGATGATCAGGTCCGGGCGAATGTCTTCGATGCGTTCCCCGGCGGCCTTGCGGCGCAGCACGGTGTGCAGCATGTCGTCGAGGATCACCGGGGGGCGGCCGCCGTGCTTGCCCTTGCGGGCGGCGGCGTCCAGGCCCTCCAGGGTGGCCTCGCGGATGGCTTCGCGTTCGGTCTCGGCCATCGCGGCGAAGAACGCGAACAGCATCCGGCCCGGCCCGGACGGATCGTAGATTCCGGCAAGCGGCCCGGCGAGCATCTCCAGCACCAGGCCGTGGGCGGTGAGGTGGTCGGCCAGGGCGGTGAGTTCGGCGGCGTCGCGGCCGAGCCGCTTCATCTCATACACCGTCAGGATGACCCGGCAGTGCGGGGCGTGTGCCTTGATCTGCCGGGCCAGCGCGAGTGCCGCCTCGAACTGCGGGCGCACCTTCACCCGGGTGGAGATCTTCTCGGAGAAGATCTTCTCGCGGCCGATGCCGTGCGCGGCCAGCGCGTCCAGCTGCGACTGCAGTTCCTGGGTGAGCGCGGAGCAGCGGGCGTAGCCGATCCGGATGTCGGCCGTCGGCCGGTCGTCTTTGAGCGGGGCGGGTGGCGGCGTGCCCGGCCGCCAGGGCTGGCCTGGGTTCCGGTCGGCCGGGGCCGGCACCCGCAACAGCTTGGCCAGCCGGGCCACTTTGGTGAAGCGGCCGGTGTGGTAGGTGCCGGCCACCGCGCCCGAACGTGACCGGCACGGCGAACCCGCCGCGACGGTGCATCGCGGGCACGGGTGACGCTCGACCTCATCGGCGTCACGGGTGTGTTCCTCCCCGATGACGGACATCGGGGCTGATTCGGTGTGTGCGCAGGGTTCCGGGGCCTGAGCCATGCCCAGATGCTCTCACAAACATTTTCCAGAATTCGGTGATCCCCCGACTTGCATGAGAGCGGGTTCTGAGAAGAAAACAGCCACTCTGGCGATCACAACCAGCCCTGCGAAGCCTTCCGGTGATCTTCTCTGGGAATCGAGCGTTTGTGAGAGCATGCCAGCCTTGTCGCATAGGGCCGATCTTGCCGATAGCTCGCCAACACCCCGGCGGGGAAGACTCAGGAGCCACCACTGATGCCCAACCCAGACTCGCGGCACGCGGCGCGCCTGGCCGCCTACGGGCGGTCTCCACCCAGCTGTCGCTGCTGAGCAACCGCCGATTCGATGAACATACCGGGTGGCGCCGGAGGTGTCTCGGGGATGACCGGTCCGGGAAACGGGTTGTGCATGAGCTCATGCCGTGAGCTGAAACGGGGGTCGGCCAATATCGTGCGGATCAGCGCGTGGCTGGTTGCCAGCCAGCCCATGTGCCCGTCGGGGTAGGCCATCCGGGTGATCGGCTGCCGCTCGCGCAGCGCTGTCAGCTCTTCGGGGGGATCGAAGGGGCAGCCGGCAGGGCGCGTCATGGGCAGCCCTGTCACGGTGGGAGGGGGGTTGAACATAGGGATTCCTTCCTGGCGTGGGACGGTAGCGTCAGCCCTGCTGTCCCACTCATTCCGAATTGAGGGTGTTTTGCAGGACGGGGGTCGGTTCGCCTTACCCGATCCGCTGCAGGGCCTTCTCGCGGCGCTCGGCCACGCTGGAACCGGACTCCCGGCGCGCCATCCGGCGCAGTACGATCGGCGCGAGGAGCAGGCCGAGCACGGCCCAGACCCCGAGCACCCCGATGGTTTCCAGGTGCCGCCAGGACTCGCCGATCTCGACGGCGACCGCGCCATCGGGCAGCAGGGCCGAGCGCATGCCGAGGCCGAGCCAGTAGATCGGGAAGGCCTGGGCGATCCATTGCACCCACTCCGGCAGCACTGTGAGCGGGTAGAAGATTCCGGAGATCGCGATCATGCCGAGGATCGGCAGCGTGAGTAGTCCCTGGCTGCGTACGCTGACGAACACCGATCCCAGCACCGCGCCGATCGGCAGGGTCGCCACCAGCCCCAGCGCCAGCACCCAGCTCAGGGTCAGCCAGGAGCCCGGGTCGCCGATCGCAAGGCCGGAAATGATGAACATGCCGGGAATCAGAAAGATCACAAGGTCGACGACCAGGCCGCCGGACACCGAGACGATTTTGCCGAGCAGGTAGCCCACCATTCCGTTCGGCGTCGCCTTCGCCCGCAACAGGGTCCCATCCTCCCGGTCGGCGGTGAGCTGCTGGCTCATGCTGACCATGGACATCGCGGCGTTCATCCCGAGGATGCTCGGCAGTGCCAGGGTGCCGAGGGAGAATCCGCTCTGCCCGAAAGACACCTCTCGCAGGAAGAACACGGCGATCAACATCAACACGGGCCAGAAGAAGTGGTTGAACAGATCCCCGCCGTTGGTGAGCGACTGCCGCAGCTCGATCAGGCCTCGGGACCAGCCCGCACGCCATGCCATCGCGGTCGGATTCATCGGGCCGCCTTTTCCGCCTTGTTCGTTTTCGCTGCTTCGTTCGTGCCGGATTCGGCCTGGTGCACCAGGGAGAGATAGGTGTCCTCCAGCGAGGTCCGGTGGACCTCGAGGTTCTCGATCATCTCGCCGTGCTGCTTGAACAAGTCGAAAACCAGCCGGGTCGACTCGGTGGTCGACTGCCGGAAGCTCTGTCCGTCGCGAGTCCAGCGCACCTCGTCTTGGCCGACGATCTGTCGTGCGAGTTCCGCCGTTGTGCCGTCCGCGATGATCTGCCCTCCGTCGAGGACCAGGATGCGGTCGGCGAGTTTCTCGGCTTCGCTCAGATCGTGGGTGGTGAGCAGGATCGTGGTCTGGCCCTCGTCGGCGAGGCCTTCGATGAGTTCGTGGAAACCGCGCCGGGCCACCGGGTCGAGCCCAGCGGTGGGCTCGTCGAGGAACACCAATTCGGGACGGCCCACGAGGCCGATCGCCACATCCAGCCGGCGCCGCTGCCCGCCGGAGAGCATCCTGACCTTCTTGTCCGCCTGCTCGGTCAGGCCGACCGCCGCGACGAGTCGATCCACCTCCCATGGCCGTTTGACCAACTCGGTGGAGTAGGCGGCGTAATACGAACCGAGATGCTCCAGCAGTTCACGGACCCGCCATTTGCCATGGTCACGCCAGGACTGCAGGACGATCCCGACCTTCGCCCGCCATCGCTCGTCGCCGTGTGCCGGATCGGTGCCGAGCACCTCGACCCGGCCTGCCGAGCGCATCCGGAAACCCTCCATGATCTCGATCGTGGTGGTCTTTCCGGCGCCGTTCGGCCCGAGCAGGCACAGCACTTCTCCTTGCTGCGCCTGGAAGTTCACATCATGCAGGACGTCGGTCGTGCCGTAGCGCATGCGCAGGCCGTCGACATCGAGCACGACTTCGCTTGTCGTCATCGTCTCGCCTTTCCTGTGGTTCATGCCTCGCGTTGCGGGTGCCTGAGAGTGGTGGTGGAGGGTCCGGGAGGGTTCTCGCGAAACCTTGCCGGGCGGGTTTCCGCTGTCCGGCTCGGCGCGGCTGGACCCGGCCGTGCGCGCGGCGCATCGCGGCCCGCGTTCGAGGGACGTGCCGCGCATCGCTGTGCGGGCGGCCATTGTGGGCCTGGCCTCGGGGAACGGAATGGCCTCGGCCGCGTCTGTTGGTTACTCGCCCGCGTTGGTGAGCGTCCGCAGGACGCGCGCTTTTAGATCGGCTTGGTCGATACCTGCCAGGGCGAGCGCGCGCGGCACGGTGCCGACCTCGGCTTGCAGGATCCCAAGCAGCAGATGTGCCGGCTGCAGATCTTTTTTGCGGGCAACGGATGCGAAGCCTCGTTCGAGCGCGAGCCTGGCTGATGCACCCAGCTGCGACGGAAGCTCGGGGGCGCTGCTCGGCCGCGGGAGGTCGAAGGCGGCAGCAGACACGCCGGCCGCGTTCAGGCTGTGCTCGAACTCCCGGTCCAGCGCGTCGCGGATCGCGCGATGATCGAGCCCGGCCGAAGTAAGGGCCTGATGGGTGGCGGTTTCCCGCTCGGCGGCGATCGCCAGCAGGAGATGGTGTGCCTCGATCGTCGCCGATCCGTCGGTGTGGGCTTCGTGTGCCCCCTGGTCGATGATCGTGTTGATGTAGTGGTCGATGGCGGCCATCGTCAGCGCCTCCTCAGCGTGACGCCTGCGGCGATGAGCCGTTTGGCGTGCTTTTTGTGGACCGCTTGGCGCGTCACGCCGAGCGCCTCGGCGACCTGCGGCCAGCTCCAGCCCGCTCGCATGGCCTGCTCGACGGCGGCGTCCTCTATCTGGTCGGCCAGGCGTCTCAACGCCGCCACAGCCGCCAGCGCATCAGCGGGCTCTTGAGGAACGGGAGTCTCAGCACCGGACATGTAGGCAACTCTAGTTGACTAATTCGGGATTGGTCAACACGAGTTGCTTAACGCGAGTGATCGCAAGCATCCAGATCCTCAAACAAGACGCTGCGCCGCCGGGTCGAAGCCTGTGATCCTCAGGGTTCTCCTTTACCGGCGTTCCAGACCCCGGCGAGGGAGGCCATCTCGCCCAGGCATACCTCACCCAGATGGGCGTACGGCGGCCCGCCGACACCCTTCCGGATAAGCAACCAGGGTTGACTGCAATCATATTAGTCAACTACGGTTGCTTATATTCCCCTTGTGGCACGCCCGGCCGATCGAACTGGAGCGGCGGCGTGCCCGGAATACCCCCTATCTGAGGACGATGAATGAAACGGATATCTGCTGTGCTCACCGCGCTGGCGGTGGGAGCCGGGGTGCTGACCGGGACGGGGGTCGCCGGCGCCGAGGCCACCCAAAGCCGCTTCTACGAGCAGGACGTCGAGTGGAAAGCCTGCGGGGACGCCACGCTGGACCAGGCGGGCGCCCAATGCGCCGAGGTCACGGTGCCGCTGGACTACTCCAAGCCGCAGGGCCGCACGATCAAGGTGGCCATCTCACGGCTCAAGGCCACTGACACCGAGCACCGCCGCGGGATCATGCTCTCCAACCCCGGCGGTCCCGGCGGCGCGGGCCTGCACTTCATGCTCTACATCAAAGGGGCGATGACCCCCGAGGTCTCCTCCCGCTATGACCTGATCGGCATGGACCCACGAGGCGTCGGGCGCAGCGCGGCGATCGACTGCGCGTGGCCCATCGGGCACATGCTCTGGTCAGCCGGCCTGAACAGGGAAGACTTCCGCGACGCCGTACGGACTCAAGCCGATCTCACGCGCCGTTGCGCACGGGAGGAGGGCGACAGAATCGGCCACATCACCACCCGCAACACCGCGCGGGACATGGACGTCATCCGCGGCGCCCTGGGCGAGACGAAGGTCTCCTACTTCGGCATGTCATACGGCACTTACCTCGGTGCGGTCTTCACCCAAATGTTCCCGCACCGCAGCGACCGGATCGTGCTGGACAGTGCGATCGATCCGGACGCCTACATGGCCGGATCGATCAGAAACAGCGCGCCGCTCAACGAAGCCGCACTTGACGAGTGGGCGAGCTGGACCGCGGCCCGCGACGCCGAATACCACCTCGGCGGGACCGGGCGGCAGGTGCGAGCCCGGGTCGAGGCCCTGATCAGGCAGGCGGCCACGGTGCCGATCCGCATCGGTGAGCACCACCTCGACGAGCGTTTCCTGCCCATGACGCTGTTCACGCTGCTGCCCGATGCCCGCTACAACGCCCACCTGGCCGGACGGGTGCGGCAGATCGCTGACGCGGCCGAGGGCAAGCCGGTCCAGCCGAGCAAGGACTTCGACGACGAATTGCGCTTCACGCTGAAGGGCCAGCCGCAGGACCTATCCAGTCAGGCGGCCGTCATCTGCGGCGACGCCGCCGTGCCACGCGATCCGGAATGGTACTGGCGCAACATCCAGCGCAGCCGGGCCGACCAGCCGATGTTCGGGCCGTACGCGAACAACATCACGGCGTGCGCGTTCTGGGCGCCGCCCCGCGAACCTAGGACCATCGTGCGCAACGACGTTCCCGCCCTGATCGTCCAGGCCACCCGCGACACCCGTACCGTCTACCAAGAAGGCGTGAACCTGCACCGGGCGATGTCCGCCTCCCGCCTGGTCACCCTCCAGGATGTGCGCATGCACGGCGTCTTCGGCCGCCTGCCTAACGCCTGCGTGCAGAACGCGGTGAATACCTACTTCCGCGACGGCACCCTGCCCGCCGCCAACGTCACCTGCCACGCGGACTGAACATCGCATCGCACCCGTTCAGAAGGACGGCGTGGGTCGCGAGGAGACCTTCTGCCTACACCCAGATCTACCTCGCCGACCCCGACGTGCCGGTCGAGCGCATCCTCCAGGCCCCCGCCGCGCCACTGCCGGCCGACAAGCTGCGCACCGCGTTGCAGGCGAGCCGGCGGGTGAAGGTCGCCGAGCGCGTTTTCTAAAAGTGCGCACCGAGGCCTCCATCGGAGAACCGGCGGGGGCCTCGCCTGTCTGGCGCGAGTCAGCGAAGCCGCCGGGGCATGCGGGCAACGCGAAGCCCGTCACCCGAGGTAGCGCACGCCGTCGATTGCAGGGCCGCGCCCCTCGACGATTTCCTCGCCCGCGTTTAGACGACCCCCACCCCATCACGGCATCCGCAGCTGAACGGGCCCCCTGCTTCCCCCCCTTCCGCAGGACAGGCACGTGCAGGGCCAGGTGGCTCTGCATCGAGCCAGAGGACAGGCGCGGACTTCGGGCACGCGTGCAACCCGACCGTCATGAGCTGGACGACAGTGATCATGGCCGGCGTGAGACTGCCACAATTCACCACGTAATCGGTTACGTCGATCATCTGACCTGACCGCTGCTGATATCCGAGGGCGCCGCCACCGCGCTGCGTGAGGTGGGGGCGCCCTCGCCTGCCTGGAGGCCCCCATGCCGGTCAGTTTCCTGTCCGCCGAGCAACGCAGCCGCTACGGCGTCTTCAACTCCGTCCCCGACATCGCCCAGCTGGGCGCCTTCTTCCACCTCGATGCCAACGACCGGCGCCGGGCGATGGCCGCCAACGGCGCCCGCAACCAGCTCGGCTGGTCCCTGCAACTGGGCACGGCACGGTTCTTGAACTGCTTTCTGGACGATCCCGAGGATGTGCCCGCCGCGGTGGTCGACTACGTCGCCGAGCAGCTCGGCCTGCCAGCCGCCGACCTGAAGGGGTATGGCGAGAAGGAGGCGCGCTGGGATCACCAGGCGCAGATCCGCAGCTCCTACGGCTACACCGCCTTTGACGGTGAGCAGTGGTTCGCGCTGGCCTGCTGGCTCTACAAGCGGGCCTGGACCACAGGCGAGCGGCCGATTGTGTTGTTCGACCTGGCCACCCACCGCCTGGTGGAGGCCAAGATCCTGCTGCCCAGGGTCACCACCCTGGAGCGGCTGATCGCCGCGCTGCGCGAGCGCGTGGCCGCCCGCCAGTACGCGCTGCTGGCGACCGCTCCCAGCCCCACCCAGGCCGTCGTGCTGGAAGGCCTGGTCAAGGTCGAGGAGGGTCGGCGCGTGTCCCGGCTGGACCGGCTGCGCAAAAGCCCCACCGACGTCAGCAGCACCGGCCTGGTCAAGGCCCTGGATCGGCATGTGGAACTGCGTGACCTGGGCGGGGCCGGCTGGGATCTGAGCGCGGTGCCACCTGGTAAGATCGCCGCACTGGCTCGCTTCGCGCACGCCGCCCGCGCCCAGGCCGTCGCCGACCTGGCCGGCGACCGCAAACTCGCCACCCTGGTGGCCTTCGCCGCGACCATGGCCCCCCAGTCGGCCGACGACGCGGTCGAGGTGTTCGACCTGGCGGTTGGCGACCTGCTGCGCACCTCGGCGTTCAAAGCGAACAAGGAGCGGATGCGTACCCTCAAAGACCTCGACACCGCGGCGATCGTGCTGCGCGAGGTGTGGTTGAAGATCCGCTCCGTCGCCGAAGTCCCCGACGGCGACATCCGCGCCGCCCTCGATGAGATGGATCTGGCCGCCATCGGTGCCGCCGCCGACGTCATCGGCGACATCGCTCGCGAACCGGATGAGGACTTCCAAGAAGAGTTGCTGGATCGCTACGCCACCATCCGGCGGTTCCTGCCCAAGCTGCTCAAGCACCTCGACTTCGACGCCGGCGCCGACCAGACGCCCGGGCAAGGGGTGCGGCGCGGCCATGAGGTGCTGGCGGCGCTGGACTTCCTCAAAGCGATCGAGCGCCGCCGCACCGACATCGACCCTCGCGAGGTTCCCGCAGGCGTGCTGTCGTCGGCCTGGCACCGGCGCGTCTTCCCCAAGCGCGGCGAGCTGGCCGGCACCTTCAACAAGAGCGCGTACACCGTGGCGGCCGTCGAGCGGCTGCGCGAATCGCTGCGCCGCCACGAGGTGTTCGTGCCGGGCCTGCGCAAGTGGGGCGACCCCACCGCCGGGCTGCTGAAGGGCGCCGAGTGGGAGCGGGCCCGGCCCCGCATCTGCGATGAGCTGAATCTGTCCCCGCAGCCCGGCACCGACGTGGAGCGGTGGGCCGGCACACTGGACTTCGCCTACCGCCAACTCGCCGCCGGCCTGTCCGGCGAGGAAGACGGGCGCAACGACTGGGTACGCCTGGCCAAGAACGAAGACGGCAAAGAGCACCTGGTGCTCACCGGCCTGGACCGCCTGGACGAGCCCACTTCCCTGACCACGCTGCGCGCCGACATCGACGCCCGCATGCCCATCGTGGACCTGCCCGAAGCCCTGCTGGAAGTGCACTCCTGGACCGGCTGCCTCGACCACTTCACCCACGTCTCCGGCGACGTGCCCTCCCGCAAACAGGACATGATCACCTCGATCGCCGTCGTCCTGGTCAGTCAAGCGATGAACGTCGGCATGCGGCCGATGGCCGCCGAAGGCGAACCCGCCCTCGCCCTGGACCGGTTGTATTGGGTGGAACAGAACTACCTGCGCGCCGCCACCCTGACGGCCGCCAACGCCGCCCTGGTCGAGTTCCACTCCGGTCTGGAACTGGCCCAAGCCTGGGGCGGCGGCGAACTGGCCTCCGCCGACGGGCTGCGGTTCGTGATCCCGGTCAAAACCATCAACGCCGGACCCAACACCAAATACTTCGGAAAGGGAAAGGGAGCCAAGGGCGTCACCTACTACAATTTCACCTCCGATCAATTTACAGGCTTTCACGGTTTCGCTACTTCGCCGGCGGCGGCACTCCCACCCCCGTCGGGCGCGCCTTGATGGAGCTGGGCAAGCTCGATCGCTCCACCTACCTGGCCAGCTACTACGACGACGAACTGCTGCGCCGCCGCGTCAACACCCAACTCAACCGTCAAGAATCCCGCCACACCCTGGCCCGCAAAATCTTCCACGGCCAAAAAGGCGAACTCCGGCAGAAGTACAAAGAAGGCCAGGAAGACCAACTCGGCGCGCTAGGCTTTATGACCAACGTCTGCATTCTATGGAACACCGTCTAT
Organism: Streptosporangium sp. NPDC048886; assembly: GCF_055586905.1. Lineage (NCBI taxonomy): Bacteria > Bacillati > Actinomycetota > Actinomycetes > Streptosporangiales > Streptosporangiaceae > Streptosporangium > Streptosporangium sp. NPDC048886. The sequence continues at coordinate 109,579 of NZ_JBVJHH010000021.1, forward strand.
ACGGCCCGCGCCCTGGAAGAAATGCGAGCCGAGGGTAAGAAAATCTCCGCCGCCGACATCGCCCGACTCTCACCCCTGGGCTTTGAGCATCTCAACATGCTCGGCCGCTATAATTTCTCCCTGCCCGAGCTGGTCCGCGACGGACAGCTGAAGCCGCTGCGCACACCCCCGCCCGCCAAGTAACCCCCCTCGCGTTCAGCGCGCCGGATGCTCCCAGGCCGGACGGCCCTCGGCGAGCATCCGGCGTACCTGCTCATGCGAGATCCCGGCACTCTTGCCGATCTTGCGCAGGCCCCACCCCTCACCCCGCGCGTCCGCCATCGCCTCGATCAGCGCCGTGCCGGTCACCTCCTCCAGCATCGCGCGCAGCTCCGACAGCCGCCGCAGCCGCAGCGCGGGCGCGAGATCAACGATCTCCAGGCAAAAACGATCAACATCAGCACGCAGGAACGCCACACCCTCAGAATCCGCCATCAGGCAAGCCTGCCCTGGTCAGGCCCATGGTGTCAAAACATGTGACACTAAGCCCGGTTGGCCGTTCCACTCCTACTGGCAGGCCAGGTTAGGGCGGTCGGCAGGCGGTCGGCCACGTATTTCGCTCGCCTGCCCGTTGCACCTGTCGGCGCCGGCGCGGGCGGGCGGCGCGGGCGGCGCGCTCGGTGGGTGCCGCCGGCCAGGTTGAGCACCAGCACGCCGCCGACGATGAGCGCGGTACCGGCTGTTTGGGCCGGGCTGAGCGTCTCGCCGAGGAACAGCACGCCGATCGCGGCGATGGCGGCGGTGCCGGCGCCGGCCCACACGGCGTAGGCGGTGCCCATCTCCATCTGCAGTTTCAGGGCCTGGGCCAGCAGGATGAAGGCGGCGGCGTAGCCGGCCACGACGGCCGGCGCCCATCCTTTGTGGGTGAAGCCCTCACTCAGCTTCAGCGCGGTGGTCGCCAGCGCCTCGGCGATGATCGCTCCTGCCAGAACCAGTCATGCCATGACACAGCCCCAAAAAGTGGTACAAATTTACCATTTTTACTGGGTGAGGCGTTCCAGCAGCCGTGGATGGTCCGACAGCGCGGCCGACAGCGTGTCGGTGATCAGCGGCGTGTAGGCGGCGCGGTCCACGGCCGCCCAGTCGATGGGGCCGTGCGGCGGCTGCGGATCGTATTCGATCATGAGTTGGACCTGGCGGGCGGTCTCCTCCCCCGCCAGGCGCCCGACCAGGTGCAGGGCCATGTCGATGCCCGCCGCGACCCCGGCGGCGGTGACGTACGGGCCGTCGTGCACGACGCGCTCGCCGACCGGGACCGCGCCGAGCTTGGCCAGCAGGTGCAGGGCCGCCCAGTGGCTGGTGGCGCGGCGGCCGTCCAGCAGGCCGGCGGCGGCCAGCAGCAGTGACCCGGTGCACACCGAGCCGACCACCTCGGCGGTCGCGGCGGCGGCGCGGATGCGCTCCAGCAGCCCGTCGTCGGCCATCGCGGCGAAGGTCGGCCCGTTGCCACCCGGGACGATCACCGCGTACGGCCGGTCGAGCTGGTCGAAGGTGTGGCTGGGGGCCAGCCGCAGCGGGGTGTCGGTCGGCAGGGGCTGGAGGGTCTCGGCGGCCACCACCACCTCGTAGGCGGGGTCGAAGAAGGCGAACACCGACATCACCTGCAGGGGGCCGACCAGGTCCAGGGGGGTGATCCCGGGGTAGAGCACGAACGCGACGGTCTTCAACATCTGTCCTTCCGGCTGCGGGTTCTCACGGGTCGGTGCGGGCGGCGCGGACACCGGTGCGGCATCCACGCCGGTGCCCGGGCCCGGCCGTTTTCACCCTCGCCCGGCCCGGCGCGGGTGCCAAGCCGCCCGCGCCGGCATGTCTGTTTTCCTGCGGTCCCTGTCTTTCGGACAGGTAGGGTCGGGGCGTGGAGGAGCGGCTGTTCGTGATCGTGGCCTATGCCGGCGCCGCGTTGCTGGACATCGCCTGCGTCTGCGACGCCCTGGACGCGGCCAACCGGCTCGGCGCCGGCCCGCCGTACCGGATCCGGATGGCCAGCCCGGGCGGCCGGGACGTCGCCTGCGGCTCCGGGCTGGTCCTGCGCGGGCAGCAGGCGCTGGAGCGGCTCACCGGGCCGCTGGACACGCTGCTGGTCGCCGGTGGCCAGGGGTATGAGGCGGCCGCCGCCGACGCCCGCCTGGTGGGGCATGTGCGGAGACTGGCGCGGGAGAGCCGCCGGGTGGCCTCGGTGTGCACCGGGGCCGGTGTGCTGGCCGCGACCGGGCTGCTGGACGGCCGCCGCGCCACCACGCACTGGGCCTACGCCGGCGCGATCGCCGGACGGTATCCGAGGGTGCGGGTGGATCCGGCGCCGATCTACATCCGTGACGGGCGTTTCTGCACCGCGGCCGGGGTGACCAGCGCGCTGGACCTGACGCTGGCGCTGATCGAGGACGACCACGGCGCGGAGCTGGCCCGCCGGGCGGCGCGCGGGCTGGTGACCTATCTGCAGCGGCCCGGTGACCAGCGGCAGATGAGCATGTTCGTGGCCGCTCCGCCGCCCGACCACGATCTGGTGCGGGCCCTGGTCGGGTATGTCGGCGCTCATCTGGACGCCGACCTGTCGGCGGCGGCGCTGGCGCGGCGGGCGGGGGTCAGCGGCCGTCATCTGGCCCGGCTGTTCGCCGACCGGCTGGGGCAGAGCCCGGCGCGGTACGTGCGCGGCGCGCGCGCCGAGGCGGCGGCGCAGCTGCTGGCCTCGACCTCGCTGCCGGTGGCGGCGGTGGCGCGCCGGTGCGGGTTCGGCTCGGCCGAGACGCTGCGGCAGGCCTTCACCGACCGCTACGGCGTGCCGCCCGCCCGCTACCGCCAGGCCGTCGGCGGGGGCCGCTGAGCAGCGCCGTAGCCGGTTCCACTTGCGGGCGGTGTCGAAAACGTGTTCCACTGATCGGCATGCGATGGGACGCGCCTGCCCTGCTCGCCGGGCCGTCTGAGGCCCGGCCGCGGATCGAGCGCACCGCGGTGACCCGGGTTCACGGCGGGCTGACCTGTTACGAGGTGCAGGCCCGCGGCGCGCTGGAGCGCACCGCCGAGGGGTGGGCGCTGAGCCCCTACCGGGGGTGCGCGCAGGCCTGCCGTTACTGCGCGGTCCGGCGCGGCCACCGTTACCTGGGGCTGGACACCGGCGCCGGCTTCGACTCCCGGATCGTGGTGCGCACCAACATCGTGCGGCGGCTGCGGGCCGAGCTGTCCTCCGCCTGGGACGGCGAGCACGTCCGGGTGGGCATGGCCGGCGACTGCTACCAGGGCGCCGAGGAGATCTACCGGCTGATGCCCGGTGTGGTGGCCGCCCTGCGTGAGGCCGGGGCGCCGTTCACCGTGCACACCAAGAGCACGCTCATCCTGCGTGACGCCGGGCTGCTGGCCGCCGCCCCCGGCGCGGGCGTGGTGGTCTCGATCGCCTTCGTCGACGACCAGATCCGCCGCACCGTGGAGCCCGGTGCGCCGAGCGCGCAGAAACGCCTGGAGCTGGTGGCGGAGCTCAACGAGCGCGGTGTGCCGTGCGGGGTGGTGATGGCGCCCATCCTGCCGCTGCTGACCGACTCCCCCGACCAGCTGGCCGCCACCGTGCGCCGGGCCGCCGACGCCGGGGCCGTCAGTCTCACCCCGCAGGTGCTGCGCCTGCCGCCCGGCGCCCGGGAGTGGTATCTGGCCTGGCTTGGCGATCACCATCCGGCGCTGGCCGAGCGCTACGGCGAGCTGTATGCCAGGGGGCCCGACGCCGATCCCGGCTATGTCGGCCGTCTCACCGGGCAGGTCCTGCAGCTGGCCGCCCGTTACGGCATGAGTCCGACCCGTCCTGAGCAGCCGCTGCCGCTGGCCCTGTCGGCCCACCGGCAGCTCACCTTGCTGTGAGGTCCGCCCCCGCCGGGTCCGGCCCGGTGGGGCCTGTCGCGGTGCGGACGGTCCCTTTCGGGGGCGGCCCCGCCGGCGGGTGCCGGCGGGGCCGCCCCCGAAAGGGGGCTCAGGCCAGGGCGCTGCCCTTGGCCCACTGCTTGAACGACAGCTGCCAGAAGCCCCAGCCGTTGTTCCACTCCATCTTCCGGTCGGTGCCGGTGATGGTGATCACGTCGCCGCGCTGGACCTGGTTGTAGAACCACCTGGCCTGGTCGGGGCGGGAGTTGATGCAGCCGTGGCTGACGTTCTGGCGGCCCTGGGCCCAGACGTTGTTCAGCGCGTGGACGTATTCGCCGCTGTTGGAGAAGCGCACCGCGTGGTTGATCATCAGGTCGTAGTAGCCGGGGTCGCCCTTCTTGCGGCCCGGTGAGATCATCCGCTCGGGGTTGGCCTTGCCCATCGCCAGGTGCACGCCGCTGGTGGTGGTGTATTCGCGGGTGCTGGCGTTGCCGGCGCTGATCAGCATGGTCTGGACGACCTTGCCGTCCCGCTTGACGATCATCTTGTGCTTGCGGGTGTCGATGGTGGCGATCTGGGCCGCGCCGATCCGGATGCTCTTGGTGAAGTCCTTGACCCCGTACATGTCCTTGCCGCCCTGCACGCCGTTGAGGCGGGCGGTGAAGGTCACCTTCTGGTGGGGCTGCCAGAACTTGGCGGTCCGGTAGATCACCGTGGTGTCGTTGATCCACCGCCACGCGCCCTGGGAGGGCTTCTCCGAGGTCACCTCCAGTGCCTGTTCCACCGCGGCCTTCTGACTGACCGGCTGGTTGAAGGTGACGATGATCGGCGCCCCCACGCCGACCTTCTCCCCCTTCAACGCCGGGGTCACATCGGCCACCGCCAGCTCGACCTTCGGTTTGAGCGTCGTGAAGGAGCTGCTGGCGGTGGTGCCGCCCACCGCGCGCGCCGAGACGGTGTATTCGCTGGAGGGCTTCAACGGGGCCTTGGAGACCCATTTGGTCCGGCCGGCGTCGAAGGAGCCGGCCAGCGGCTTGCCGCCGCTCTCCACGGTTACCTGCTCAAGTGACCCGTTGGCGGCGGTGACGACGACCTTCTTGTCCGGTCGCACGGTCGCGCTGCCCTGGGCCGGGCTGATCTTTATGACCGGCGCGGCCGGTGTGGTGGCCGCCGCGGCGGTCCCGCCGTCGGCGGCAGGGGTCGCCGGAGTCGACCCGCCGGAGCAGGAGGTGGCCAGTACGGCCGCCGCCGCCACCGCCAGTCCGGCCAGCGGCGTCCTCAGACCACGACGTTCCACGTTTAACACAACTTTCTCCCCCACTACAGCAAACTGCGTTTAAAGACCCTAATAGGAGATGCGCAGGTAGTACACCTGGTTGAGGAGAGTTCGGTCACATTTAGGTCACTTTGCGGTGTGAATAACATGCCGTCCGGGACTTCGGGGAACACGAGGGGCCGCACCGGGGCGCCCGGCGCGGTCGTTGGGGCCTTCACCTGGGCCGATGCCGCCTCCCCGGCGTGGGCCCGCGCTCCGGCGGACGCCGGGCGGAAATCGGGGGCGGGGCCCGGACGGGTGGTGCCGCCGTCCGCGGTGGCCGGGACCGGCCCGCCCCGTCCCGGGGACGGAAAGCTAGGCTGACGTGATCGACCCGGAACGGAAGGCGTGGTGATGACCGCAGTACGACCGGTCGATGACATCGATCGCACGCACCGGGACCCGTCCCGGGCCCCGGGCGAGGAGCTGCTGCGCACCATCGTGGAGGCCTCGGCCGAGGGCGTGGTGCTGTGCGGCGCCGACGGCGCCGTCGTCATGGTCAACGCCGCGGCGGCGCGGATGGCGCCGGAGGTCTCACCCGGCCGCCCCGCCGCCTCGGGCGCGGCCGCCGGGCTGTTCGACCACGACCACCCCGAGGGCCAGGACCGGGAGGTCGGCCACGGGCGGCGGCTCCTGCGGGTGCGCCGGGAGGCCTTCGGCATCGCCCATCACGCCTGGTACCTGCGCGACGTCAGCGCCGAGTCGGCCAGGACCGGCGCGCTGCTGGCCGAGCGCCGGCGCACCGAGTTCCTGATGGAGGCCGGCCGCAGGCTGTCGGCCTCGCTCAACACGCGCCGCTGCGCCCGCACCACGGTCGAGCTGGCCGTCTCCTTCCTGGCCGACGTCGCCATGGTGGTGCTGCCGCCCGCCGGGCGCCGCCAGGCGAGCTGGCTGCGTTCGGCGGGCGGGCGGCAGGCGCTGCAGGAGGGCACGGTCACCACCGCCTCCACCGCGCAGGTGCCCGGCCTGGCCGAGGCGCTGGCGGGCTTCCCGCCCGTGCCCAGCCGGTGGCTGGACCCCGCCCAGGTGCCCGGCTGGCTGCTGCCCGAGGAGTTCGGCCAGGCCCAGCACCTGCTCGTCACCCCGCTGCCCGGCAACGGCGTCCCGGCCGGAGCGCTGGTGCTGGCCCGCCGCGAAGGCGGCCCGGCCTTCGAGGAGGAGGCCGAGACCCTGGTGCGGATCTTCGCCGCCCGCGCGGGCGCGGCCATCTCGGCCGCCACCCTGTACCAGGAGCAGAGCGCCACCAACGCGATCTTGACCAGGGACCTGCTGCCGCCGGCCCTGCCGGCGCTGCCCGGGCTGGAGCTGGCGGGCTCGCTGCGCGCCGCCCAGCAGGCCGCCCTGATCGGCGGCGACTTCTACGACGTCTGCCTGCCCGCCCCCGGCGCCGCCGGCGAGCCGCTGGTGGTCCTGGGCGACGTCTGCGGCAAGGGCGCGCAGGCCGCCGTCCTGGCCGGGCAGGTCCGCCAGTCGCTGCGCGCGCTGCTGCTGACCGAGACCGACCCCGGGCGGCTGGCGTCACTGCTCAACCGCTCCCTGCTGGCCTCCCCCGTCCCCAACTCCTACCTCACCCTCGTCCTGGGCGCGCTGCGGGCCGGCGCCGACGGCCGGGTGCGCATGGACCTGGCCGTGGCCGGGCATCCGGCGCCGCTCATCCTGCGCCGCGACGGCACCGTGCAGGAGGTCGCCGCCGGCGGCCCGCTGCTCGGCGCGCTGGAGACCGTCACCGTGACCCCCCTCACCGTCGAGCTGGCCCCCGGCGAGGTGTGCCTGTTCTACAGCGACGGCATCACCGAGGCCTTCGGCGGCCCCAGCGGCCGTGAGATGTACGGCGGGCGGCGGCTCAGGGACGCCCTGTCCACCTGCGCGGGCATGCCGGTGGCGGCGGTGGTGGAACGGCTGGAGCAGCTCAGCACCGACTGGCTGGGCGGCGACGTCCAGGACGACCGGGCGCTGCTGGCCGTACAGGCCAGGCCCGCGCGATGAGCGCCACCGGCCTGTCCCCCGGGGATCTGCGCACCGCCGGGGAGCACTACCTGGAGCGCATCGGCCGGGCCGACGAGTTCGGCGCCGTCGACCTGGTGCTCGGCCTGCTGAGTGAGGGCGTGCCGGCCGAGAGCCTGCTGCTGGAGCTCATCGCGCCCGCCCAGCGGCGCGTCGGCGAGCTGTGGGCGGCCAACCGCTGGTCGGTCGCCCGCGAGCACGGGGCCACGGCCGTCAGCGAGCGCGCCGTCGCCGCGATCACCGCCCGGGTCCGGCCCGAGCCCACCCTCGGCCGTGTCACCGTCGCCTGCACCGACGGCGAATACCACGCGCTGCCCACCCGGCTGCTGGCCGAGGTGCTGCGCCTGCGCGGCTGGCGGGTCGACTTCCTGGGCGCCAGCGTGCCCGGCCCGCACCTGATCACCCACCTGCACCAGACCGGGCCCGACGCGGTCGCACTGGGCTGCGCCCTGCCCACCCGCCTGCCCCGGGCCCACGCCACGCTCACCGCCTGCCAGGCCGTCGGCGTGCCCGTCCTGGCCGGCGGATCCGGTTTCGGCGCCGACGGCCGCTCGGCCCGGCTGCTGGGCGCCGACGCCTGGGCCCCCACCGCCGACGCCGCCGCCGACGTGCTGGCCGGCGGCCTGCCGGCCTTCCCCGCTCCGCCGCACGCGCCGGCCCACCTGGCCGATGAGGAGTACACCCACCTGACGCGCCGCCGCGGCGAGCTGCTCACCGGCGCGATGAGCGCCCTGGCCGGCGCCTACCGGCCGATGGCCGCCTACACCGCCCACCAGCTCGACTCCACCGCCGAAGACCTCGGTCACATCCTCGACTTCCTGGCCGCCGCCCTCTACGTCGACGACGCCGCGGTGTTCACCGGCTTCATCACCTGGACCGGCGGCGTGCTGCGGGCCCGCGGAGTCCCAGCCAGGGCGATAGAGGTGGGATTGCGTATTTTCCACGATGAGCTGCGAGACTTTCCCCGTGCCCGCCGCATGCTGGTCCAGGGGATCGAGGCGGCACACGCCCCCGGCGCCGATTTGGAGATCTGACGATAGATGCTCGAGAAGACCCCGCTCCGTACCGAGGTGCAGAGCACCGCCGCGGACACCACGCTGCTGGTGCTCGCCGGTGATCTGGACTACGACACGGCCGCCGAGCTCTTCCCCCTGGCGCAGGAGCTGCTGGCCGGGCAGCCGCGCCGTCTGGAGCTGGACCTGTCTGGTCTGGAGTTCGTCGACTCCTCCGGGGTGGCGGCCCTGATCAACGTCTACAACACCGCGCGCGAGCACGGCGGCACCATGCGGATCGTCGCCCTGACCTCCTACCTGCGCCACCTGTTCAAGGTGACCGCCCTGGACCAGGTCTTCGAGCTGCCGCCCGCCCAGTAGCGCCCCGTCCCGAACCTGGCCCGGGCCCGTCCCGCGGGCGGCAGCCGCGGGGCGGCTCCGCACGGGGGTGCGGGTGATTGCCGGCGACACACCGCGGCAGAAGCCGATCTCGCTGATCCTTACCGCTTAACCTGCGAAAACAGGATCACGCGTAGGCCGGTCCACCCACCATGCCGTGGCCGTGGCCGGCCCGGGCGCGCCGGCGCCCGCCCGCAGAGGAGAAGGCACATGCGAAAGACACTCATCGCCGCCCTGGTGGTGCTGAGCGCGGCGATGGGCACCACCGCGCCGGCGCAGGCCGACAGCCGGCCCCGCCTGGCGGTCGTCGGGCTGACCGACGGCCAGCGCCTGGTGCTCTTCCAGGCCCGCTCCCCCGAGAAGGTCCACGACCTGGGCGCGGTCCGCGGGCTCCAGGGCGACCGCGCCCTGGTCGGCATCGACTACCGCGTGCAGAACGGCAGGCTGTACGGCGTCGGCGACCAGGGCGGCGTCTACGTCCTGAGCCGCTCGGCCGAGGCGACCAAGGTCTCCCAGCTGACCGTGGCGCTGAGCGGCACCGGCTTCGGCGTCGACTTCAACCCCGCCGCCAACCGGCTGCGCGTGATCAGCGACACCGGGCAGAACCTGCGGCACAACATCGACGATCCGGCCGGCAGCCCCGCCGCGGGACAGACCGTGGCCGACGGCCCGCTGACCAACCCGCCCGTCCCGCCGGCCACCACGGGCGCCACCGCGCTCGGCGTCTCGGCGGCCGCCTACACCAACAACGACCTCAGCCCGGCCACCGCCACCACGCTCTTCGACCTCGACACCGGCGCCGACCGGGTGAGCCTGCAGTCCCCGGCCAACGCGGGCACCCTGGCGCCGGTCGGCGCCCTGGGCGTGGCCGCGACCGGCGGCGCGGGCTTGGACGTCTACAGCTCGGTGCGCGGCGAGGCCACCGTCTCCAACAGCGCCTTCGCCACGCTGAAGGTCGGCGAGGGCTACCGCTTCTACGCCGTGGACCTGCTCACCGGCGCAGCCGACCTCTACGGCTCCTTCCCGCGCCACCGCCAGGTCGTCGACATCGCGCTGCCGCTGGACCGGAACTGACCGGCTCCACCCCCTCACCGGGGGGCGGCAGCGGCGGCCTCAGCGCGGCTGCGGCCGCCACAGCCGCTGGACCTGCCCGTAGGAGGGCACGTCGTCGGCGACCGGGCCGCCGGCGGCCACCTCCAGCGCGGTGGTGACGGCCGCCCGCAGCGCGGTGCGGAACAGCAGGGAGCCGTAGCTGATCCGCCGCACGCCCAGGGCCGCCAGTCTCGCCGGCGGCACCTGCGGCTGGATGAGCACGTTCAGCGGCACCGCGGCCGCGGCGACCAGCGCCTGCACCTCCCGCTCCCGGGCCGCCCCCGGGACGAACACCCCGTCGGCCCCCGCGCCGGCGTAGGCCTGGACCCGCCGCACGGCTGTGGCCAGGGCGTCGGGTGCGCCCAGCCAGAACGGGTCGGTGCGGGCGTTGACGAACAGCCGCGGCACCCGCTGCTTGATCGCGCCGATCAGCGCGACCTGCTCGGAGACCTCCGCCAGGCCGCGGCCGCGCCCGTCTTCGATGTTGATCCCGGCGATCCCGGCGTCGGCCAGTTCCTCGGCCAGGTCGGCCACCTGGGCGGGTGAGCCGCCGAAGCCCGCCTCGATGTCGACCGTGACCGGCACCTGCAGCCTGGCGATCCCGCGTGCCAGCGCCACGGTCTCGGCCCGGGTGGCCTGCTCGGCGTCCGGCTTTCCCGCGGCCGCGGCCACTCCCAGGCTCGTCGTCCCCACCGCCGCGAACCCGGCCGCCGCCAGCGCCGCCGCCGAGGCGTGGTCCCACGCGTTGGGCAGCAGCAGGGGCTGGGGGCCGTGGTGCAACGCCCTGAACCGCTCGGACATCGTCGGCTCCGCCGCCGTCACCGCCGCACCGCCTCGATCACCCCGGCCGCCAGTGCCAGCGCGATCTGCCGCCCCGGGCAGGGGCGCAGCCCCGCTCCGAAGGTCAGGTGTTCCTGGGGGCGGCCGGGCCGGAAGCGGCCGGGGTCGTCGAACACCTCCGGATCCCGGTTGGCCGCCGCCACATCCAGCAGTACGGGTGTGCCGGGCTCCGCGCCGCCCGCCGCGCCGCCCGCCGCTCGGCCCGGCCCGGTCACGACGCGGCGCAGCACCCGCACCGGCGGGTCGTGGCGCAGCGTCTCGGCCAGCAGATCCTCCACCGGGCAGGCCGCGGTGTCGGCCGCCAGCGCGTTGCGGATCAGGGTGGCCGTGGAGTCGCAGGCCTGGGCCAGCAGTCCGGCCAGTACGGCCAGCCGCTCCGGCTCGGGGTCGCCCAGCAGCCTCGACAGCCGGGCCAGGCCCGCGTCGGCCGCCGTCGTGTCCCCGGCGGCGTGCCCGGCGGCGGTGCTCGCGGCGGTGCTCGCGGCGGCGTGGGTGGCGCCCGCGGTGGCGGGCTGCCCGGTGCTCGCGACCATGGTGGTTGCGGTGGCGGCGGCCGGGGCGGGCAGGTAGGCCGGGGCGAACCGCGCCACCGCCCGCGCCGCCTGCCCGCCCTCTGGCGCCCGGACCCCGAGCGCGACGGCCAGCACCTCGACCGGGATCAGCTCGATCGGGACCGCCCCGGCCTCCCGCGGGGCCGAGGAGGCCCGCCGGAAGGCCGCGGCGCGCAGCGCCCGCGGCTGCAGCCCGGCGAGCACCTCCTGGGCCGCGGCCCGGCGCCGGGCGTGCAGGGGGCCGTCGGCGAAGCGGCTGACCGCGCCGCGCAGCCAGGCCACGGTCAGGGCGGAGGGCGGGCGAGGCGCGGGCACGACGGACAGGCCGGGGTCGGCCAGGAGCGCGCGCACCTCGTCGTAGCGGCTGACGACCAGCGGGTGTGAAGTCATGTCCCGAGGCTAGAGGCGCGAGGCTTCGGCGCCCGCCGAAGTGTCGGCCGGTCATGATGGACAGATGACATCTACGACGCCGATCCCTCTTGCCGTACTGGCCGGGCTGCTGGCCGACGCCACCCGGGCGCGTTTCTGCCTGGCGCTGCTGGACGGGCGTGCCTGGACCGCCGGTGAGCTGGCCCGGCACGCCGGGGTCGCGGCCTCCACGGCCAGCGAGCACCTGTCACAGCTGGTGCAGGGGGGCCTGCTGGCCGAGGAGCGCCAGGGACGCCACCGCTATCTGCGGCTCGCCGGGCCGCAGGTGGCCCAGCTCATCGAGGACCTGACGGCCCACGCCGAACGCGCCGAGAGCGCCGCCAGGCCGCCGACGTTGCGCGCGGCGAGCGCGGCCAAGGCGATGGCCGCCGCGCGGACCTGCTACGACCACCTGGCCGGAAGGCTCGGCGTGGCCATCACCGACGCGCTCACCGCCCGGGGGCTGCTGCGCCAGGACACCGGCTTCGCGCTCAGCGACGAGGGGCTGGCCTGGTTCGAGGGGGAGCTGCGGGTGCCGCTGCCGCCGCCCACCGGCAGGCGCCCCCTGGCCCGGCCCTGCCTGGACTGGACCGAACGCCGCCATCACCTGGCCGGCTCCGCGGGGGCCGCGCTCTGCGCGACCGCGCTGGAGCGCGGATGGGTGAGCCGGATCGGCTCCGGACGCGCGCTGCGCGTCACCGGGGCCGGCCACGAGGCTCTGGGCGCGCTGCTGGGCCTGGACGGGCTCACCGGCCAGGCCGTCCAGGTCACGGCGAGCGCAGCCGGTGGGTGAGGCTGGTGTGGCGCCGCCCCGCGCCCCGGGTCCGCACCGCCTGGGCCAGCGCCCGGCGTGAGCCGACGATGACGACGAGCTTCTTGGCCCGGGTGATGGCGGTGTAGAGCAGGTTGCGCTGCAGCATCATCCAGGCGCTGGTGGCCAGCGGGATGACCACCGCCGGATACTCGCTGCCCTGGGAGCGGTGGATGGAGACCGCGTAGGCGTGCGCCAGCTCGTCCAGCTCGTCGAAGGCGTACTCGACGTGCTCGTCCTCATCGGTCAGCACGGTCAGCTTGTGGTCGTCGGGCTTGATGTCGACCACCATGCCCACGGTCCCGTTGAACACCCCCGCCGCGCCCTTGTCGTAGTTGTTGCGCAGCTGGGTCACCTTGTCGCCGACCCGGAAGACCCGGCCGCCGTAGCGGCGCTCGGGCATGCCCTCCCGTGAGGGGGTCAGCGCCTCCTGCAGCGAGGTGTTGAGGTTGCCCGCGCCCGCCGCGCCCCGGTGCATCGGCGCCAGCACCTGCACGTCCCGGCGCGGGTTGAGGCCGAACTTGCGCGGGATCCGGTTGGCCACCACGTCCACCGTCAGCGCCGCGATCTCCTCCGGCTCCTCGCACGGGAACAGGAAGAAGTCGCTCATGCCCTCCAGCGCCGGCGGCAGGCCGGTGTTGACCCGGTGGGCGTTGGTGACCACGCCCGACTCCTGCGCCTGGCGGAAGATGTGGGTCAGCCGGACCCGGGGGATCTCCTCCTCGGCGGCCAGCAGGTCCCGCAGCACCTCGCCGGCGCCGACCGACGGCAGCTGGTCCACATCCCCCACGAACAGCAGGTGCGTGCCCGGCGCGACGGCCTTGACCAGCTTGTTGGCCAGCAGCAGGTCCAGCATCGAGGCCTCGTCGACCACGACCAGGTCGGCGTCCAGGGGGTTGTCGCGGTCGAAGGTGGCATCCCCGCCGGGGCGCAGCTGCAGCAGCCGGTGCACGGTGGTGGCCTCGTGGCCGGTCAGCTCCGCCAGCCTCTTGGCCGCCCGGCCGGTGGGCGCGGCCAGGATCACCTTGGCCTTCTTGGCGCGGGCCAGGGTGACGATGGAGCGCACCGTGAAGCTCTTGCCGCAGCCGGGGCCGCCGGTCAGCACCGCGACCTTCTCGCACAGTGCCAGCCGTACGGCGTGGGCCTGCTCGGGGGCGAGGTCGGCGCCGGTCCGCTGCTGCAGCCACTGCAGGGCCGCCTCCCAGTCCACCGACCCGAAGACGCCCAGCCGGTCGTGGCCGGAGGCCAGCAGAGCGCGCAGCGAACCGGCCAGCGACAGCTCCGCGCGGTGGAAGGGGACCAGGTAGACCGCCGGGACGGTGCCGTCGCCGACGGGGACCTCCTCGCGGACCACGCCCTCCTCGGCGACCAGCTCCTCCAGGCACCGGACGGTCAGCTCGGCCGGGACCTCCAGGATCTTCACCGCGTCGCCGACGAGGTTGGGCGCCGGCAGGTAGCAGTGGCCGTCGTCGGCGGCCTGCGACAGGGTGTAGCGCAGCCCCGCCTTGACCCGCTCGGGGCTGTCGTGCGGGATGCCGACGGCCTGGGCGATGGTGTCGGCGGTCTTGAAGCCGATCCCCCACACGTCGTCGGCCAGCCGGTAGGGCTCGCTCTTGACGACCGTGATGGAGGCGTCGCCGTACTGCTTGAAGATCCGCACCGCGATGGAGGTCGACACGCCGACCCCCTGCAGGAAGATCATCACTTCTTTGATGATCTTCTGTTCCTCCCAGGCGACGCCGATCATCTTGGTCCGCTTGGGCCCGAGCCCGGGTACCTCGACCAGGCGCTCGGGGGCGGTCTCGATGATCTGGAGGGTGTCGGCGCCGAAGTGGTCGACGATCCGCTCGGCCATCTTCGGCCCGATGCCCTTGATCAGTCCGGAGCCCAGATAGCGCTGGATGCCCTGGACGGTGGCGGGCAGCACGGTGGTGTAGGACCACACCTCGAACTGCTTGCCGTACTTCGGATGGGAGGTCCAGCGCCCGGTCAGCCGTAGCGACTCACCGGGCTGGGCGCCCAGCAGCGGCCCGACCACGGTCAGCAGGTCACTGCCCGAGCGTTCGGTGGCCACCCTGGCGATGGTGTAGCCGGTCTCCTCGTTGGCGTAGGTGATGCGTTCGAGGACGGCGTCGATGGATGCCGTAGGGGGACCACCCGATCCAGGGTTCACGGAAAACCTCTCTCCTAACCTTCCCGGGCCAGGGTAGAAGGCTAGAGCAGTGGTCGGCGACCGTGATGGGCCGGCGGGGGGCCGGAGCCCGGCTCCCCCGGGCGCCGCGGCCGGGATCCGCCGATCGCCGGGGCCTCCGTGCCGCGGGCCGGACGCGGCGGCGTCGACCGCCTCACCGCCAGGGCTCTGGCGGTGAGGTGACAGCGGGCGTCCGCGGCGGAGTTCTCGGCGTGGCCGGCGGCGGTGCCGCCAGGACGGACGGTCAGGATGGTCAGAGCAGCCGGATCGTCCTGCCGATCCGGTCGAACAGGGCCTGCTTGCCGTCCTGGTCGGTGCTGAGCGTGACGGTGCAGGTCCTGCTCTGGGCGGGCAGGTAGAACTGGGTGCCCTTGACCTGCATGCCGCCGGCCGGGAAGACGTAGACCATCCGCGCCGCCTCCGTGCCGCCGACGGGTACCTTGGTCGCCTCGGTGATCTTGGCTCTGATCTGTTCCAGCTCGCCGGTGGCCGCGCTGATCAGCTGGTCGGTCGAGGCGTCGGAGCTGGGCTGGCAGTAGCCGTTGAGGTTGGTGGTGAAGCCGTTGGGCGATCTGCGCCTCGATCCGGGGTCGAAGGCCCAGACGGCCTTGTTGGTCACCAGCGGCTGCAGGTCCCGCTGGGCCCGCTCCAGCGCCTTGCCCGACAGGCCGCTGCGCTTGAGTCCCTGCTGGAGGTCGTCCTTGGTCAGGTCGAGCGCCACCCAGGAGTCGGGGACCGCGACGGCGAGCCCGTTGGCGGTGCTGCCGACCAGTTTGAAGCCGCCGGGCATGGTGGTGGCCCCGCCGCCGCCCGTCGGCTGTCCCGGGCTCCCCGTGGGGCCCGCCGTGGGGGTCCCCGTTGGGGCCTGCGCCAGGTTGACGGGACCGCCGCCTGCGCAGGCGGCGGCCAGCGCCAGGCACAGCGCGCCCGTGGCCGTCACGATGGGGTAGCGCTTACGCACCAGACTGCCCTCCTCTCGGGCCTCGCAGGGAGGCCCGATGCCGATCGACCGGTGAAACCGCACGGTGAATCGCCACAGGGGGACCTCCCGCACCGCAATCGCCTCGTCCCGGCCGGTAGGTGGCAGCCCAACCAATGACAGGCGGCGCCTGTGCTCACTCGTCGCTGCTTGACGTGTCGCAGGAGCGCGCAGCGGAGCTGCGCGTGTTCCTGTTTTCGCAGGTTAAGGGGTAAGTGTCGGTGAGGCCGGGTTCCGCTGCGGTGTGTCGCGAGGGATTGGCGGGCGGCGGGGCGGGCGGCGGGCCGTCGCGTCGCCGGAGCCGAACATCACGGGTCTTCCCAGCGTCGTAACAGGGCGGTAGGACAGGGATACGCCGGAGACGTCGGGGGCGGCGCCGGACATCGGCAGCCATGACGGGGAGACCAGCATGACCGTACGGGTGATCATCGAGGAAGTCGGCCGTCCGGGGCTCTCGGCCGAACGGGTGCGGCAGGTGGCGGGGGCGCATCCCGCCGTGCTCGCGCACCTGCGGACCACCGAGGTCCACCGGCTGATCGTGGGGGCCGCGGCCGCGCTCGGGCACGATCCGGACGGGCGGGCGCCGTTCCGGGCGAGTGTGTTCGACCCGGTCTCCAACCGGGGCGTCGAGCTGCGCGGCACCGTGGACCGGCCCGAGGAGGCGCAGGTCCTGCCCAGCTCCTACCGTCCCAATCCGCGGCCGCAGGAGCTCAGGGCGGCCGCGGCGATCCTGCGGGCCGACGGGCGCTTCCCCGCCGGGGACGACGTGCTGATCTATCAGCCGATGCCGCCGCTGGCCGATCTGGACAATCCCGACGGCACCACCACCCGCCGCCCCACCCTGGGCGTCTATGACCCTTCCGGCGCGGTCAGGCACCGGATCGTCGCCGTCGACGTCGCCGGGGGCAGCGTCGACTGGTCCCCGGCCGGGGTCTCCGTCGCGATGCATCCGGGCGACTGCGAGTCGCACCTGCCCGAGGGCGTGGAGAGCCTGCGCGACCGGGGCGGACCCAACCAGGTGCGGCTGCGCGTGCTCGACGGTGACACCGAGCTGTGGAACATGATCGTGGTACGGCCCCGCGCGTCGGCGCCCAGCGGCCCCGGTGACGGTTCCGGGGTGGAGCTGCGGCAGGTGCGCTACCGGGGCAGGATCGTGCTGCGCCAGGCGCACGTGCCGATCCTCAACGTCCAGTACGAGGAGGACGGCGTCACCTTCCGCGACTGGCAGAACCAGGAGACCCGCTTCTCGGCCACCGGCAGCGACCCGGTGGGCTGGGGCTGGCGGATCTGCGCCCAGCCGCCCAGGACCATCCTGGAGCGGCCCGGCAACGACGCCGGCAACTTCCAGGGGGTGGCCTTCCACTACGCCGACGGCGAGCTGAGGATCGTCAGCGAGCTGGCCGCCGGCTGGTACCGGTATGTGTCAGAGTGGCGCCTGACCGACGACGGCGTGATCAGGCCGCGTTTCGGCTTCGCCGGGGTGCGCAACCCGCGCACCTGCATGCGCCACCGTCACCACGTCTACTGGCGCTTCGACTTCGACGTCGAAGGCGCGGCCAACGACGTGATCGAGCAGTTCGACGACACCGGCTCGGTCATCCCCGAGCCGGTGCCCATCGTGCAGGAGGTCATGCGCAGGCGGCGTCATCCCGCCCGGTTCTGGCGGATCACCGACGGCGCCAGCGGCCGCGGCTACCAGATCCACCCCGGCGAGCACGACAACACCGCCGACCCCTACGGCGTCGGTGACCTGTGGTTCCTGCGCCACCACCCGGCCGAGCTGTACGACGGCAACCCCGGCGCCGACAACCGGGCGATGCTGAACCGGTTCGTCAACGGGGAGAGTCTCAGCGGCGTCAACGTCGTCGTCTGGTACGCCGGGCACTTCCGGCACGACCAGAACGCCCCCGAACCGCATCAGGGCCACGTCGTCGGCCCCGACCTGGTCCCCGTCACCTGACGGGGGCGGGTGACGGGGCCGCCGGCCGGTGCCCCGCCGGGCGCGGAGGACTCACCGGGTGCCGTCCGGTCACGCCATGTCCCAGAGCAGGCGGTAGTAGGCGATGCGCTCCGGGTCCGGGGTGACCCCGTACGCGTCGTACATGACGCCGTCGTATCCCGGGCCGTGGTTCCACTCCATGCTCCAGGCCGCGACGGCGAGGTCGGCCCACCGGTCGGCCACCCCGAGCGAACCGAGATCGACGTGCGCGGCGAACGTGCCGTCGTCGTGCAGCAGCGTGTTGGGGACGCACGCGTCCCCGTGACAGACGACCAGGCGGTCGATCGGGGGCGGCTCTGCGATGCGCGCCCGGGCCTGCGCGAGTTCGAGGTGACGGTGCTCGGGGAACCAGTCGGCCGGTCCCCCGCCGTCGGCGATGCGCTCGTCGGCGCGTGCGAGCCGTCGATCGACGCTCCATTCGAACGGGCACCGCTCCACGGGCAGGGCGTCGTGGAGCAGGCGCAGTCCTCGGCCGATCGCGGCCGCCGCGGTCGCCGGGTCGGCGATCCACCGAGGATCCACCGCCGACAGGCCGGGGATCGCCGCCGTGACCAGCCACGCGCCGACGGCGTCCGCGCCGTGCTCGATGACTCGCGGGACGCTCACCCATCGTTGTGCCCAGGCCAGGCGCTCCGCCTCACCGGGGAGGTCGATCTCCGGGGTGCCGGCGGCGACCCACTTGGCGTATCTGGTGCCGTCGCGCCCGTTTTCGAGGCGGAAGGTCAGGCCGCCGAGCTCGTTGCGCCACACCGGGGTGATGGTGTCGCCGCCGGCGAGCGCCGCGATGACGTCGGGGACGGCCACGGGGCCGGTCGGGATCTCGGAGATGACGGGGTGGCTCATGGGGACAGGATCCTTCCCGGGAGGCGGTGCCGGTGACAACTGCTTTTCGGGGGGAGGGACCCGCCGGTGGGAGCGGGACCGTGCTGTCCCGGTGCCGGCACCGGGTCCGGTGAGCGCGGCCGTCCGCGCGGCGCGGCCTGGGGCGGGAGCGGGGGCGGGATGGCGCCGCATCGACATGACCGCTCTCAGATCCGGTTGCTGAAGGTGCACAGCAGACGCCCGAACCCCGGGTCGCAAGACGCCGCGGTGCGGCGCCGTTCATGCGCATGAGGTATCGGCGCGGGATCACCCGCGCCGCCGAGCCGAACCGCTCGGCCGGCGCTTCCAGGTCGAACTCCAGCACCTGGCGGCCGCCGGCGGTCCGCAGGCGCAACGTCGTCAGCCGCCAGTAGTGCTACTTCTTGTGGAGCGTCGGTGCCGCCGTCTACAAGATCCAGATCCGTGCCGCTCGCCGGGGTTCGGGCCCGGTGGTCCTCAACCCCGGCTCCCGCCGGTCGACGGGGTGGGGGCCGATGGCCTCGTCGCGGTGCGGGGTCATTCCTCGACGGCCCCGCCCACGGCCCGCAGATGATCACGGAAACTCAGGGAAGGCGCCTGCCGGCGCCGGGCGAGGTAGGTGTCGAACCGCACCTGAGCGCGTAGGGAGACGCCTGCGCGGATCCGTTCGGCCTGGTGTCGTTCGGTGTCGCGGATCGTCTCGGCAAGCGTGAGGAGGTCCGCGGCACGGGTGGCCGGCACGAAGAGCACGCCGTCGTCATCGCCCAGGACCACGTCCTCGCCGCTCACCGTCAGATCTCCCACGGTCGCCGATTCCAGCGCGTCGCGGGGGCGGGCGTCCAGGCGTAGCGGGCCGGTCGGGATCGCCCCCAGGCTGAAGACCGGCAGCCCGATCGTCCGTATGTCGGCCGTGTCGCGGTGCAGCCCCCAGATCACGATTCCGTCCAGCCCGGCAGCCTGAGCCTCCAGGACCACCAGATCACCGACGCACGCCTCGTCGAGCCGCCCGCCGTTGTCGACCACCAGCACATCGCCGGGTGCGGCCCCTTCGAAGGACTCCAGGAAGACATCGACGCTGCCGACGTGCCGGGCAGGGCACACACGCCCGGCCAGGCGGCTCCCGGGCGCCACGCTCCGCAGGTGCGCCGGGGCGCACCGCACCGGGACCTGGGCGCGGATGCACGCGTCCGCCAGATGGGCGGTGGTCAGAGCCGCAAACCGCCGCCGAAGCTCTTGGCGATCCATCCCGTGCTTCCTCCCGCCGTTTCCCTGAGGTGTCATCGTCCTCGAGGCTCGCATGTCCAGGACGCGACATCAATCCGCGGGGTGCCGGATACGGCACGAGCCGGGATCCGCGCCTTCCGGCTGCGGGTCCCGGCTCGTGGCGGGTGCTGAGGTCAGGCGGGGACGATGTTCTCGGCCTGCGGGCCCTTCTGGCCCTGCGTGACGTCGAACGACACCTTCTGGCCTTCCTGCAGCTCGCGGTAGCCCTGGCCGGCGATGTTCGAGAAGTGAGCGAAGACGTCGGCGCCGCCGCCGTCCTGCTCGATGAAGCCGAAGCCCTTTTCCGCGTTGAACCACTTCACGGTGCCAGTGGCCATGTCGATCTCCTCCTGTAGGGGCAGAGCCGAAATCCGCACTGTACGGATTCCGCGTCGCCGCGATGAGCCCATCCGGAGATGACCGGCAGAACAAAATGCACCTGAGGGTCACATCCCGTCAGGTGCACACAGAGTTTCATGGGTACCACAACCGCAACTGGATTCACCGTAGCACCTGCACGGGGTGACATACGAGCAGTCCCCCGGGTCACGTGCGCGCACCGACGGCGATGCGGGGCGCCCGAGCGGGAGCCTCCCTCGGCGGCCGGCCGGCACCGGACCACGCCACCCGCCGGCCCGAGCGGGTGACGCGCCCGGCCCTGCTGTGCCCCGGCGGCCTGGGCGGGCAGAGGCTCAGTGCAGGGCGATCACCGCCCAGGGGCTCTCCGGGTCGCT
This sequence comes from Streptosporangium sp. NPDC048886, assembly GCF_055586905.1. Lineage (NCBI taxonomy): Bacteria > Bacillati > Actinomycetota > Actinomycetes > Streptosporangiales > Streptosporangiaceae > Streptosporangium > Streptosporangium sp. NPDC048886. Next base: position 129,879 of record NZ_JBVJHH010000021.1, read on the forward strand.
CATCAGCGCCCGGTGGGCCTCCAGCACCGTCGTGTACCACTCCCCGAACGTCTCCTCGTCGAAGTGGAGGCAGCGGCCGAGGACGTATCCGGCCGAGAACTCCGCCCACGAGCCGTAGACGCTCTGGACGCCCTTGCCCGCCCTCTCGATCGCGGCGTGCATCTCCCGCTCGGTCGCGTACCGGGCACCCCGCCCCCAGCGCGCCACCATCGTGGCGCGGCCCAGGTCCCAGGCGGCGACGGTCCGTACATACCCGTCAGGCGGCAGCAGCCCGTCGGCCCTGAACCGTGCCTCGTAGCGCGTCACCTCGCCCACCAGCCCGCGTAGCAGGGCGACGAACCCGTCGAGCTCGTCAGGGTCGGTGCCCTCCTCCGCCTGCCGGCGCATGGTGGTCTCGACGAGGTCGCGCCACGCCACGGGGTCGACGCGCCCGCCTCCCGGCCCGCGGGCGAGCCGGACCCGCGCCCCGAGCACGAAGTCCCAGACCCAGGGGCTGACCTCGCAGGTGAGCAGCCGCTCCTGCGTGCTGTGCCAGTCGTCGCGGGTGAAGACGTCCCAGGACTCCGCCAGCCGCTCGACCTCGCTGCTGTAGCCGGCGCCGTGCCAGTGCAGCGTGTTCCAGGCGTCTCCGTTGGCGTAGCACAGGTGCGCCCCGCAGGCCAGGCCGCGCAGCATCGCCTCGTCCGCGGGAGCGCCGGTCCGCCGCGTCTCGACGCGGTCGCACAGCTCATCGGGGCGGAACAGTTCCTCGTGGAGCTCGCCCCAGATCTCCCGCTCCTCCTCGTCGGCGAGGAGCCACTGGGCACACGGCGTCTGGGCGTTGACGGCCAGGATCTCCACATCGTCGGGCCAGATGGCCGCCAGGCCGCCGAGGGTGACGAATTCGTACACCACCTCGGGGTGCGGCCGGGGCAGCACGCCCACCGTGTACGTGAGCACGACCCGGCGCCCGTCCTCCAGCGTCGCAAGCGTCACCGGCCGCTGCCCTCGCTCGTCTGGGGCGGCCTCCAAGGACACGGGCCGGTAGAGCCCTTCGGCGGCGACGGATCGCAGGTATTCGTACCCCGCGCGGTCGTCGCCCGCCTCGTCCTCCCGGCACAGTTCATACAGCCGCTGCTCGCGGGCGGCGGGAGCGCGCCATGGACTCCCGTCCTGAGGATCGTGCAGGGAAGGGAGTGTTTCCTCGTGCATCTCGTCACCGGTGAGCATGAGCGAAAATATAGCGAGACTCCGCTCAGCCGTTTCCGGCCTCGGCCGGGACGCCGCCCGCGTGCTCAACGGGCTGCACGGGCGATGGGCCGACGCCGGGGCGCCGACCCCGAGCAGGACCCGGAGTCCCTTCGCACCTGGCGGCGCGCGACCGGACGCGCCCCAGGACCGGCCGGTGAAGCCCCGTCCGACCTGCTCAGGCGGGCTTTCCCGTGGCCAGTCCGTGGCGGTTCTTGACGAGCCGGCGGCAAGAGCGCCTAACCGGCGCGCCAGAGCGCCCCGCGGGACTGTTCCGCCGAGGCGACCGAGCCCAGCGCGTAGATTCCGTGGCCGGTGGCCACCAGGTCGGTGACGTGCGGCTCGGTGCCCTGGCCGGCGGGCAGGCGTTCCCTGGTCCAACGCCCGCCGCTGAGGTGCCACAGCGTCGACTCCGTCGTCACCGCCCACAGCCCGCCGTCCCCGTCCGGCACCGCGTCCACGAACGCGCCGTCGAAGCTCTCCCGGTGGAAGGGGCCCCACGTGCAGCTCCACCTGCCCTGCGCGTGGCGCAGCGCCACCAGCCGTCCGGCGTTGGTGTCCTCGCCCTCCTCCAGATAGTGGGTGCCGAACGCCGCCGCCCCGAGCACCCACCTCTCGTCCGCGCCGACGACCGCGACGGCCTGCGGATAGAAGGCGCCGCCCTGAGTGTCATGGATGGCCTCCTCCGCGTTGATCCGCAGCGCGAACTCCACCACCTGCGACGTGCCCCCGCGCAACCGCACGGCCTTGGGCCCCGCGGCGGGCACGGCCCAGACCTCCTCGTCCCCCGCCGAGCCGAACAGTTGATATTGGGCGAAGACCCACTCGACGACCTGGTCGGCGGGCAGGTCCACCCGTTCCCAGCTCGCGCCGTCCCAGTGGACGGCGGTGGCGCCGGAGCTCACCCAGCCGCCGTGCGCGTTGGCGGGGCCGTCCTCCCTCCCCTGACCTGACACGGTCCTGTCCTGGTCCGGCACGGTCACCGTCAGCTCCCGCCACCCGTCGCCCTCACGCACGCCCCCCTTCCACGCCTCCGCCCCCGGGCTGACCGCCCAGATCCTGCCGTCGGGACTCGTCGCCAGGGCCTTGACGCCCTTCATCCCGGGCGGCACGGCCACCGTCTCCCAGCGGCCGTCCTTCCACCGGACCGGCGTCGCGAGGTTTTCCCCCGTGTCGCGCAGCGCCCACAACGTGCCGGCCGAGGCCGTCGCGCCGCCGCGGAGGGCGCCCTCCTCGGTCACCGAGAGCAGCTCCCAGCTCGGCCGGACGGAGGCCGCCCGGAACCCGTCGGCGGTGCGGGCCGGCTCCGGGCAGTCCTTCGGCGAGACGATCACCGCCTGCGCGCTCCGGCCGGCGGGTGAGGCCATGGGCACGGCCACGGGCGAGGCCGCCCCGGTGGGCGTGCTCGCCGGTTCTTCCACCCCTGACGCGCACCCGCCTGAGACCAGCGCGAGCGCCACCGCCGCCACCGCACCCACCCGCCGCATGAAGCCTCCGCCCTCGTCCATGTCGGTCTGAGGAGACTGCTGATGCCCGCCTCCAGAAGGAGATCATGACTCTCGGTCGCGCTGATCCATCGTACTTACCGGTCGGAGCCCTGAGGCGGTTCCTCGGTCGGGAACAGGATCAGGCTCATCGGAGGGGGATGCGGCCGGGTCCGGGCCGGTTGGCCGCCCGGGCGGCGAAGACGGCGCGTAGCTCGTCGGCCATCTCCGTGATCTCGTCCTGGCTGAGCCAGACAACGCCCTGCCGGTAGCCCACGGAGTCGGCGGTCGGGTCGGCGCCGTCCCGATCGAGACAGGCGTTGAACTCGGCGAGCAGGGCGGCCATGGCCGCGGCGAAGCCCTGGCGGTGGTCGTCCGGCGTCATCGACGCGCCGGCGCGGGCGTCGATCGCCGTCCGCTCGCCGCGTAGCCGGTAGTGGCGTTCCACGGCGCCGCGCCACGCGCTGCTCGTCGGCGACCTCCAGCACTCCCCCCTCGGCCAGCCTGCCGCCAGGGTGGGCGTGCCAGGCCGATACCTTCACCACCCTCGACACGCCGGCGGCGCGTGCCGCGTCGATGGCGGCCTTCTGCCGGCGGATCATCGGCTGCGCGCCGTCCGCCGGCTGGGCTCCGCCCGCGTTGAGGAAGAGCTGGTCGACACCTTCCGTGGCGGGGACGAGCGAGGCCGGGTCGTCGAAGTCGCCCACGACGGCCGCGCAGCCCAGGGCCCGCCCCTTCTCCTCGTCGCGGACCATGGCCCTGACCGGCGCCGTTCTCCTTGTGCGGTGCTTGTCGGGCGGTATCACTCTCACTGATCTGTCCGTGACCACCGGAGTGTCGGAAAGCACTCTGTCCCGCCTGGAGAGCGGTCAGCGCCGGGCGGCATCGACCCCGACGACATGGCCTACGGCGGGTCCGGCAAGCGCTGCCGTGTCCGAGATTGAGAAACCTGCGGGCAGCCCCCACGCTGTCGCCCTATTTGGGATGAATGGCCTGCGGAGGCGCGGTGGTCGGTAACATCACTGGGCAGCCGTATCCGAATTTATTACTGGAGGCGCGGTGCAGTCCGATGACGTACTGGTCGTGCTCGCTCACCAGCGCCGCACCCGAATCGCCGTGCTCAAGCTCCCCTATGGGATCGTCATATTGGATTCCTCTCCCACCAGGAGTAAATGAGTTTCCCGCTGCTGTCGAAGCCTTCTGAGCGGTAACAGGCCTGGAGGCTTTTGACCTCGAACCCGTGGAAGCCGGTGGCGGCACCGAAGAACGATATGCCGGTGTCGGTGGCGGGGTCGGGAGCCCGCACACCGCACGAGACGCCGATCAGGGCGATCTCCGGGTCGCCGAGGGCTGGCGTGATGACGGCGGTGGCGACATCCATGACATTGAGTACCGGATCAGGCTGGTCCGGCTTCGGGTAGTAGGTGACAGGCTGCTGCCAGGTGACCGGCACCAACTCGTTCTCGGCCTCCATCTTGGGCGGACTGTAGATCATCGCTCCGATCCGGTCGGGGTCGTACTGTGTCAGCATGTGCGCATTGCTCAGCAGCTGGTAGGACCCTTGGTAGTCGATGTTGACGCCCAGCGTGCCCTGGCCGAGCGGCGTGCTGCGGATCATGTGGCCGCCCGACACCGGCCGCACTGCCTGCGGAGCGTCGGGGAACGGCTCTGCCGCCACCTGCTCGACGATCTTGCCCTCCACGACTGTCTCCGTGGCCAGCTCGACCGGCGTAGGGCGGCCCTCCTCGTCCGTCACGGTCGCCCTGAGGGACGGCGGCACCGGGGCGGCGGGCAGCTCGTGCGCCGTCCCTACGACCAGAACGAGGTCGGGCGTGGTGCGCACTGTCAGACTCACGACCTCCGGCCGGGAAAGCAGCTTCTGATATTGGTCAAGAATTTGATCTACTTGGAACGCGGTGGGAAAGTCGGCGGTCATATGTGGCCTCCGATCGTCCGGATTCGACAATCCCGACCTGTCCCCAAAGAATGCAACGAATCCGCAATACGGAAACCCTGGCACTCGGCTTGCAAACTCTATGCCCAGCCGGCCGGGCCGAGACAAAGGATGCCCGCCCGCATTTCCAAAGAGAACAGCCATCTGCTGATCTTTGATCCGTGATGTCGCCCGGCTGTGCCGGTGGAAGGGACAGGGGCGGCCCGGTCTCGGTGAGGCATCCATCGATCAGGTGTTGCCGCCGGCGCGGCCTCCGACGGAGAACTCGTGGACGGTATCGATCCGCCATTGCCCCTCCGGTCCCGGACCTGCCGACAGCGACGGGGCGGGCCCGTCGCCGCTCCGTCTGATCCGGCACTGGTTGTGATCGGTGCGGCTCAGGTTCGGTGATGTGTGGAAAGCGGGGTTAGCGGTGTGCGGTGAGGGTGTGGGCGCCCCGGGTGCAGCCGGTGATGCGCCAGCCGCCCGGTGCCTGCCGGGCGGTGACGTCGGTGATCGCGGTACTGGCGGCTCTGGCTTCGGCGCTCCGGAATCACACCTGACGGCGCTGTATTGGTCCGTCCCGACGATCACGTGGCCTGGCGAGACCGTATCTCCGACGTGAGGGCCGTGATCGGTCAGCTTTTTCACCGAGCCGCCCGGCGGCGAGGCTGTTTTCCGCCTTGACTCGCCCCAATCGGCCTGAAACGCCCATTCTGGGCGGCGGGAGGCGATTGTTGGCTCTCCAGATGGCCAGAGGTCTGAAGTCGCGGCAGACAGCTCAGAGAAGCGTCAGCGCCTTGGCCAGGCCCGGGTCGCGTCCGGTGGCCAGGTCGAGGGCGGTCATGGGGGCGTAGTGGTCGACCGGCACGCCGATCGTGTCGATGACCTCGCGGGCTGGCCCGAGATGGCGGACCTTGGGCAGGAGCAGGACGCTGCCGTCATCCAGGAGGTACGCCGTGCTGGGGCCGGAGACCGCCCCGGCGGTACGGGTCCCGACGAGGGTGCCCAGGCCGTTGTCCTTGACCGCCGCGCTGAAGTCCTCGCAGGCCGAGGCGCATTCGCGGTCGGTGAGGACGACCAGGCGCGAGCCGAGCAGCGGGACACTGTCGTCGGTCCGGTTGGGCACGCAGTCGCCCTTGAGTGGGCAGAAGTAGCTGGTGATCTTGCCGTGCGCCAACGCGCCGAGCAATCGCGTCACCTCCCGAGGCGACCCGCCGCCGTTGCCGCGTAGATCGAGGATCACGGCCTCCGGCCTGTCCTGCAGCTTGGCGATGACCTGGTCGGCGACGCCTTCGTAGAATCCAGGCAGGTGGACGTAGGTGACGCCGCCGGCGAGCTTCCTTGAGGTCACCGCCGGAGGCTGCCGCGTGACAGGACCTACTCTGAGCTCGACGACGCGGCTGCGTCCGGTGGTGGGCCGCTTGAGCGTGAGCCGTACCAGGTCGGAGGCGAAGGCGTCGAGGATGGCCTGATTGACGGTGTCCCCCATGAACGCCGGCATACCGTTGACCTTTTCGATGATGTCACCGGCCCTGACGTCGGCCTTGGCGGCGGGGCTGCCTGGCAGGACGCGGGTGATGAACAGCGGCGGTCGGGCCGTGGGATCGAGCTGGGATCCCTGCTGGGCCGACGCGCCCACGATGCCCGTTCCGGTTGGCCCGCCCTCAGGCGGCGGGTCCGGCCTGACCCAGCGGGCGTGATTGTCGTGCAATCCGGCGACCATGCCGGTGATCGCGGCGTGCAGGGCAGCGGAGTCGCCGATGCCGAGGACTTTCGCGAAGGCGGCCCAGTCGGTGCCGCGGTTTCCGCTCAGAGCGGGCAGCCGAAGATCGGCCCGGTCAGCGCCGCGCCGCATCAGATCTTGTGTGTAGGCGGCGAAGGCGCTCTTCAGCAGCGCCTTCGAGTCCATGACCGGGCCGCTGTAGTAGTTGTCCAGCACGCAGAAGTACGCCTGCCGGAGCGTGTTCACCGATGTCGGCAATGCCGATTCCGACGGTGGCGCCGTGATGGCGGTGCAGCCCTTGGCCGGGGTGGGGGCCGAGGCGAGCGCGCACGCGGGTGCGAACACGGAGCAGGCCGTTACCAGGACAGCGGCGCAGAGATTTCTGATCATCAGCCGGGAAACCTCAGGATCGGGGCTTGCGGTGCCAGGGGCCCGCCGGGCAGGGCAGCCCCAGCGGGCAGCAGGTGCCGGCAGGCCCGGACGGCCTCGCCGTACTTCTCCGACAGCACCTCCCCCCGCTCGCTGCCGATGGTGAAGTTGACCAGGCCGTCGGAGGAGACGGCGACGTCGGGAAAGTCGGGCAGGCCCTGGGCCCGCATGCAGGCGGTGAACTTTCTGCCGCCGTCGCCGGCCTCGACCCCGGTGAGGGCGGCTGGGAGCGCCCAGAGTGCGGCGGCCGTCGCGGCGGCCACGAGCAGGTTGCGTGTCTTCATGGCTCCCAGACAACCTCCCGGCCGGTTACGGGGAGGGAACAGCGGCGGTTACCGCGCTGTAACCCTCGCCTGGGCATGCTAGGCAGATCATGAAGGTGCTGGTGGTGGAAGACCACGAAGAGCTGGCCCGGACGGTCGCCGCCGGGCTGCGGCGCGAGGGCATGGCCGTCGACGTCGCGCTTGATGGCCAGAGCGCGCTGGAACGGGCGGCGGTCAACCACTACGACGTCGTCCTGCTCGACCGCGACCTGCCCGGCCTGCACGGCGACGAGGTCTGCCGGGCCCTGGTGCCACATCCGGCGCGCATCCTGATGCTCACCGCGGCGAGCACGGTCGACGACAAGGTGACCGGCCTCGGGTTCGGCGCCGACGACTACCTCGCCAAACCGTTCGCCTTCGCCGAGCTGGTGGCCCGGGTCCGCGCCCTGGGCCGGAGGGCCCCGGTCGCGCTGTCGCCCGTCCTGGTCCACGGCGACCTGCGGCTCGACCCCGCCACCCGCATCGCCACCCGCGACGGGCGGCGGCTGTCGCTCAGCCCGAAGGAGTTGGCCGTGCTCGAACTGCTGCTGACCGCCCGTGGCGCGGTCGTCTCCGCCGAGCAGCTCCTGGAGCGGGCCTGGGATGAGTTCGCCGACCCCTTCAGCCAGACCGTCAAGGTCACCGTCAGCCGCCTGCGTCGCAAGCTCGGCGACCCGCCGTTGATCGAGACCGTCCCGCAAGCGGGGTACCGGATTTGAGAGCCACCGTACGGCTGCGCCTGACGGCCCTGTACTCCGGCCTGTTCTTGCTCAGCGGCGTGCTGCTGATCGGGCTGGTCTACGCCCTGCTCAGGTTCCTGCCCGCGCCACCGGCACCCGCCGCGCCCGGCGGCCCGCCGGCCGGTGTGATCACGCTGCCCCCTGTCCTGCCTTCCGCCGACCGGCTGGTGATCAGCGCGCTGCTCGCCTTGGGCGGCATGGCGCTCGTCTCAGCCTGGCTGGGCTGGGTCATCGCGGGACGGGCCCTTCGGCCGCTCGGGCAGATGACCGCGACCGTGCGGCGCATCACTGCCGACCGCCTCGACCGGCGGCTGTCGGCCACTGGGCCGCACGACGAGCTCAGGGAACTGGCCGACACCTTCGACGGGCTGCTGGATCGGCTGCAGGCCGCCTTCACCGCCCAGCGGCGCTTCATCGCCAACGCCTCCCACGAGCTGCGCACGCCCCTGACCGTTCAGCGGGCCATGGCCGAGGTCGCTTTGGCCGACCCGGACGCCGACCTGCGAGCGGTGCTGGACCGTATGTTGGCCGCCGGTAAGCACCAAGAGCAGCTCATCGAAGCCCTGCTCGTGCTCGCCCGAGGCCAGCAGGGCCTCGACCAGCGCGAACCCCTCGACCTCGCCGCCCTGGTCTCCGGCGTGCCGGCAAGTCTGGAGCCCGCGCCCTTCCTCGGCGACCGGGCGCTCGCCGAGCGGATGGTGGCCAACCTGCTCGACAACGCCCGCCGCTACAACGTTCCCGGCGGATGGATGCGGGCCGAGACCTCAGTACGGAACGGCCGCGCGGTACTGGTGGTCGCCAACAGCGGGCCGGTGATCCCCGCCGACCGGGTGGACGCGCTGGTACAGCCGTTCCGGCGGCTGGAGGCTGGACGCCGGGCCAGCGGCGACGGGCTGGGACTCGGCCTGTCGATCGTCGCCGCCATCGTGCAAGCTCACGAAGGGAGCCTGGAGCTACAGCCCCGCCCGGACGGCGGCCTCCAGGTAACCATCAGCCTGCCGGCCTCCTGAGCTCAGGATATTTCTCACACAGCTACTAACCACTCTTAACGAGTCCAGCCACTCGGGCCTGACAGCCGCCAGCGGGTGAGCACTCATAGCTACTGGACCTTGAGTCCCGCCCAAAGATCGTGCCCCTGCTGGCCGGCCGGGAGAGTTGATCACCGCTGGGATGTCGTGCCCATCCGTATGGGTGTGAGCACTGCTTGATTAGTTCGCTGATGGTTCTCCCGCAGGCTGTTGAGTGTCGATCAGTATCGGAAAACGGGAGAAGCGTTGCGCCTGTTCGTAGGAGATGACTGGGCCGAGCAGCATCACGACGTCGAGCTGATGGGTGCCTCGGGGCGCAGGCTGGCAAAGGCTCGGCTGGAATGACCCGCCTGCACGCAATGATCGCCGAACAAGTCGGAGACGTCACGGACGAGGAAGTGGAGGTGGTGGTCGGCATCGAGACCGACCGAGGTCTATGGGTGCAGGCGCTACTGGCCGCTGGCTACACGGTGCTGGCGGTCAATCCGCTGCAGGCAGCACGGTATCGGGAACGTCTGAGCGTGTCGGGCGCCAAGAGCGACGCGGCCGACGCGCACATGCCGGCCGACATGGTCCGCACCGACTCCCACCAGCTGCGCCCGGTCGCCGGCGACAGCGCCGAAGCCGAGGCGATCAAGGTGGTAACCCGGGCGCATAAGACGTTGATCTGGGAACGGACCCGCCATGCTCAGCGGTTGCGGCACGCGCTGCGCGACTACTTCCCCGCCGCCCTTCAGGCGTTCGAAGACCTGGTCGCGGCCGACACCCTGGAGGTGTTGGCCAAGCCCCTGATCCCGCGTCGGCGGCCAAGCTGACCATCAGCCAGATCACCGCCGCGCTCAAACGGGCGCGTCGCCGGGGCGTTGCCGACAAGGCCGCCGCGATCCAGGCCGCGCTGCGCACCAAGCACCTGGGGCAGCCGGCGGCCGTGACCGCTGCCTACGCCGCCACCGTCGGCTCGGCGGTGGCGGTCCTCACCGTGCTGGGCGAGCAGATCAAGGCCCTGCAAGGGCAGGTGGAGGACCATTTCGGCCGGCACCCGGCCGCTGAGATCGTCCTATCGCAGCCTGGGCTGGGACCGGTTCTGGGCGCCCGGGTCCTCGCAGAGTTCGGCGACGCCGAAGGCCGCTACGTCAGTGCCAAAGCACGCAAGAACTACGCCGGCACCAGTCCGATCACCCGGGCTTCCGGCAAGAAGAAAGTCGTGCTCGCCCGCTACGTGCACAACGACCGGCTCATCGACGCCCTCGACTCTCAGGCCTTCACCGCCCTGCAGGCCTCGCCGGGAGCCCGCCTCTGCTACGACCGGCTCCGCGCCCGCGACGTCTGCCATCACACCGCCCTGCGCCAGGTGGCCAACCGCCTCGTCGGCATCCTGCACGGATGCCTGAAGACCGGCACTCTCTACGACGAGGCAACCGCCTGGTCACACCACACCAAACCCCTCGCCGCTTGACACCCTGAGCACCTGGGATGTCTTTGGGGCCGGGGACACCTTCGGGAGCGGAGGGCCGGGTACAGCCACTGACATCGGCGGAGTTTCGCGAGTTTCGCGAGGCCCCCTACGCGCGGGCGCGCGAGGCGGCCATGCCCTCCCCGCGCCACAAGGGGGCCCGGTAGTAATGGCGGAAAATCCAACGATTACGGGTCTGACCTGCATCGATAGAGCTTGGCCCGTCGTTCCTCGATCATGTTTCCCAAAGAGTCTCCGCAGGTCAGCAGCAACATCATTGGATTCACCGCCATTACTACCGGGACCCCTGACCGGGTGACTACGAGTTCCTGGGGTACAGGCTGGTCGAATTCTCCCCGCTCATGAATTCCAGTTCGCCAGGAGGAACAGGAGCCCGGTCAGATCGTCGCCCTGGGGTGCGCGCGTGCAGGTCCCGCGTGCGATGAGCTGCTCGGTGATCTCCCAGATCAGCTCGTGAGAGATGACCACGGTGGCCACGGCCCGCTCATCGGTGGGAACGTACCTACGCGCCTCTTCGGAGGCGCGGCTCATGAGGAAGGTTGAGACCGGAGCTGCGACTGCGGCGGCCAGTTCGTCGAGGACGTCGCCCGCGCCGACGAACGGGATCGCGGGGCGGCCGTCGTCGAGCCGCAGCCGCCAGCTGTGTCCTTCCGAGTCCGTGACCGAGGACACATGGTGATCTCGCAGCGCTTCTGCCGTCCCGGAGGTGGCGGCGAAGGTGCGGAGGCGGTTCAGCGTCTCGTCCGACCAGACGGTCACCAAGGTGAGACCGTCGACGAATCGATAGAAGAGTGTGCCTGAGCTGCCAGTGCGTGGGGGGTGGATGGCCCAGAAGGCTCCGTTCCACCATGGACGCTCAGTGGTCAGAGCTGTGTCGGGAACGGCGTCTTCGGCGCGGAGCTGTTGCCACAGCACCAGGTCCAGTGCGTAGCCGAACACCATGGCGTACAGACTGTGATCGATCTCGCGCCGCTGCAGTTCTGCGGCGATGTCTTGCACCGGTTTCTCAACGGTGTCCACGAGGGGGACCGCCAGCCGCCGTAGAGCCGCTCGCAGCGGGGTCGTCTCACGCGAGCCCAGGACGGGGAAAGCGGTTCGGATCCATTCCCCGTCGCGCTCCAGGAGCCGGAACTCCAGGAGCTGGGAGAGCTGCGTGTCGGAGACGTCCAGAAGGTCTCTGGAGAGACCTTGGCGTGCCGCGTACAGAACTCGTCCGTTGTCTCCGTCGGCCACCACTTCGTGGGGCGTTCGTTTCGCGTTCGGGCAATAGCAGTGCAGTGCCCAGAGGGCAAGATCCTCAGGGTCTGACATCCCATCCGCTGCATGATCCATACGGTGAGTATCCGGCGTTCGGTGATCTTTGTCATTCCATCGGAAGGGGTCTCGGTAGTAATGGCAGTGAATCCAATGATGTTGCTGCTGACCTGTGGAGACTCTTTGGGAAACATGATCGCGGAACGACGGGCCAAGCTCTATCGATGCAGGTCGGACCCATATTCGTTGGATTTTCCGCCATTACCACCGGGACCTCCACAAGCACCACGGACTCCCCAGTTCATCCGAACAAATTTGTAAGCCGCCTTGCAATTATCTCGTAAGGCAGCTTACGACTTTCGGGTGATGGATTCCGACGCCGTACCCCCGCCTATACCGACCTGGTCGACCGGCACGGCCCCCCGCTCGGCGTCGAGGAGGCCCGCCCCCGGTGGGGCGCGCTGGTGCGCGCCGCTCAGCAGGGCCGCGCCCGCGATCCTCCAGCAGCCACCAGTCCCAGCAGTTCGCGGACGTCGCGGACAGGCCCAGGCGCCCGCGATGACCTGTCACGCCCCGGCATGGCCAGATGAGGGCCGTTGTCGGCGGAACATGGTCTAGACATTAGCGACCTGGTCAGGGGTCATACGGGGGCTGTTTCCGGACCTCCCGCATGATCTGCTCGTTCCTCCGCTGCATCCGCTTCCAGGTCTTCCTGTCAACTCCAAACGGCGGGTCGCGGCGGGGGGTCGGCTTCGGAACCCCCCGCCACCCGGGATGCTCCTCGCTACCTTCACTCGAGGCGATCAGGTAGATGATCACAATGACAATCGCTATGCCCAGCAGGAATTCCATGGGCGACTCCCTTGCAGTCCTGGCTGCGCCTGTTGCGGTCACCTTCAGTTCAGAGTGTCGTTGTGCGTCCCGCCTGGCAACTCACCGCTCACGCGAGGCTCCTCATTTGCGGTCGGATTTGTGGAGCCCCTGCCTGACCTGCACTTGAGAGCCGTCCCGTGAATGGTCGTTTGCGGGACGGTGCGAAGGAGGCGGCCGCCGCACGGCGTTCGCCCAGGAAACCGCGTCCCGAAACTCATCCTGTCACTTTCCCAGGTTGTGTGCACGGCTGTCCTGGGCTTTCGGGCGTCTATGCAGAGGACTATGAAGCACCGGCTTGTCTGTAGTTCTCTGCGCTACGGTGCAGTTGTTCCCCTACTCGCGTGCGCGACGGTGAGGTCCCGGCGTGGATGGCGGGCGGGCGCAGATCATTGAGCGGGGCGTGCTGACCGCCCCGGATGAGGCGTGGAACGTGGCGGTACGTCGGGGCGGAGGTGATCGGCCGGCTGGCTGCTGAGCCGCGGGTGGGATTGGCGGCCGCGGACGCGGCGGCGTCCGAGCTGGGGATCTCGCAGCGTCAGGTGTACATGTTGCTGGGCCGGTGGCGCGCGGGTGAGGGCGTCGTGTCGGACCTGCTTCCCCGGCGCTCCAGCGGCGGGCGAGGGCAAGCTCAAAGCTTTCCAGCATGCCGGTTCGACTGGATAGATCTGTGGGAGCCTTCCAATGCGGGTGGCTCAGCATATTTCCAGCACGCTGGTAACTTTTCAACCGCAAAGTCCGGCAGGGTGGCGTCATGAGCACCGGAGCGCGCGGCCCCTACCGCACGAGCGTCGCTCGGCGCGAGGCGATCCTCGACTCCGCCCTCCAGATCTTCGTCGCGCACGGGTACCGGTCCACGTATCGGACGACGCGGCCGCGCACCGGCTGATGCGGCACGTCGCGGCGGCCTGGGACGGCCTGCAGGTCCTGTCGTTCTACCTGGCCGACATCGACATCCCCGGCCAGCTCGAGGAGTACGCCGCGCGCGTCGTCCGCGCCGCGAACGCGCCCCTGTGGCGACCGCCGGAGCACGAGGCCGAGGAGGCCCACTGGCCGCCCCTCCTGCTCGCGGCGGCACGCACGTACGCCCGCCTGGGCGGCGACACCAGAATGGTCGACGTCGCCGGCGAAGCCGGTGTCACCCGCGCCGGGCTCCAGCACCAGTACCCGACCAAAGGCGACCTGCTGTCCGCCGTCCTGGACACCTGCGTCGCACCCGTCCTCGACCTGCCCGCGCACGGCTATCCCGCGTCATGGCTGCGTACGGTGCGTTTCGAGCACCTGCCCGAGGGAGTGGTCGGCGCCTCGGTCGTGCTCGCCTGCGAGGCCACCGTCGCCACCCATCCGGCGCACCGATGGTTCGTCGAGCACTACACGGCCGCCGCCGAACGTGCCGCCACCACCCTCTCGGCCGTCTCCGGCCGGGCCGGAGACCACCACCGCGACGCCCAGACGAGACGGCCGACGTCACCCGGCAGAATCACCCCTGGATCTCGGCCGGCCGGTCCGCGGGCGCGGACGCCTGGCCGGGCAGGTCGAGGAACGTCCCGACAGGCGACCAGGCGGAGACGGTAAGCCGCAGGACGGCGAGCGATCCGATCGGCTCACGGGCCGGGCCGGCGCCGCGGGGGCCTTGGGGAGCGTGGCCTCAATCGCGACATCGACTGTTTACGTTCGAACAAAGGCTAACTTGCTTTTATGGAAACGTCAACGTGAATGACCCCTTCTTCGGCATTTTTGCAGGTGAATGCTGCTGTATTTTGCAATTGACGTGAAGTCGGACGCAGAGTCCGACCCTAGCTTCTTGCAATGAGGTATCCGCTGGCGTAATACTGGTCCATTCGCCCCCGCGGATGCGTCGAGCGGACCACAGCAGCAGGAGGCAACACCGATGCCCGGAGGCAGGCTGACCCACCAGGATCGCCGGCAGATCGCCGAGGGACTGGCCGAAGGACTCACCTACACCGAGATCGCCGGTCGCCTGGGACGGCCGATCTCCACCGTCACCCGGGAAGTGACCCGTAACGGCGGCCCCGGCGGCTACCGGGCCGACCAGGCGCACCGGGCGACCGAAGGGCGCGCTCGCCGGCGCAAGCAGACCCCGGTCCCAGGGCCACCGGCCCTCACCGACGCGCACGGGCGCGACCCCGAGGCGGTCCGCGACCTGGAGGAACGGTTCACCGCGATGATGATCGGCACGGGGCTGCCGCGCATGACCGCCCGGGTGCTCACCTGCCTCTACACCACTGACAGCGGCAGTCTGACCGCCGCCGAGCTCGTCCAGCGCCTCCAGGTCAGCCCCGCGTCCATCTCCAAGGCCATCGGCGAACTCGAGCAGCAGGAGCTGATCCGGCGTGAACGCGACCCGCATCGGCGGCGCGACCGGTACGTCATCGACGCCGACGCCTGGTTCCGAGGCTGGATGGCCAGCGCCAGGCAGAACACCTTGCTGGCGGATTTCGCCCGCGAGGGAGCCCAGGTCCTCGGCGCCGCCACCCCCGCCGGCACCCGGCTGCAGGACATCGGCCAGTTCTTCGAACATGTCGGTCACGCCATGCTCCAAGCGGCCGAGCAATGGCGGCAGGCCTATTCCGCCAGGCGCACGACAGACGGTTAGGCGTCCTCCTCCCGGCCGTGGCCCCAGCCGCCATCCGATGGCTCGATCTTGTTCTCGGAAGCGCTGAGGCGGGATCTCTCCCCGGTGTGGCGCGTGAACGACCTGTTCCGGTGGCCTTTCGTCCTGCCGATGCCCCGGTCAGCTCTCCCGGTGCACCATGAGAAGAAACGGTGGCCAGGCTCAGCGGAGCGCTCCGCGCCTGGCGTTCAGGACGACTTGCAGGTGGTCCCGTCCGCCCGGCCATTCGGGTAGTCGGGGTAGGCCCACCGGCATACGTCCGTCATGTTGACCTGCTTCCCGCCGGGGCCGAAGCACCAGTAGTTGCCCGGGCCGCCGCCGGCGGCGACGTATCCCTGGTCCTTGCAGTAGGCGTTCATGTCGCTTCCGGACAGGGTCCCGAGCACCTTCGGGCCCGGAGCGGCCTGCTCCCCCACGTCCGATGACGGCTTCTCGCTTACCTCTGGTCGTGCAGAGGGCTTCTCCTCCACGGCTGGTCGTGGGGAAGGTTTCTCCTCCGCGTCTGACCGTGGTTTCTCACTCACGTCCGATCGCGAATGAGACTTGTCTTTCCCGTCGGATCGTGAGGTCGGCTTCTCGGAGGCCGAAGACTCCGTGCCGTCCGACTTCGACGCATCGTCCGGGCGTTGCGGCTTCCGCGTACCGGCCGTTGGAACCGTCCGGGGCCGGGGGGACGGCGATCCGGTCCGGCCCGCCACGGTGTCGGCCGGGCTGGGTGACACCGGGATGGCGCCGGAGCGCGGGGCCCGTAAGGCGTCGGAGTTCTCGCCTCCCTGATCGAAGGGGATGACGGAGTAGGCGATGCCCAGGGCCGCGAGCAGGGCCAGGACCGTGGCACCGGCCAGGACAGCGCGGCGGCGTTTGCCGCCGGCCGGCGCCCGGTCCTGCCCGTCGCCCTGACGCGCCCCGGCGGCCTGGCCGATCGGAGGGCTTCCGGTCAGCCAGGCCGGACCCGGCAGGCCGCGCAAGCCGTCCACGACCTCCGCGGCGGTGGGCCGCCGGGCCGGGTCCTTGGCCAGGCAGGCGCGGACGATGGCGCAGAGCCGCCCGTCCAGCCCGGTCAGGTCCGGCTCGTCATGGAGGATCGACCGCATGACCGCGGGGATCGACTCGCCCCTGAAGGCCCTCTCCCCGGTGGCGGCGAAGACCATGGTCGCCCCCCAGGCGAACAGGTCGGCCGCGGGCCCGACCTCGCCACCCGCGATCTGCTCGGGCGCCATGTAACCGGGGCTGCCCACGACCTGGCTGGTGATGATCGACCGGCTGAGGTCCAGCGCCCGGGCGATCCCGAAGTCGATCACCACCGGGCCGTCCAGGCCGAGCAGGACGTTGCCCGGCTTGAAATCCCGGTGGACCACGTCCGCCTGGTGGATCGCGGCCAGCGCCGTCGCGGTGTTGAGCGCCAGCCGTTCCAGCGCCGCCCCGCTGCGCGGGCCCGTGCCGCGCACCGACTCCTGCAGCGACGGCCCCTCCACGAATTCGCTGACTATGTAGGGTTGTCCGTTCACGGAACCGCTGTCGAGCACCTTCGCCGTGCAGAACAGGGCCACCCGCTTGGCGATTTCGACCTCGCTCAGAAAGCGGGCCCGGGCGCTCTTGTCGACGACCAGGTGCGGGTGGAGCAGCTTTATCGCCACCCGCTGCCCCGGAACCGCGCTACCGACGTAAACTGTGCCCTGACCGCCGGTACCGAGCCGGCCCTCAAGGCGGTACGGCCCCACCGCTTCCAGATCCGAGGGCAGCAGAGCCATCCACTCGGGCACGTTTCCTCCAGCGTCGAATAGGCGAGATCTTGTCCGCTGCCACCCTCTGAGCAACGGTTACGCGTGACCGCCCGCTCAGCGGTGACGGCGTCTCCACGGCCACCGGCAGGCGGCGCCCTGGCCGTCGGTCCGAGCCGCCCGGCGGGCCGGTGGGGACCGAGACACCCGGGGGTCGGCGGACAACGGCGGTGCGACCGGCCATATCTTGTCTCTCACAGGGTCATGATCAGAAAGCAGATAGACAGTATCGTCTTTTTGCAGTCGGAGACAGGCCGTCGACGGGTGGAGTTCATCGAGGGAGCGGGCCGGAGCCACGGACCCACCGGTAAGCGGCCCCGGTCCCTCGGGTCAGGCGGGGCCCGTGCCCGAGCCGAAGGAGCCGCAGTTCCAGAGGGAACGGACATGGGCGATCAACTGGGGGCCCACGGCGCGCAGACCTTCACGGTCGTTCTCCGCGACCGGGACCGTGACGAGGGCGCTGGTGGCGGCGACGAGCATGCGGCAGGTCAGCAGTCCCTGATCGTCGGTGACCCCCAGGGCCTCGGCGTAGACGGAGGCCATGAACGCGTGGAGTTCGCGCCGGCGGGCGACGGCTTCCGGGCCTGCGGCGTAGATCTCGACCAGGTAGATGCGGGTGTAGGGCCACTCCGCCTCAAGCGCTTCGAGGTAGACGGTGATGGCCCGCTCGTAGCTCTCCATCGGGTCGCCGCCCGTGCCGGACGTCCTGATCGCGCCCATGACCCGTTCGAAGAGCAGTCCGCACGCATGGTCGAAGGCGGCCATGAAGCAGTCGAGTTTGGAGTCGAACAGCCGGTAGAAGCTCAGGCGCGACACCCTGGCACGCTTGAGGACGTCCTCGATGGAGGTGGCGACATACCCCTTCTCCGCCATGACCTCGGCCATCGCCCGGCAGAGACGCCCACGCTGCAGCCGGGCCACCTCTTCGGGCGGCAACGCGTTCCGCCCTCGGGGTAACCGGTGCGACCTCGACATTCACTCACCTTAAAGCAGCCGGACCCCTCCCCCAGCGCTCCCGCCCGTCCGGGGCGCGCGCCGGCGGAGTCGGCGCTCGCGGCGGGCGACCATGTGGTGGCGGCGGTGCGCCGGCCCGAGAGCGTGGCCGATCCGGAGGCCGAATACCCGGACAACTGCCTGATCGCGAAGTTCGACGCCCGGTCATCGCCGGGTGAGCCGGGATGACGCGGCACCGTGCCCGCCGGGACCCCGTGCAGGGGCGGTAGGCGTCATCCAGCCTCTCCGAGGACGGGGGCGTTCGGAGAATTGGCCATCTCATGACCGGCGGCTCAACAGGATGGGAGCGCCTCGCCGTACATCACTCCTGTTACTCTATGCTCCATATTGATTACCTTGCGTCACTAAGGGAGCTAGTGTGAAGGTCGCCTGCGTCGGCGGCGGACCCGCCAGCCTGTACTTCTCGATTCTGATGAAGCTGGTGGACCCGTCCCACGACATCACCGTCTACGAGCGTAACCCGGCCGGCTCGACGTACGGCTGGGGCGTGACCTACTGGGACGACGTGCGCAACAGTCTCCACGGCACCGACCCCGAGTCCGCGCGCGCCATCAGCGAGAGCTCGGTCCGCTGGGACGGCTGGGTCGTGCACGTCCAGGACCGCACGACGGTGACGGTGGAGCACGGGGATGAGGGCTTCGGCATCAGCCGGCGTGAGATGCTCGGCATCCTCGCCGAACGGGCCCGCTCCCTCGGGGTGCGCATCGAGTTCGAGCACGAGATCACCGACGAGGGCGAACTGGCCGATGCCGACCTCGTGGTCGCCGGCGACGGCGCCAACAGCGTGCTGCGCGAGCGCCACGCCGACCACTTCGGCACCGAGGTGGTGGTCGGGCGGAACACCTACCTCTGGCTCGGCACCACCAAGGTCTTCGACTCCTTCACCTTCTCCTTCGTGGAGACCGCGCACGGCTGGATCTGGTGTTACTGCTACGGATTCAGCAAGGAGCACAGCACCTGTGTCATCGAGTGCTCTCCCGAGACCTGGAGGGGGCTCGGATTCCACGAGGCGAACGAGGCCGACAGCCTGGCCCTCCTGGAGAAGATCTTCGCCGACATACTGGACGGGCACCCGCTGATCGGCCGGGCGGACGCTGACGGCGGCGCGTACTGGCTGAACTTCCGTACCCTGACCAACCGGACGTGGTACCGCGGCAATCTCGTCCTGCTCGGGGACGCCGCGCACACCACGCACTACTCCATCGGCGCGGGCACCGCCCTCGCGCTGGGGGACGCCGCCTTCCTGGCCACCGCGCTGCACGAGGAACCACAACTCCAGTCCGCCCTCGCCCGCTACGAGCGGGAACGCAGATCCGGTGTCCTGGCCGCCCAGAAATCGGCCCGCTACAGCGCCCAGTGGTACGAGAACCTCCAGCGCTACATCAACCTTCCGTCGCCGCAGATGTTCGCGCTGCACGACCAGCGATACTCCTCGCTGCTCCCGCACGTCCCGCCGCGGCTGTACTACCGGATCCACCGAATGGTCATGCAGTTCCAGTCGCTGCGCGGCCGGCTGGGCTCGAAGGGCCGCACGGGCCCTGAACGCCAGGGCGCCAGAATGAGGTGATCGCGGCGCGGATGGCGTCGGCGAGCGTTGCCGGGATGCCTTTTCCGGTGGGACCGGGGGTCAGCTCCCCTTGGCCTGGCGCGTGGTGAGGGCGTCGAGCAGGCCGGGGAACGCCTCGTCCATCTCAGCGCGGCGGAGGGTGTTCATCCGTGAGGTCCCGACGTAGTACTGCCGGATCAGGCCCGCCTCGCGCAGGACCTTGAAGTGGTGGGTGGCGGTGGACTTGCTGACCGGCATGTCGAAAGCGCCGCACTTGAGGTCCTCGCCGGAGGCGTCGAGCTGCGTGACGATGCTCCGGCGGACCGGATCGACGAGGGCTTCCAGCACCTGCTGGAGGTCGAACTGCGACACCTCCAGGTGCGATGGCGTACGTCCCATGGGCCCAATAGTACAACACTCATCAAAGTTTGATAGCGATCAAACTTGTGGCTACAGTGGAAGGCGTTCACAGCGAGCGGAGGACGGGCGACATGGCAAGGACTGTACGCTTCCACGAGGTCGGCGGGCCCGAGGTGATGCGGCTGGAGGACCTGGAGACAGGCGAGCCGGGACCGGGCGAGGTGCGGATCCGGGTGGATGCGATCGGGATCAACAGGGCCGAGGCGCTGTTCCGGCGCGACCAGTACATCGAACCTGTTAAGCAGCTGCCCGCCAGGCTCGGCGCTGAGGCCGCCGGTGTGATCGAGGCGGTCGGCCCGGACGTGATCGGGTTCGAGGAGGGGCAGGCGGTCAGCAGCGTGCCGGGGTTCTCCCAGAACGACTACGGCGTCTACGCCGAGCAGGCGATCGTCCCCGCGGCCGCGCTCCTGCACCGGCCCGACGGCATGGACGCGGTGTCGGGCGCCGCGGTGTGGATGCCCTACCTCACCGCGTACGGCGCGTTGGTGGAAGTGGGCGGAATGCAGGCGGGCGATGTGGTGGCGCTGAACGCCGCCTCCAGCAGCGTCGGCCTGGCCGCGATCCAGACGGCGAACCGGGTGGGGGCCACGCCCGTCGCCGTCACCCGCACCGGCGACAAGAAGGGACGGCTGCTCAAGGAGGGCGCGGCCGAAGTGATCGTCTCCGAGGAGGAGGACGTGCCGGCCAGGCTGCTGGCCCTGACCGGCGGCAGGGGCGTCGAGTACGTCTTCGACGCCGTCGCCGGGCCCGGCGTGACCGCCCTGGCGCGGGCGGTGGCCCCGGGCGGCACGCACTTGCTGTACGGGGCGCTGAGCGGGCAGCCGACGCCGTATCCGGGATTCGACCTGGGCATGCCCGCCCTCAACATGCGCACCTACACGGTGCTGGAGACCACGAAGGACCCGCTGCGGCTCCGCCGGGCCGAGGCGTTCGTCGTCTCGGGCCTGCGTACCGGAGCCTTCCGGCCGGTGGTGGATCGCCTGTTCCCGCTGGAGGAGATCGTGCAGGCACACCAGCACATGGAGTCCAACACCCAGTTCGGCAAGATCGTGGTCACCGTGGCCCGCTGACACCGGGTTCGGTGTCCGGTGCGTCGCCCTCCTCAGTGGCACCAGCTGCTGGGATCACCCCTTCGAGCCGGTGAAGGCGATGCCGGCGATGAGCTGACGTTGCATGACGACAAAGAGAACGATCACCGGCAGTGAGGCCACGACCGACCCGGCGAACAGGATGGGGAAGTTGGTCAGGAACTGGCCGCGCAGCGAGGCGAGGCCGGCCGACAGCGTCATCATCTCCGGATCGGTATTGACCACCAGCGGCCAGAGCAGGCTGCTCCACGACCACATGACGGTCAGCATGCCGAGCGCCAGCAGGCCGGGTCTGACCAACGGGAGCAGGATGTGCCAATAGATCTGCAGCGGGTTGGCCCCGTCGATCGAGGCCGCCTCGTCCAGTTCCCTGGGCAACGACAGGAAGAACTGCCGGAGCATGAAGGTGCCGAACGCGCCGAATACGCCCGGCGCTATCAGCGCCTGCAGCGAGTTCAGCCAACCGAGCCCCTGCATGATCTCGTACCGCGGAATGAGGAACAGCTCTCCAGGCACCATCAGCACGGCCAGGAAGAGCAGGAACAAGACGCCCCTGCCGGGAAAGCGCAGCCGCGCGAAGGCGAACGCGGCCAGCGAGCACAGCAGCAACTGTCCGGCGGTCACGGCGGCGGTGACCACGACCGTGTTGAGGAACTGCCTGGCCAGCGGCACCGACCGGAACACGTCGGCGAAGTTCGACCACTGCCAGGAGGGCGTGAACTTCGGCGGCACCCGCAGCGAGTCCGGCAGGCTCTGCAGCGAGACCACGAGCTGCCAAGCGAACGGTGCGAGCATCACCAGCGCGCCGGCGGCCAGGAACACATGCGCCGGCCAGGTCCTGGGCTTACTCATAGTGCACCCACTTCTTCTGCAGCCTGAACTGGATCGCGGTCAGCACCAGGATCAGCCCGAGCAGGATGACGGCGATCGCCGCGGCGAGCCCGCGCTGGTTCTGCACGAAGCCCGTCTCGTAGAAGAGGTAGACGATCGTGCGGCTGCCCTCCAGGGCCGGGCTCTTCGGGTCGATCATGAGATAGACGAGGTCGAAGACCTGCAGCGCGTTGATCATCGTGATGACCACGACGAAGAACGTGGTGGGCGTGAGCAACGGCAGCGTGATGCGGAAGAACTGCCGTAACCGCCCGGCTCCGTCGATCTCGGCGGCCTCGTAGTAGTGACGCGGAATGCCCTGTAGCCCGGCCAGGAACAACACCGCGTTGTAGCCGATCGAGCTCCAGATCCCGACGACCGCGATGGCGTAGATCGCGAAGTCGGGGTCGCCGAGCCAGTAGGGCCCGTCGATCCCCAGCGCGCCCAGGACGTGGTTGATCGTCCCGAAGTCGCCGTTGAACAGGTAACTCCAGGTCAGGCCCACCGCGGCGGGCATTGTGACCACCGGCAGGAAGTAGAGGGTCCGGTAAAGGCTCAGCCCGCGCAGCCCCGGCACGTTCAGCAGCGCCGCGACGACGATGGACAGCGGCACGCCGGCCAGCACCAGCACCGAGTAGAGCAGGGTGTTGCCGAGCGCGCCGTACATCTCCTCGTCGGTGAACAGGTCGGCGAAGTTGACCGTCCCCACCCAGGTGTAGCCGCCGAAGACTCCCGACTCGGTCATGCTGAGATACAGGGTCTGGGCGATGGGCCACAGGTAGAAGACGGCCAGACCCAGCGCCATCGGGGCGATGAGGAGGTATCCCCACGCCCACTCGCGCCTGGAGTGCATCGGTTACTCCTTGGCCAGGATCTCGTTCATCTGCGTCGCGATCTCCTTGGCGACGTCGGCCACCGGCCGCTTGCCCGCCCAGGCCTCGGCGAGCAGCTTGTTCTGCACGTCCTGCCACTGCGCGGTGTTCAGAGACACCGGGTACGGCACGCCGTACGGCATCGAAGCGTCGTAGGTCTCCTTCAGGTGGAAGGAGGGGAAGGCCTTGAACCAGCCCTCCTGCGTGCCCTCGCGGAGCGAGAGGGCACCGCCGCCGCTGTCGCTGAGGATCCTCTGGGCCTGCTCGGAGGCGACGAACTCGGCGAAGGCCGCCGACTCCTTCGGATGCTCGCTCTTGGCCGAGACGGCGTTGGCCAGGCCGAGCAGGATGACGGCTTCCTTGCCAGGGCCCTTGGGCAGCGGGGCCACGTCGATCCGCTCACGGATCTCGGGGTTGGCCCAGAATGTGGGGGCGAACCAGACGCCGCCGTACAGCATGCCGTACTTGCCGGACTGGAAGAGCGTGATGGGGTCGGTGTCGGCGTAGACCTCCGCCACGGGGCCGACCCGGTCCTTGATCATGTCGGTCCAGTACTCCAGGCCCTGGATCGAGGCGGGGTCGTCGAAGCCGCTCTTCTTGCCGTCCTGCGACAGCACGTGGCCGCCCGCCTGGAGCATCGTGGGGTAGAAGGCGCCCTGGTCCCACATGTGGGCGAGGATGCCGAACTGCTTCTTGGACGGGTCGGTCAGCTTCTTGGCCGCGGCCTTGACGTCGTCCCAGGTCCAGTCGGCGGTGGGGTAGGCCGCTCCGGCGGCGTCGAAGAGCTTCTTGTCGTACCAGAGCGCCGGGATACTCACGTTGTGCGGCAGGCCGTACAACTTGCCGTCGTAGCGGTACCCGTCGACGACCGCCGGGGGAAGGCCCTGGGCCTTCGACTCCTCGATCGGGGTGATGATCCCGCCCTTGGCGTACATGCGGACGTTGAGGCTGTTCATCCAGAACACGTCGGGTGCGGCGCCGCCGGACGCGGCCGTCTGGAGCTTGGTCCAGTACTGGTCCCACGGGGTGATCTCGAGCTTCACCGTGACGTCAGGATTGGCCTGCTGGAAGGCCGCGATGATCTTCTCCGCGCTCGCCTGGTCGTTCTTGTCCCAGATGGCGTAGCTGATCGTGGCCTTCCCTGAGGCTTGCGGCTCGTTGGACGAGCCGCAGCCGGCAGTCATGACGGCCAGGCCGGTGAGGCAGGCGAGGGGTAGGCGGAAACGCACGTTTGTCTCCAGGGGGTGGGGGGTGTTCAGGGCCGCAGGTTGGAGGTCCAGACGGCGAGCTTGCGGTCGATCTCGGCCCTGGTCCGGGGATGGCCGGGAGCATCGGGGCGTTGCTGCCAGGGGCGCGGACCGGTGGCCGGGCGATATTCCACACCCAGGGCGTCGAGCCGTTTTTCGTGTACGGCGAGCCGTACGAGAAAGTCCTCGAAGTCGCGCTCGTCGCTCCACATCGCCTCGGCGAAGGCGGCCAGTCGTGGGAAGGCCATGTAGTCGAGGAGCCGGGGCGAGTCGATGTGCTCGGTCCACAGCGCCGCTTGCGCGCCGAGGATCCTGCTCCGCTCCTCCCCGGTGAAGCCAGGGGAAACCGGATCGAAGGCGTGGACAGCGCGCAGGGAGGTCACGCTGCCGATCGGCACCGGCTCCTGATCGCCCTCTGCCTGGCGGAAATCCAGATACGTCTCGGCGAACGGGGAGACGACGACGTCGTGGCCGGCTCGCGCGGCCAGCGCCGCGCACCTGTCGCCGCGCCAGGCGGCGACGGTGACGCCCGGTGGCAGGCCACCCTCCAGGAGCTCGTCCCAGCCGAGCGGCTTGCGCCCGCGCGCCAGCAGGTAGTCGGTGAAGTGCCGCATGAGCCAGCTCTGCAGCTCATCGGCGTCGCGCAGGCCGAGGTCACGGATGCGCTCCTTGGCGGGAACGCTCTCGTTCCACTGGGCCTTGGGGGTCTCGTCGCCGCCGACGCAGATGTACTCGCCGGGGAAGAGCTCGAGGACCTCGTCGAGGACATCGGTGAAGAAGGCGATCGTGTCGTCGGAGACGTTGAGCACGTTCTCGCCGACGCCCCACTCGGTGCGCACCTCCAGGGGGACGTCGAGGTTGCCGAGCTCGGGGTAGGCGGCGATGGCAGCCTGAGTGTGGCCGGGAAGGTCGATCTCCGGGACGACCGTGACGGAGCGGTCGGCGGCGTAGGAGACGATCTCCCTGATGTCGTCCTGGCTGTAGAAGCCACCATGCGGGCGCCCGTCGAACAGGCGGTGCCGCTTGGCGCCCAGCGGGGACTCGCGCCGCCAGGCGCCGATCTCCGTGAGCTTCGGGTACTTCCTGATCTCCAACCGCCAGCCCTGATCGTCCGTCAGGTGCAGATGGAGGACGTTGAGCTTGTGCGCGGCCAGCAGGTCGATGTATCTCAGCAGGTCGTTCTTGGGCAGGAAGTGCCGCGCGACGTCGATGAGGCAGCCGCGCCAGCCGTACTTGGGGGCGTCGACGATCTCGATCGTGGGGATGCTCCAGGTTCTGTCTCCGGTACGGCCGGCGCGGAAGGCGGCCGGGTCGAGCAGCTGGCGAAGAGTCTGCGCACCGTAGAAGGCGCCGGCCTGGGCCGAGGCCTCGATCAGCACGGACTCCGTCGTGGCGGTGAGCCGATATTCCTCGGGCCCGAGGCCCGCGGTGTGGCGGATCTCGACCCCGCCGGGGCCTTCGAGCAGCGGTAGGCCCGTAGCTGGGGTGAGGGCCTGGCGGAGCCATGTCGCGGCGCCGGCCAGCACCGGGTCGGCGGTCAACGGCGTCGCGGCGGTGAAGGTGAACCGCCGTTCTCCGAGTGTGCAGCGGGATGGCGCCGGGATCGGGGTCACAGTGCCTGCACCGTCCGGGTCTCGCGGGCGCGTTCGGCGGCCCGGACGACGAGGTGCCCGGACAGGGCTTCGGCCGGGTCGGCGCCGAGCGGGGCCGGGTCGGCCACGGCCACGATCCGCGCCCGGCCGTCGGCAGCCGCCGCCCTGGCGTAGATCCGGCCACGCGCTCCCGCCCCGACGACGGCTATGGTCACTGTCATTCGCAGACCCCCTTTATTACAGGCTCCATAAATATTCATAGATGCGGCCTTGCCGTCAAGACCTTCCGTGCCGGATGATCCAGCTAGCCCGGGGGCGACATAATTCAGAGATCATTGATAGTGAGGAGCAAGTCCGTGCAGGCCAGTGGTGGGGACCTTCAGTGGCTGCGTCAGCAGAACATGCTGAACAGTCTTCGCGCCCTGCGTGAGGCGTGCGCACCACTGACGCTCACCGAGCTGGTCGCGCAGACCGGGCTGTCACGAGCCTCCGTGGGCGACGTCGTCGCCGAGCTCCAGCAACGTGGCTGGATCGCCGAGGTCGAGCCCACGCCGGGCACCTTGGGCAGGCCGGCCAAGCGCTACCGTTTCCGCACCGACGCCGGGCATGTGCTGGGCATCGACGTGGGAGTTCACAAGGTCCTGGCCGTGGTCACCGACCTTGCGGGCCGGACCGTCGCCAGCGGCCGGGTCGCCGTCGACCGGCACACTGCCCGGCATGAGCGACTGGAGGCCGCGTGGAGGGCCATCGACGCCGCGCTCGTCGCCTCAGGCCTGGCAGCCTCCGACCTGTGGGGCGCCACCGCAGGAAGCACCGGCGTCGTCAACCGGGAAGGGCTGGTCACCCGGGTCAACGACCTCCCCGACTGGCCCGGAGTCGACCTCGCCGGCCATCTCGGGCAGCGGCTGCCCTGCCCGATCACCGTCGAGAACGACAGCAAGCTCGCCGCCCTCGCCGAGCAGCGGCTCGGCGTCGCGGCAGGCGTTCGAGACCTGGTCTATCTGCACGTCGGCCGCCGACCCGGCGCTGCGCTCATCCTCAACGGCCGGCTTCACCACGGGTTCAGCGGGGCCACCGGCGAGGTCGGCCTCATGGAGATCACCGGGTGGCGCACCATGGCCGGCCACCTGGAGAGCTGTCCCGCGGCCGCGGGCGCGTCACCCCAGGAGGCTGCGCGGCTCGTCTTCGACGCGGCCCGGGCCGGAGACCCCGAAGCCCAGGCTGCCGTCGATGTCTACGCTCGCCACCTCGCCCTGGGCGCCGCCGCCATGGTGCTGACGCTGGATCCTGAGCTGGTCGTCCTGGGCGGTGGCTTCTCCCGCTCGGCCGACGTCCTGCTTCCCGCTCTCAACCGGGCCCTCGAACCCCACTGCCTGCGCCTTCCCGACATCCGCCCCTCGACGCTCGGTGAGGAATGCGTCGCCTTGGGCGGAGCCTGCCTGGCGCTGGACCATGTGGACGAGTGGCTCTTCTCGCTGGAAGGGACCATCTCCAGCCCCGCCGCCCCTCAGCGTCTCCCCTGACGCCTCTGCTCGCGAAGGGTCGGCCGAGCAACATTCACCTTGCCCGACCGACCCTCGTCGTCAGGCTTTCTCGTAGGGGATGATCTCGGCGAGGGCGGAGGCGCCGCCGATGCCGTAGTCGGAGCGCAGCCTGACGTATCGGGCCGAGACGCCCTGGAGGCTGACGTCGTTGGGCGCGGTCATGCGGGGCCACTCGACAGCCGTGACGTCCCTGAACGTGATGCCGTCGTCGCTGACCTGCACCATCCCCTTCAGGATGGTGCCGTTCATGTTCGTGCGCAGCTTGGGCTGGAACCGTACGGCCGACAGTTCCCTGACTCGGCCGAGGTCGACGGTGATGGTGTGCGGCTGCGGCGGGACCACGGGGTAGTCGGAGTGGAAGTCGGTGGTGAGCTTGCCGTCGACGGCATTGCGCGGGTCGCCGATGCCGGGTTTGAAGGTGCTGGCGGTGGCCTTGAGCTCGGCGGGCGGGATGCGGCGCCCGACGGGCTCCGTCGGCCAGATGTGGCGTCCCTTGCCGGGCTCTTCGGTCACGGGTTCCCGGTCGGGTCCGGTGCCCTTGCCGCGGACCAGGATGTCGGTGATGACGGAGCCGTGGTCGGAGTAGAAGGGATACTGCGGGTCGAGCGGAGTCCGCTGGTGGCGGGGCAGGCGCCGGATGTCGGCGCGGGAGCCCAGGACGCGGACGTCCTTGCCGCGGGCGAAGACGTAGTCGATGCGGCCGGGGATGGCGCCCATGCCGTGGAAGGGGCTCCACGTGCGGCCGGGGTACATGCCGGCGTCGGGGTTGGCGTAGCGGAAGGTGTCCATGAAACCGGCGTCGGTGTAAAGCTTGGTGTACGGCCAGGGCAGGACCACGCCGCCGTGGCCGGGGGCATCGGCGAACTGCTCGCTCCAGTCCAGGTGCGACTGCGCGTTGAGGTCGCCGCCCATGAGCACCGGCGCGTCGTCGTCGCCGATGAAGGACGGGATCGCCTTCTCGAGGATGGCCTTGCCCATGGCGACCCGGCGGAGGTTGTCGCCCTCCAGGATCTGTCCGTTGGTCTTGGTGCGCGGGAGGCCGTGGGTGTTCTGCACCGCCGCGTCGTGGGTGTCGCCGTAGGCCCAGCCGTCGTGCCAGGTCCAAAGGCTGAAGGCATGGACGTGCTTGCCGTTGGGCAGGCCCAGCCGGGCGCCGCCGAGGTTGAAGGAGTCGATGTCGGCGTCGGCATAGCGCGGGTACACCTTCTCGACCTTGAGCTTGGTGTACAGCCACAGGTTGTCGCCGTTGTGGCTGTAGTCCTCGGGCGTGGTGAGCTGCACGCCCGTGAAACGGTCGCCCTCGGCCCGCCCGACGTTGAGCCCGTCAAGGATCTTCTGACCGGACCCGTACCCCTCGACCACGAAGAGGATGTCGGGGTTGACCTCGTTCATGTAGTCGATCATCTGGGTGAGGTTCTCGCCGGTGGTCTCCTTGCGGTCGAACGTGCCGCCGACGAAGAGGTTCCACGCCATCAGCCGGAGCGGTGAGCCCACGTGCCTGTCCGGCAATGAGGTCACGGAGACGTCGACCGTCACGTCCTTGTCGGGGAGCACGAACGGGCGGCCGCGTACCTGCCCTTCACGGCTGTAGAGGGTGTCTCGCGCCCATACCTGGTCGCCTCTCCTGACCGTGGTGACGAACTCTTCGACGCGGTGGGGGCGTGGTTTGCCGGTGGCGACCACAGTGCAGGTGCTGCCCGGGCCGTCGCCGTCGCAGTCCAGCCTGTAGCTCGGTCTGGTGCCGCGGTCGGCGGCGGCTGCGGTGGTGTTCGTGGCGGCGAGCAGTCCGGTCAGGGCCACGGCGACGGCGAGGGAAGGGGTTAAGCGGCGCATGGGCATCCCTTCAAGCGAGATTTCCGGGGGGTCGAGAGGTCGGTCTCAGGGGCGGCGTGCGAGGAGTGCCGGCAGGTGAGGCGCAGCGGCGGTGCGGGGTGTGAGCCAGGACCAGGGCCGCAGTGCCGAGTGCGCGCTGGCCGACGGCGGTCGGCGCTTGCGGCCCGCCGGCCCGGGCGGCCTTGAAGGCGGTCCTCATGGCCTCGTCTTACGCGAGCGTTCAGGCCGCGTACGCCGAGCGCGTGCCCGGCGTACGCGCGGACACGGCACTTCCGGTTGTGTTCCGGGCAGGGTGGGAGATGGCGCTGAGTAGGCGCAGCTGACGCAACCTCTGCGGGTCGTCACAGCCGGTCGGCACATGGTTGCTCATTATTGACAAACTCCAGAGGAAGTTGTTCCAAGTGCAGGCTCTCCTACTGGGATCATTCCGACATCAGTGCCGCGCCGCAAGGTCTTCATAGTGAATATTTATAGAGAGTGCAATAAGTGCCGAGTTTATGGCCGTCGACGGCACGGACTCGCTGATCCTTTCGAACCGCGGACCAATCCGGCTCTCCGGGCTGGCCGGCGCGGTGACGACCTGGTCGGTGTGCCGGAGGCCGCCATCAGCAACGCGTCGACCAGCGCGATCACGGTATGGCCGAGCATGATGCCGAGTACGGCCGGCAGACCGAGGCGGCTGGCGGACGCGCGGCGGTCTGCGGTGCTCGCGGCCCAGGCGTCCCCGGTCGCCGCGCGCGTTGCCCTCTGTGCCTTCCACCCACTGGAACCTCAGGCGATGCGCCCGAATCCTCGCCGTGGAGCGACTGCCGGCAGCGGGCCTGGCCTGGCCCGTCGTCACCGATGACGCCGGGAACCTCGCACCGCGGTGTCCTTCTGCCGTGTTCCGACCGCACCCCGTGCCGGGTCCACGCGTTCGAGCTTGGTCCAGCCGGTCCAGCCTCGCTTCTTCAGCAGCTCGATCAGCCGACGGGCCGGCGGCACAGTGTCGAACGCCAGTGTGTCCATCAGCTTGGCGAGCGGTGGCTCGATGTCGATGTCGTCGATATAGTCCTCGCCCCTCTCCTCGGCCATCTGCGTGATGTAGGCGGCCAGCTTGTCGGCCAGCTCGACCAGCCGTGGGTCGTCGGCGGTCCGGGCAAGAGCCTGGCCCAGGGTGAGAAAGAAGTCGATGAGCCGCGGATCGGCGATCTGCTCCCGCTTGCGCGCCATCCACTCCGGGACTCGCTCGGGTGAGTGCGCGGCCAGCAGGATCCAGCCGTCGCGCTCGGCCTGGGCGATCGGCTCGTCGACCCCGAGCGCCCGCAGCCGCTCGAGATACTCGACCACCTCCGGGGGCAGCGCCAGGCTGTCCCCGGCGGCGAGCCGGGCGATCCGCTCCCGGTGCCGCTGCCGCTGCCGGATCTCGGACCGCAGCCGCCTGTCGATGTCCGCGACCGCCGCGGCGAACTCCTCCTCGTCGGCCTGCAGCAGCTCCCGCACCCGCGCCAGCGGGACCCCGGCCTCGGCCAGGGTCCGGATCCTGATCAGTTCGACCACGGCGCCGGCGTCGTATCTCCGGTAGCCGGAGTGGTCCCGCCCCGGCTCCGGCAGCAGCCCCTTGGCGTGGTAGTGCCTCACCGCGCGCACCGTCACTCCGGCGTAGGACGCCAGCTCGCCGATGGTCAGCATCAGGCCAGTCTTCCAGGAGTCGCTAAGAAATCGCCTGGCCGGCCGGGTCTTGTGCACTCCGGATGATCTGGGCGATCTCCGGGGCGTGGGTGAGGACCAGCCCGTGATCGGCATCGAGCCAGGACGTGGCGATGTGCGGCTGCTCGTGGACAAGCCGCTCGACACCGGCGCGCCAGTTCTGGTTGAACCGCGGCGCGTGCCCTTCGCCGCTGTCGCCGGCCATCGAGGTCGACATGATCAGGCTGATGGGCCGGTCGACCTTCCTGTACCGGTCAAGGATCCGGGACCGAACCACATCGATCTCGACATTCAGCTCGAGAATCTCCTGGGCGGTGAGCAACACCTGACGCGCGGTGCCCCGCTCGGCCTCCTGCTGCGCCGCCAGGTCCTCCCACATCGCGCGGAACTCCGGCAGGAGGGCCTCGGTGATGAACGGTTCGGGCACCGGGTTCGCCCCGTCGATGAGAACGAGCTCGGCGACGGTGCCAGGATGCTCGGAGGCATAGTGCACAGCCAGGTCCGCGCCCAGCGAGTAGCCCACGAGCACGGGCGCCGCATCCAGGCCGAGGCGTCCCAGCTCCGCCATCACGGCGACCAAATCACTGAGGAACGCCTCGAAGGAGTAGCGGTCGGCGGCCGAGGCGAGGCCGTGGCCCCGGAGGTCGAAGGTCACCACGTCGTGATCGCGCCGCAGCCGCCGGGCCAGCTCGTGCAGGTCGGCCTGTGTCGAGTTCAGCCCGGGGCACAGGACCAGCGGTCGTCCCCGGCCACCGCGAGACACCGGGATCGTGACGCCGTCGTGGTGGATCGTGAAGTGCCGCATCCTCCTGTCGCCTCTCTCAGCCTGCTCCTCGTCGCCGCCGTGGTCGCCGTACGACTTGCGCGGTCCGGCGACCTCGATCGCACTGGTTCTCGTGGTCATGCCACCATGTTGAGAGGTTGACCCTGCGTCAGGGTCAACCGCCGCGGCGACATGA
Organism: Streptosporangium sp. NPDC048886; assembly: GCF_055586905.1. Taxonomy (NCBI): domain Bacteria; kingdom Bacillati; phylum Actinomycetota; class Actinomycetes; order Streptosporangiales; family Streptosporangiaceae; genus Streptosporangium; species Streptosporangium sp. NPDC048886. The sequence goes on from NZ_JBVJHH010000021.1 coordinate 161,436, forward strand.
CGCCCGCACACCCGCGGCCGCCGACTTCCGCCCCTTCACCGGCGACGCCCCGCACTCCTACCGCACCGGCGACACGCCCGCCGACGTCACCGTCGTCATCGCCTCCCCCGCCGGCTGAAGGCGTGTCGGCGACCTGAGGTGCCTGGAGGTGACCGACCGTGAAATGAAGGTCGGCGAGAAAATCACACTGCGTGTGCGTACAACGACGCGGACAGTTCTCCGAACCGCCGCTTATCTGGGAACCGTCCGAGGTTCACAGATCAGAAAAAGGATTCCTCTCATGTCGCGTACGCGTCGCACCATCACCGCCCTGACCCTGACCGCGGCCGGTCTGGCCACCACCGCCGTTCTTGCGGCTCCGGCTCACGCGGCGGGGGTCACCGTCACGGTGGGCTCGTTTCAGAACATGTCCGTCGTGGGGACAACCGGTAACGAGAACATCGACATCAACCCCTTCAGCGGCAAGGTCACCGTGACCTCCAGCCTGCACTCGGTAACCGCGGGTGCGGGATGCGTCCAGCAGGGGCCCGGCACGGTCTCCTGCGCGGGCGTCACGACCATCACGGTCAACGTCAGGACCGGCAACGACACCGTGCGCAACAACACCTCCCTGTTCGCCGAGATCTTCGGATCGGCCGGTTCCGACCGCCTCTCCGGCGGTTCCGGCCGTGACATCCTCGTGGGAGGCAGCGGCGACGACTTCCTGTTCGGCAACGGCGGCAACGACACCACCGACGGCGGACCCGACTTCGACACCTGCGCCGGCGAGTCCGAGCCCAACTGCGAGGCCTAGCAGAACCAGGGCACCGGAGATCGGCCCTCTGCCGGCACGCGACGACGTCCAGGCAGGCGGCATCCCGGGTCCCGGGCGGTGGCCGTGCCGTACTGAGCGCCGGCCTGGGCGGCGCTCAGTACGGGGCACGGGTGTCGGTGGGGATCAGCCCTCCGAAGGGCCTGCGCCGGCGCGGCGGACAGGCATCCAGGTGGGCGTGGGATCGGTGGTCAGGAAGTCGGCGACCAACCCGGTGCACAGCCCGGACTTCTCGTGGAGGAGGAGGTGGGACGCGCCGGGAACGACGGCCAGCTGGGCGTCAGGGAGGCCCCGGTACAGCTCCAGCGTGTGCTCCAACGTGACGATGTCGTCGTCGGCGGTCATGACCAGCACCGGGCAGGTCACGGTGCGGAGATCAGCCGGCGTCAGGCCGCGTTCCTCGGCCACCGCCCGCACGATCTTGGCCACCACGACCGGGAGGTGATCGGCGCCGTCGGGCGACACCTCCGCATAGGCCGCGACCAAGGGAGGGGGCAGCGGCCCCTCGGCGGAGGGCCGGACGATCATGCCCTCCGCGTCGAAGGCGCCGCTGATCAGGACGAGCCGGTCGACCAGGTCGGGGCGGCGCACGGCCACCCACAGCGCCACGATCGCGCCGGCACTGTAGCCGGCCAGCCGTACCGGCCCATCGACGACCTTGTCCAGGAACGCGATGGTGTCCCGTGCCATCACCTCGACCGTGATCGGCCCCGGCACGTCGGCGGTGTGGCCGTGGCCGCGACGTTCGGGCAGCAGCAGCCGGAAGCGGTCGGCCAGCGCGCCGAGGTTGCCGTCGAAGTCCCTGCTGTCGGAGAACCCGCCGTGCAGCAGCACCAGCGGCTCTCCTCCGCCCCGCTCGTCGTACCACATGCGCACGCCGTTCACATCCGCGTAGTCCGCCATCGTGTCGCCGTCCTTCCGCTCCGGTCCCGGTGACCGCCACCGGGTACGCGGGTAATACGGAGCGGCGGTCGGAAACTCATCGCCGGTCCGGGAGATCTTTCAGGACGTCGCCTCGGGCTCCAGGGTGGCCGGCAGACCGAACAGCGGGAACAGCCGGTCGGCGTCGAGGTGGGTCGTCACCTCGACGATCAGCCCGCCCGAGAGTGCGAGGACCACGAGCGCGAACGGCTCCAGCCTGCCGTCCGGCCCGGCCGGCTGGTACTGCGCGAACGCGGGCGAGCCGTTGGCCGTGGTCGGCACCAGGCGCGCGCCCGCGCAGGGCCGCCCGGCCGCGAGCAGCACCCGGCGGATCGCGGCCCGTCCACGCAGCCACCACAGGAACGGCGGCATGGACGTGACGGCGTCCTCGTGCAGCAGCGCCATCATGGCCTCGACGTCGTAGCGCTCGAAGGCGTCGCAGTACCGGGCGAGGAGACGCCGCTGCGCCTGGTCCATCGGCCGGTACGGCTCGCCCGGGTCGGCGGAGACGGCCCTCAGCTTCGACCGGGCGCGTTGCAGCGCGCTGGTGACGGACGCGACGCTGATGTCCAGCAGCCGGGCGACCTCGTCGGCCTTGCAGCACAGCACGTCGCGCAGGATCAGCACCGCCCGCTGGCGGGGCGGTAGATGCTGCAGCGCGGCGACGAACGCCAGGCGGATCGTGTCGCGCTGCGCGGCCAACTCCGCCGGATCGCCGCCGACGGGCAGCAGGCGGCCGTCCGGCGCCGGCTGGACGAAAGCGCTCTCCGGGAGCGGCGCTCCGAGGTCGGGACCGGCCTGCACGGAGGGGCCGAGGTCGATCGCCCGGGCCCGGCGCCGCGCACCCCGCAGCATGTCGAGGCAGACGTTGGTGGCGATGGCGTAAAGCCACGACCGCAGCGGCGCACGGCCCTCGTCGAACCGGTCGAGACTCCGCCAGGCGCGCACCAAGGTCTCCTGCACGGCGTCCTCCGCCTCGAACGGCGAGCCGAGCATCCGGTAGCAGTAACCGGTCAGGGCGGTCCGGTGCCGCTCCAGCAGGTCCATTCCCTCGGACTCAGGCATGTCCTCCCTCCCAGAGGCGGTCTGGAAGCCCTCCGGATCGGCGGTCTTCTCCCGGACGTGTCGCCAGCTGCCGACCAGCGTGCCACACGTCCGCGACGGCGTCGCGGACGGAGGAGCGCCAAGCGGCCGACGGCACCCCGCCGGCGGCCAGCGCCTGCAGCCCCTCCTCGATCCAGCTGTCACGCGGCGTGCGGGACGCGCCCATGATGTGCCTCACCTCACCTCTCCCCGTGTATACGCCACCGTATAAACCGGGTTAGTCTCAGTTTATACGGTGGCGTATATATGACCGGAGGCAAAGCGATGAACAGTGGTTCTGCCGTCCTCCCCTGCCCGCGGCCCGGGCGCCGGCCGCGGGCGGCGGGCACGAGCTCCGCATGGCGGTCCTCGTGAACCCCAACGGCCTGCCAGGGCGGCTGTACATGGCCGCCATCGCG